>CAZIPZ010000185.1:0-8159 GCA_964541075.1 uncultured Solibacteraceae bacterium | reverse complement strand
CAGTACTACTCCGCGGCTGCGGGAGCTGCGTCTCCCGAAATGATGTACGCGCAAATGCGCTGGATTGCAGCCAACGCGGACGGGATGAATATCAAAGCCGCTGTTGGACTGGGAGATATCGTCGATTGCGGCAATAGCGTCGCTCAGTGGTTGAATGCCGACAAAGCCTACGCAATCCTCGACAGCATTGGCATGCCATATGTTGCGACGATTGGAAACCACGACTATGACGCTGGCTGCGGCTCTGTTGGCAACCGTGCAGCAAGGAACTACAACCGATTTTTCGGTCCGGCTCGATTGGCCGGCAGGTCGTGGTATGGCAGCAGTTCGTACCCTACAGGTGGCAATGAGAATCATTACATTACGTTCGAGGCCGGCAACAGAAAATATCTGGTGCTAGCGCTTGAGTTCTTTCCGAGAGAGGCGGCGGTGGAATGGGCTCGGCAGGTCATAAATGATCACCCTAACCGGGAAGTCATCGTTACGACGCATGCCTATCTGGACATCGATGGCACTCGCTCGACGAATGCCACCCTCCATGGACCTGCACCGTATGGACTATCGGCCGATTACAATGGCGAAAGGCTTTGGGATCGTTTGATTGGCGGGACGAAGAACATATCGCTGGTCGTGAATGGTCATTTTATATCGGTTGAAGGAGTGAGCCGCCAGGACTTGGCAACCACGGGAATGCCTGTAAGTCAGGCCTACTCCAATTTTCAATGGATTGGAAATGGAGGCAATGGGTACATGCGGATTTTTCGTTTCGAACCGAGTCAATCCATCATTCGGGTTCAGACGTACTCACCATATCTGAACAGGTACAAGAGAGAGCCTTGGAATGAATTCACCCTTCCTTATGACACGTCGAGAATCGATTCCGTAATGGCTCGTACGCCGTTCATATTACCGGCCGGAGGAGCACGTGGGTTAACAGTCCGAGATGAACTTTCAACCACCGCGACATCCTATTTTCGGCTTCAAGCGAATGGAACGATTGCTGGATGCGGTGTATCTCGGTTTGTAGAGAATGGGCTTGTTGTCAGTGAAACAGGGCTGGACTGTGCGACTTCCATGGTGGACGGACGTTTGTTGCTGGATACGACCGAAGGATCGCAGACCTCGGTGGCTTTCGTCAATGTAAGCGACCAGCCAGCGGAAGTTGCGTTTACGGCCCTGGATGCCCAGGGGCTTCAGGTTGCCTCAGGCAGCTTTGTTTTGAGTCCGGAACAGTTGCTCCAACGGCTTTTGACGGAACCACCTTTTGACGTCGCTTCTGGCGTCAGTGGGACTTTGACGTTCCACTCTTCAGCTAAACTTGGAGTTCGAGCACTGTTGTCGCAGCGGCAAGCAACAGGCGAGTGGAGTCATGCTGCCATGTCGGCGATCGATTTAAGTCAGCCGGCTTCGGAATTGGACGTGATTCCTCAACTCGCGTCCGGAGGGGGATGGACCACTGACACGCTTTTGATGAATCGCGGTGAAGAAGCTGTTGAAGGTTTGATTCGATACGTCTGGCGTGGGTCTTCCACTCCGTTTTCCCAAGTAGAAATCCGGGACGTCCCATATTCACTCCCACCACGGGGAGTGCGACGGTTCGGCGATGTGGGCGATTCGAACCTTCCGCGAGCAGGCTATATGCAGGTCCTGAACTCCAGCGGTCTGTTGCCTGATGCTGCTGTGATCGTATCCTACCGAAAATCGCCACGATTCAATTCAATGGCCCATTTAGCCGCAATGAAACCCTCCACACGCTTTCTTCTTCAAGCGGACGGTTTTGCCGGATCTACCGGATTGTCCCTGGTGAATCCATCAGATCGTGATGCGGAAATTCAGTTGGAATTTGTAGAAAATGGAAGAACTCTTGTTGAGCGAGCGACGCTGACTGTTCCGCCCGATGGGCAGATTTCGATCGCGCTGAACGAGATTCCAATATGGCAAGAACGGGATCGACTCAACGGAATAATACGCGTCTCTTCGTCCGCTCCCGTCGCTGTTGCTGCATTCAGTCTGATGGCAAACAATCGAGGGGATACCCTTGTGACAAGACTTCCTGTCAGACAATCAGGAATGAACTACGAAAGCTTTGTGATCGGCCGATTAACAAAAAGTCATCGGCACTTTGTCCGTCTGGTTCTTTTGAACGCATCGGATCAATTGTCGGTAGATGGAGCGATTACACCCTACAGCGCAGCTGGAAGAATATCGCCCGCGGATGTTCGATAGATCTTTGTTCCCTTAGCAAACGCAAGAACTCAAACGATGCAGAGGCCGAAAACAAAAAAATCAATTTGCGTCGGCATGAGCGCCGAGCTTCTTCACCCAGGCGCCTCAACGTAGTCAATGGAGCGCGAGGGCTTGGGGAAGTGACCAGTGGTCTGCTGACGGACCAGGCTCGCCACCTACAAGAGCCTTCCTTACCTTAATTCGATTAAACAGAAGTCGTGATGGAGACCTCAAGGAGGTCTGCCGCATTCTCCAGGAAACCCTGGATTATCTTCCCAACATGCGGCGGGGCGGGGTGGGTCATGCCATTTACCGGATCGTGTTTATTACAGCAGTTTTCTTTAAGGCAGCAGTCCGTAAGAAGTTTCGCTCACCTAGAACTCGTCACAAACTGGTCATGACGGAATGCTGCTGAATTTGTGTAGTTGCGGATCTGGCGAAATGCCATAATGCGCCCATGAATCTCCGGTGCATTGCCTTTTTTTGGTCCGTTTTCATTTTTGTGCTGGGTAGCGAGACTGTTGCTCAAGAAAGAATCTTTCTATTTAGCGTTACGACTCATGACCAACCGACGACCTCCCTCCGGATCGAAACTTCGGTTGGCGAGAGGGCTTTTGATGTCTCAAGCGCAGGACGATTTGAACAGCGAATCGGGGTGCAAGGAACGCTTGGGAACCGTCTGACCTACATTGCTGGCGTAGGCATATCGCCTGATCATGCGGCAACGCGTACTTCACAACGAGCCGAAATGTTACTGCGGATTTTTGATCCTTCGCGGCAAGCGTTTTCGCTCTCAGCGGGCGGTGGCGTGCGGCATGAATCGACCGATATAAATGTCGCGGTCGGACGGTTTGCGCTCGGTCGTGGCGTAGGCGCATCGAGATTTCAGGGGAATCTCGTATTGGAGAAGGCTTTCTCACCTCATCGCGACAGCGTGGATCTAATTACGTCTGTTGGATGGTCAGTTCCTATTTCGCGTTCATTCAACCTTGGAATTGAAGGAATCGGTGAAGATCTCGAAGGCTTTTGGACACCGGATGAAGCAGAAGGTGGAGCGCGTTTGCTGGCAGGACCCTCCTTCAACGTGGCGCCCGTTGGCGCTAGATGGCAGTTCAGCATCGGTGGCGGTCCAGTGTTCCACGCGACCCGAAGCACAGCAGTTTTAGCCGTAGATCGTGGAAGATTCGCTCTAAGAACGATGCTGAGTTATTCGTTCTAGCGACATTAGCAGACCGAAGCAAGACTCCTCCCTAGTGAATCTTTTTTGAACACAACAAATGGCGGCCAGCCCGCCTAACTAAGTGGCAACGAAGAATGATTGGAGCGTCAGGCAAGATGTCAGCAGGCAGGTCTTCATGGTTAGTGGGACTTCTTCTTGCACTAATCCTTAGCACTGGCGCTGTTTCGTATGCGATGTGGCAACTTACGCTTACGGAGTTTTGGACCATTGGAGTCCGATATGAAAATTTTGTTATGGTGCCCACAAATCAGTTGTTGAACCCTGTTGGGAGGCGCATCGAATTTTCGAATCGGCCCGTCGACATGGCATTTAGTCCGACTGGAGACGAATTTGCGGTCCTCGTTGGAGATGGCGTTCGCTTTTTCTCAATGGACGGGCAAAGTCTCACTCGAGTCCTTCTGCCGGGTTCCTCCTTCCTCGGAATTGCTTATAGCCCCGATGGACAATTGGTTGTTGCATCTCAATCCTCAGCCGCAGGTAGCGATTCGATTGCCTTCATTCCTTCCCAAGGTCCGAGAACTCCCAGATTCGCAACGATGCCAACAGGAAGCGTTCCAACTGGCCTGGTTTTCGACAGATCGGGAAAGAACCTGTATGTAGCCTTGAACCGGCAAAACGTAGTTGCCCGGTATGACATGGAGAGGCAGCAAATAGTTCAAACAGTTGCGGTGGGGGTTGCACCGTTGGCGGTGGAGCTATCTCCAGACGGAAGCAGATTGTTTGTGACGAATTGGGGAGGGCGCAGGACTCAGACAGGTGATCGGATTGCAGATTCCTCAGGAACTCCAGTGGTAGTTGATCAACGTGGCATCGCTTCCAGTGGAACCGTTTCCGTAATCGTACTTAGTACGTTTCAGCGTGTCGCCGAGATTCCTGTGGGTGTTCATCCATCCGCTATTCGCATAACGCCAGATGGCAGAGTAGCGGCGGTTGCAAATGCAAATAGCGACTCTGTTAGTTTCATCGATGTAGGCTCGTTGCAGGTCATAGACACGGTCAATATTCCGGCATTTCCAAGTGGCTTTTTTGGAAGCAGTCCCACGAACTTGGCGTTCAATCAATCGGGATCTAAGTTGTACGTGACGAGTGCAGGGAATAACGCAGTCGCCGTCATGGCCCTAGTTCAAGAGCCCACCATCATGTTCTCTCATCCTCTTATCGACGGGTCTTCGTACAGGCCGTCCCGCAGACGTTTTGTTCTCCGAGGATTCATGCCGTCGGACTGGTATCCGATCGCAATTGGCGTCCGGTCTCCATCGTCTACAGAGGACCGAATATATGTTGCGAATGCAAAGGGAGTCGGTTCTCGTGATGCGCGGGCGCGATTTGCGGTTGACAGGTATTTGGGCAGTCTTAGTGTTTTTTCAATACGTCAAACGGATATCCTGCTGACTGAGACTGTCATCGCCAACAATACCCCCTTCAGAAACACCGTTGATCCTCCTGATTCACCAACTGACTTGGGCGAACTGGGGATCGAACACGTCTTCCTTATCATCAAGGAGAACAGAACATACGATCAGGTTTTAGGTGATCTGGGGCAAGGAAACGGCGATCCTACGCTGACAGAATATGGTTGGAACGTCACACCTAATCAACATAAGTTGGCTCTGGATTTTGTGACGATGGACAACTTTTACACCAGTGGCGCGGTTAGTGCGGATGGGCACCAATGGTTAACTCAAGCAACTACGACAGACTATGTAGAACGTGGCTTTTCAGGATTTCCTCGCAGTTATCCGTTCAGCGGGGATGACGCTATGGCATTCGCGACCTCCGGGTTTATTTGGGATCACGCCTTGAAAGCTGGTCGCACCGTTCGAGTGTACGGAGAGTTTGCGAGAACGGCTGGTGGTCACTCCCGGCCATGGATGGACTACTATGAAGATTCTCAGCGTCCCGACCTGCAAATCAGGGTGACGAGCCGCACTGACGTTGCATCACTTCGGCCAGTGTTGGAACCAGACTATCCAAGTTTTGTGATGAACGTGCCGGACGTTTTTCGCAGCAGAATCTTTCTCAACAAGTTTCGCGAATTTGAGCGAACCGGAAACCTTCCAAACCTAGTTATTTTGTTGCTGCCCGGAGATCACACGGCCGGGATCTTGCCGGGATTGCCTAAACCGGAGGTAGCAGTAGCAGAAAATGACTTGGCTCTCGGTCAAATCATTGACGCCATCACTCACAGTCAGTTCTGGCCTCGGAGTGCAATTTTCGTTACTGAAGATGACGCACAGAATGGCGTAGATCATGTCGACGGGCATCGGACTATTTGCTTAGTCATTAGCCCGTATGCGAGAAGGGCCGTCGTCGACTCGAGGAATTACAACCAAACCAGTATTCTTCGGACGATTGAAGAAATGTTGCAAATTCCTCCTATGAACAAATTTGACGCTTCTGCACTGCCAATGCGTTCTGTGTTTACGCGGTCGCCGAATTTCGCTCCGTTTGTTCAAGAAAGCATGCGAATTCCGGTCGCCATGAATCCCCCGTTGGCCATGCTGCAAGGTCCGGAAAAACTCGCCGCCATTGAGTCCGCGACTATGGACTTTAGCCGACCAGATGCTGCTCCCGCGGAAAGGTTGAACCGGATTCTGTGGCATGCTGCGAAAGGATGGAACACACCATACCCCAGCATTCCCCATGCATTTGGCTGTTTGCCGGGCGAACATGATGAGGACGACGAAGAAGAGGAAGAAATGGATGAAGAGCGGGAAGGGTGGTTCAGCTGGATCACTGCTTTGTGGTAGAGTTTCGCTGGCGCCGCCAGAGCACTGGTTAGCAGAGTTGAGAGTGCCGCGGTTTTCTCCTAAACCGGTCGTCTAAAAATCGGCAATAAAGCTGGTATCAAAATTCCGCCACTTGTCTCTGGTGGTTATTATGTCGCGCACTCGCATCGCTGCGATTCCTAAAAAGGTAAGCCTTCAAGACAAGCCTTCCGCAGTGCAGCCAGTTCCTTTCAGTACCGAGTTCTTGCTCACTGTTGCCTTGTTGATCGATATAGTCGCGGCGTGGGCGGGTTTGAGTCTTGGTTTTTGGATTCGCTTTAGGTCTGAATGGATTAGTTTCGCAGTCGTGGAGCCCGGTCCGCGCGACTACGGCTCTTATCACAGCTTAATTCTGGTGGGTGTAAGTTTCCTTATTGCAACTTTTGGATATTTGCAGCTTTATGATGCCCGCCATTTGCTTCAATTTCGACGGTCTGCGTTAATTATTCTGAAAGGCAGCACCTTTTGGCTGTTTGCATACCTCAGCATTAGCCTTGTCTTAAAGTTTGTACCTCCCATATCACGCATATACGTGGCAGCATCTTACGTTTGTTGTCTCGGCACCCTGCTTCTTTGGCGCTGGCTGTTTGACAGATTTCTCCATCTCAAGCGTGTCGCGGAAACACTACACCAACGTGTTGTCTTTCTAGGTTGGAATGACGAAGCAGGACGAGTTGCTTCCGCCATCCATACCGATCCGACTCAGCCCTACAAGGTTATCGGGTGCGTCGTTCCACGTTCTTATGCCCACGCGAAGCCTCCTGAAAGCGTTCCTGTATTGGGTCAAATTAGTGATTTGGAAACCGTATTTGAGTGTTCAAGAGCGGACATTTTGCTTGTCGCAGATCTTGACCCCGAGATGGAGAAGCTCGTCAAGTTGGCTAACCTCTGCCAGCGGCATTTTGTACAGTTCAAGGTGATCCCGTCGTACTTTCAAATTCTCATTTCGGGCTTGCAGTTGGAGATTGTTAGCGGCGTACCAATCTTAGGCATTAGCGAACTGCCATTGGATCGCCCACTCAACCGCTTTGTCAAACGGCTTGTAGACATTGCCGGGTCAGTCTCGGGCCTGATAATTTCGACCCCTTTAATGATCGTATTCGCTGTGCTGTCGTTTCTAGAATCGCCAGGACCCGTTGTGTTTGCTCAAGAAAGGATTGGCCGCAACGGCAGGCGATTCAACATGTACAAATTGCGCAGCATGAGGGCTGGATCCGAAGCAGAGGATGACGCGAATCAATCCACGCTTCGAGACGACCCGCGAATTACCCGAGTAGGCAAGATCATGCGAAAGTGGAACATTGATGAGATTCCACAGTTCTGGAATGTTCTAAGAGGTGATATGTGTCTCGTGGGGCCCAGGCCTGAGCGAACCTATCATTCGACCAAACTCAGCACGGAGATTCCGCATTACAATGCTCGTTACGCGAGCAAACCTGGAATGACCGGTTGGGCACAGATTAACGGACTACGCGGTGACACGGATCTGATTGCTAGGGTTCGTTATGACTTATTTTATCTGGAGAATTGGAGTCTCTGGCTTGATTTTCAAATAATGATACTGACCTTCTTTAGGAAGGAAAACGCGTACTAAGTTGTCTATCCTTATTAACCGCCTCCTTCCCTAGCGCGCTTCTCAGTTTCTGCCGCCCCTATTTTCATCTGTGCTGAGCGCCTGGTAGATATCGACGAACTGAAGGAAGATTCGAGTCATAGAATGCGTCCTGCCCTCATTGACACGATAAGTCGTTGCAAAACTGAAAGAGGCGCGCTCATGGCTTTCAATGTCCAAAACATAAGCCAACTGAAAGCCCTTGTTATCTCGAGTCAACGCTTGAATCGTCCCGCTATCTGTCAATTATCGGCTAAGTATGCCGATCGGGCTGCACGGAGCGCAGAATTACGTGATTTCATTCGAATCGCTG
>CAZIPZ010000184.1:0-8205 GCA_964541075.1 uncultured Solibacteraceae bacterium | reverse complement strand
GAGAACGAAGCCGTTGAATCCGAGTTGCTCATGAAACTGCTGAGCGCTCTTGACCGCATCCTGGCCCAGCATCGCGTCCGCTACGAACAGAATTTCGTGCGGCTGAATGACGTCCTTGATCTCGCGCAGCTCTTTCATGAGCGGTTCATCGATGTGAAGACGTCCCGCGGTATCTATGATGACCACATCGTGCGCCGTGTTCCGGGCTTCACGGAGGGCGTCCTGACACAGTGTGAGAGGCTTGTCATCGGGCTGCCCCTCCCACAGCTTGGCGCCAATGTCTTTTGCAATCACCTTCAGTTGATCTCGCGCAGCGGGACGGTAGACATCCACAGAAACCAGCAGTGGTCGATGACCGTTCTTTTCAAGCCACTTTGCCAGCTTGCCGGACGATGTGGTTTTGCCAGACCCCTGAAGACCAACGAGCATAAGAACAGTTGGCGGTTGGGATGCAAAATTCAACCTGACATTTGTACCGCCAAGAATTTCCACCAGTTCATCGCGAACGATCTTAACGACCTGCTGACCCGGACTCAGGCTTTGCAGAACTTCCTGCCCTAACGCCTTCGTTTTTACTGCCTCGGTGAATTGTTTGACGACCTTGAAGTTGACGTCAGCTTCTAGAAGGGCGATGCGAATTTCTTTAAGCGATTCTTCAATGTGTTGTTCGGTCAAGCGGCCTTCGCCCCGAAGATTCTTGAATACCCGTTGTAGTTTTTCTGAAAGCGTTTCAAACATAAGTCTTAAGTATAACGGTTCAGCGTCGCTGGATTCTTTCGATGCTGCGCGCCTTTCCTGTTTTGGAGTCAATATTCAAGACGACAGCGTTCAAGCGCGCATCTTGCGATGCGGATTCGAATTTGTCTGGAATGGACGTCACAAATCGTCGAATCGCATCTTCCTTCATAACCCCCACTACCGAAAAGAACGGTCCGGCCATTCCAACATCCGTCAGATAGGCGGTTCCTTCAGGCAAGATTGTTTCATCCGCTGTTGGAATGTGCGTGTGAGTGCCCACGACGGCCGAAACACGCCCGTCGAGGTGCCAGCCCATGGCGACTTTTTCGGATGTCGCTTCGGCGTGCATGTCCACAAAGATGACTTTGATGTGTTTGGGCAGCTTTGCCAACTCTGCATCCGCTACGCGAAACGGATCGTCAGTTGCGGGCATGAATACTCGTCCCTGAAGATTGAGAACCGCGGCTTCTTCGCCGGTGCGGGTCTTCACGATCGCCGCGCCTCTGCCTGGATTGTCCGGTGGATAATTTGCGGGCCGCAGAATCCGCGAATTCTTGGAAAGATATGGGATGATCTCTTTCTTGTCCCAAATGTGGTTTCCGGAAGTCAATACGTCTACCCCCCAATCGAAGAAGTCGTCTGCAATTCTCGGCGTTACTCCGAATCCCGCCGCTGCATTTTCACAATTGAGGATGGTCAGATCGATGCCGTGCTCATTCTGCAGATGTTTCAGATGATCATGAACGATTGTGCGGCCTGCGTGCGCGACGGTGTCGCCGATAAATAGGATTTTCATGAAGAGAACGTGGGAGAGAGAAAAACCCCGCTACAGTCGTGTGGGTCACCTTATTTGAACCTGCTTAACACAGGTGGGCGCCCTATTCGCGCTTTAGGGGACCTTAAAGCCCGAAGGCAAGGCCCACACACCACGCAGAAACCCGGACACCCGATCAAATAAGTATTGGTTCAAAATTAGTGGACACCATCACTTACTGCTGCAGGGCGATTCGATTCTAGCATGAATTCAGCGTTTCAAGACTTGATCCAGCGCGTGCACCCACTCGTTAGCTTTACTGCGGATCAAAGCGTCATTTTGTTCGCATTGCCGCCGGAGTTCGGCGATTTCGAGCGATAAATGCATGGCGGTAAGCACCGCCACCTTTAGGGAATCCGCCGTATTGGCCTCGGCGGCTATTTCACGCATGCGCTCGTCGACCGTATCGGCAAGCTGTCGAACTTCCGATTCTTTCAGAGAGCTTTTGAGGACGATCGAATATTTCTGATCGTAAATGTGGACGTCGATTGTTCGCGGCCTCGCCTTAGACAAGACTTTCCTCTGTCAATTCCGACAAACTCTCCAGCAAGGACTCGACTTTATTCTTCACGAGATCCCGTTCGTGCCTCAACTCCGCAATCTCCTGCTCCAAGCTGCTGATCTGTTGCCTTGCAGCGGCTAGTGCTTTCTCCACTTCATCCTTATCCTTACGAGTGGTTTTGACCAATTCAATCGTTCGAGCGATTCGGGCTTCGAGTTCTCCAAATTTTGCGTAGGTGGACTCCATGCTATTTCCTTTGCTCTATTCCCAGACCAGCTGATCCCAATGCTGTGAGGATCGTTGATTCGAATATTTCGACCTCGGCATCTGTCATGGTCCTGTCGGGAGATTGATAAGTGAAAGATATCGACAAGCTGTATTTCGATTCAGGAAAGGACCCTTTTTCCAGGCGATCAAAGGCCTCTACCGAAATCAACTCCGGAAACTCCGGAATTGCAGACCGAATTTGGTCATAGCGAACGCCCTTATCGACGAGAAGGGACAAGTCTCTTCGGATGGCTGGAAAACGCGGAATGGCCTGAATGGAGTAGCGGCCCTGCGCCCGCAAGAGAGCTTCAATCTCGATCTCGGCGATGTAGACACGTTGGCGCAGCTTGAAGATTTCTGCGTACTCAGCGTGCAATTCGCCCAAGAACGCATTGCGTTCCATTCGAGCGCAGCGTCCTGGATGGTAATAGGGCGGTAAGTCATCGCGCTGGACAGTTGTGGGCGCGTGGAATTTTTCAAGGATTTCTGAAACATCGCCCTTCAGGTCGAAGAAGTTGAATTCGCGCGCCGACTCGTGAACGGTTTTTTCACGCAGAAATCCCGTCGCTGCCATGATCAAGGTCCGGTTTTCTCCGCCATCGCGATAGATTTTTCCGAGTTCATAAAATTGCAGGTTGCGCATTCCGCGGTTGATGTTCCACTGCAGCGTGCGAAGCATAGAAGGAACCAGCGATGTTCGCAGGATGGCCTGATCCTCGGCCATCGGATTAAGCAACTTCACAGGTTTTACGTCTGGTCTGAACTTCCGCTCAATCGGTTCGTCACTGAAAGCCATCGGCGTTGTTTCGGTGTATCCACAGGCTTCGAGCCTTTCGCGCAAGAATTCCTCCTCCGAATCGAGAGGCAGCGCCGAACCATGTCCGGACCATGTGGGCAATGTTGCTGGAATCTTGTCGAAGCCGTGGTGGCGAGCGATCTCTTCGATAAGATCCTCCTCCCTCGATATGTCGATGCGATGGCTTGGCGCACCGACGTCCCAACCATCCTCAGTTCTTGTAACGCGAAATTCCAGCTGTTTCAGAATTGTTTCCACGACTTCTTCGGCTACGGTCATCCCTAAAAAACCCTTGATTCGTTCGCGTCTTAGATGGACTGTTGCCGTTTTTTGCGTCCTCGGGTAAACATCGATTAGGCCGAAATGGATCTGTCCGCCTGCGAGTTGTTGAATCATCGCAGCGGCCCGATCACAGGCTAGGTGGGCCATCTCGATGTCCGCGCCGCGTTCGAATCGATAAGACGCCTCCGTTGAAAGACCCAGCATCCGAGACGTTTTTCGAATAGAAAGAGGGTCGAAGTTCGCGCTTTCGATCAGGACATTTGTCGTGTCCGGCGTGATTTCCGTTTCTGCGCCGCCCATCACGCCCGCTACTGCAATTCCACGCTTCGCATCCGCTATGAGAAGAACTGAAGGCGAAAGCTTTCTGGTGACTCCATCGAGCGTTGTCAGTTCTTCATCTATTCCAGCGCGGCGGACAATGATCTGTCCTCCTGCAAGAGTGTCGGCATCGAACGCGTGGAGAGGTTGCCCTGTTTCCAACAGCACGTAGTTCGTCACATCGGCGACATTGTTGATTGACCGAATTCCCAAAGATTCAAGCCGGGCTTTCAGCCAATCTGGAGAGGGCGCAATCTTCACGCCGGCCATGTATCGTCCGCAATATCGCGAGCACAATTCCGGATCCGCGATCGAGATCGAAATCACGTCAGTTGCGTGACGAGAGGATTCTTGAAATTCGATTGTTGGCCTTCGAAGCGGCGATCTATAGATAACACTAGTCTCTCGCGCAATTCCGATGTGGCTTAGGCAGTCCGGCCTGTTGGTGGCGACATCAAATTCAAAAATTGCATCGCCGCCGACGGTGTCAAGCGCGTCCAGGGCCAAGCCCACATCTGTCAGGCGCGCGGCGAGTTGAGCCGGCATTTCCGGGATGTCTACGAATTCTTTGAGCCAGCTGTAGCTGATTCGCATCAGAACTGTTCCAGGAAGCGAATATCGTTCTGGAAAAAAAGCTGAAGGTCGTTGATGTTGTACTTCAGCATGGTGTAACGCTCGATTCCTCCGCCGAACGCGAAACCTGTATACTTTTCCGCATCGTAATCCACGAAACCGTACAAGTTCGGATGCACCATTCCCGATCCCATAACCTCGATCCAACCCGTGTGCTTGCAAATTCTGCAGCCTGAACCCTCGCAAAAGACGCATGACACATCAACCTCTGCACCGGGCTCGACAAAAGGAAAGAAGCTTGGCCTCAGCCGTGTCTTGGTCTTCTCACCAAAGAACTGCTTGTGAAAGCGCTCGAGTGTACCTTTGAGGTCGGAAAATGTGATTCCTTCATCGACCAGAAGGCACTCCACCTGGTGAAACATCGGAGAGTGGGTCGGATCGAAAGCATCGCGACGGTATACGCGACCTGGGCAGATGATGCGCACCGGCGGCTTCATCCTCTCCATTGTTCGAACCTGAACCGGAGATGTATGAGTTCGAAGAATGGTGTTGTCTCCAATGAAGAACGTGTCGCGGGGATCGCGTGCTGGATGACCTGGTGGAAAATTCAGTGCGTCGAAGTTGTAGTAGGTGCTTTCGACTTCCGGACCATCCTCAACTGTGTAACCCATGGAGACGAAGATTTGCTCCATCTCCTTGCGGACGATCGTGAGGGGATGCCGATGCCCGAGATGGCGTCGATTGCCGGGCAAGGTGACGTCGATCGCTTCGCGCTCAAGAGCGCTTTGTTTTTCCCGCTCGACAATCGAGGCTTCCAGGACCTCTAGCGTGGATTCGACGTGTGACTTCAGAGCGTTTGCAACTCGACCGAATTCGGCTCGCAGTTCAGCCGGCACGTCCCGCAGATTCTGAAGTTGTGATGTGATGATTCCTGATTTTCGGGAAAGATAGCGGGTGCGGATGTCCTCTAAGGATTTGCGGTCGACGGCGGATTCGTGCTCGCGATCAAAACTCTCTCTAATCGCCCGAAGCTGGTCGATCCCAATCTTTGAAGACATCCTCTAAGTCCCATGATTATGACTTGGCCGCGCCCTTTGCGGTCTCGACCAGCCGTGTGAATGTTGTGGGATCTTGAACGGCTAGGTCGGCTAATGATTTACGATCCAGTTCAACACCGGCCAATTTCAACCCGTGAATGAACTGGTGATAGTTCATGCCATTCTGCCGCGCTGCGGCGCCAATGCGTACAATCCACAATCGGCGAAAGTCTCGCTTGCGCGCCTTTCGATCGCGATAGGCGTAGCCGAGCGCTTTTTCAACGGACTCTTTTGCAAATTTGTAGAGCTTGCTTTTGCTGAGGTAGTAGCCTTTTGCAAGCTTCAGTAACTTCTTCCGGCGATTGTGCCGTTTCGTTCCACGTTTAACTCGGGGCACTTTTTAACTCCTTAGGCGTATGGCAACATCCTACGCAACTTGGGCGTATCGGCGTCGGTGGCGATCGACGCCTTGCCGAGCTTCCTTTTTCGACCCGCTGCTTTCTTCGTCAGAATGTGGCGCGCGAATGCGTGGCGACGTTTAACCTTGCCAGTCGCAGTGAGCTTGAAGCGCTTGGCTGCGCCTTTATGTGTTTTGAGTTTCATCACTACTTCCAATCTTCTTCAATCAATTTTCAATCGCGAATAACTTTATTTTTTTGGCGCGAATATCGCAGTCAGGTTTGAACCTTCCATCTTTGGTCTAGCTTCCACAGCGCCAACCTCAACGAGTTCTTCCACCAATCGATCTAAAAGTGCGCGGCCAATACTCTGGTGAACGATTTCCCGTCCTCTGAAAAACACGCTCGCTTTGACTTTGTCGCCCTGTTTCAAGAATCGAACAATGTGATTCTTCTTGAATTCATAATCGTGTTCATCCGTGTTCGGTCGAAACTTGACTTCCTTTACCGTAATGTTTTTTTGGTGTTTCTTGGCCTCGTGAAGCTTTTTGTTCAGCTGGTAAAGGTACTTTCCATAGTCCATGATCCTGCAAACGGGTGGAGTAGCCGTAGGAGCCACCTCCACTAGATCCAGACCTCGCTCTTCGGCGATCTTCAGCGCCTGTTGCGGCGGCATAATGCCGAGTTGCTCATTGGCATCGTCGATTACGCGAACCTCACGAGCCCGGATGCGCTGGTTCACCCTAATGTTTTTGTCGATGGCTCAGACCTCCTCGATTCGTCCACATGGGACAAACGGTAAACATAACAAAATAGTTGCTCTCTTTTCAATCGAAGGGTTCAGCGCCATACATTCAGGGTCGTTCCGTGCGAACCACAAAATTCGAAACGGGCCTTTCGAAAACGGGATACCCGGTTTTGAAAATGGAAAACAGCGCCGAAAAAACACCAGGACAACAGTCGACAACGGAGACATGGCTTGAAACAGAAGAAAACCCACGCCCTAAAATCGACGCTTCTACTTTCGAATCGCGAAAGGCACTTGCAGAAAATGGCAAGCGACCTATCACGATTCAATGCGTGTCAGAAATAGACAAGCGAGCTGTTGAGCTGGGAACCACTGACCCCCATTCAAAACGGATCAGCAATTCGGAATGACTGTTCATAAACTTTTCGAAATGAAAAAACGAGTTTGCGGAAACGGACGCAATCTTCTCAGCCGTCAAACTCATCCTTGCTTAGCCTCAATCAAATTAGACCGGCAATATACAGCGATCAACCAAACCGGAGAAAGACTCAGCCAAAGCAAGCAACAACCGGCCACTGCACGATATTGATTTTCGTACGCGATTTTCTTGGTTATGGGTTCAAACGTGCGTCTAAGGAAGCATGAGCTTCTATAACCGAATAGCTCTATATCATTCGAATAGCCGGCCGAGCTTCGTTTTGTTTACGGAATTCATAGTTTTCGTCGGGACGATCGCAACGATAGTCGGCATTGGGTTTCTAAGAGAAATCCTATAATCGTCTTTGTTTTAGCTCGGTTTGACGAGCTAAACGCCGCTTTTGATCCTTCGCCATTCTTTTGATTTAGTCTCTAATACGCTTCCCGTTTTTTGGCGTCCGGAAACCAACGCCCAAAAAGCTCCTAAAGGACAGATCATTGACCCCGCACGGTTTGGGGCGCCCAAACCGGTTGCCTGCCGATTTAGATGAGCTCAACGGGAAGTACCATTCCACTTTGTGGCATCTCCGCGAAGTGGTAGTCGGTGAACTCTGCACTTTTCTTGTGGTCTAGCTCTCCATTCCACATTTCCGTAAACTACAAGCTTATGCCAAGAAACGAAAGATTAGAGAAGAAGCGGCATTCGCTGGCCCACGTTATGGCCGCCTCCATCCAGGAAATGTTTCCAGAAGCAAAATTCGGCGTCGGCCCGGTGATTGATGATGGGTTCTACTACGACGTCTTTTTGAGCCGGACGCTTACACCCGATGACCTTCATCAGATCGAAGATCGGATGCGCAGGAAGGTGAAAGAGAACCTGCGATTTGAGAGGTCCGAATTGCCGATCGACGACGCCACGCAAATGTTCGGAGGAATGTCTCAGGACTTCAAGGTCGAGCTTTTGCAAGATCTGAAAACCCGTGGAACCACAGCCGTCGCCGAACTTGATGATGCAAACCTCGTCGGCGACAACGTCAACCATGTGAGCGTCTACAGGACGGGAGCATTCACGGATCTTTGTCGGGGGCCTCACGTCTCGGCTACCAGTGAAATCGATCCTGACAGTTTTCGCATCACGCGAGTTTCTGGCGCCTACTGGCGCGGTAATCAGGCTCGCGAGCAAATGCAGCGAGTGTATGGCGTCGCCTTCGACACGAAAAAAGAACTCGATCAGTACTTTGTTCGTCTGGAAGAAGCCAAAAAGCGCGACCACCGCAAGCTCGGCCAGGAGCTTGATCTGTTCAGCATCAACCCG
>CAZIPZ010000183.1:0-8234 GCA_964541075.1 uncultured Solibacteraceae bacterium | reverse complement strand
TGTTAATCAGGTCGTACTTCGTGGAATTGGAGACCGCCACCACATGACTGGCGTTCTCGATCACCTTTTTGGTGCGAAGGTAGATTCGATAATTCTTGAACTTCGACGAGTCTTCCATCGGAAAAAGGACGTGCACACAATCGTGAATCGTCACCACAAGCTTGCAAGGGACCATCATGGGCGCCTCGTGATGCGGAATGTGCACGAGATCTACGTTTTGGCGGCGCAGCAACAGCGGGATCGAACAGTTGTTCCTCCAGAAATTGTCTTCATTGGGCTGGTAAAGCTGTTTGTAGTTGGGTGGCAGCGGGCCTAGCTCGTGAAACTGACGATGAGAGCCGAGCAGCAGATACTCGTTTCGATCATCGAGCGCCGCCATATTGCGAACGAGATTCCAGATGTAGGTTCCAACTCCGAACTCGTTAATTCTTCGAATGTCGATCGCAATTCGCATATGAAGACCGATGAATTCATAAGCCGCAAGTCTTTTCAAAACAATAACACAGGTAATGCGGTGGGTTATAATCGACAGGTGCTGAGCCGGGTCCTCATATACACGATTTTCGTGCTGGCGGGCACAACCCCAGCACGTGCGGAAACCAGCACAGTGCTGATCTTCCCTTTCGAGAACCTATCTGACGACCGCAACCTCGACTGGATCGGTGAAGGTATTTCTGCATTGCTGGTCGAAGGCCTTCGCTCGAATAAGGGCCTGACGGTCTTCACTCGCGACGAACGCGTCGATCGATATGAACGTCTGGGTATTCCTGAATCGACGATGGTGACCCGTGCAACCGCTTTAAAGCTCGCATGGGAGATAGGCGCCGACGTCGTCATCGCAGGCCGATATTCCGGGAGTGCGGACGACTTTGAGATTTCCGCCCGCCTTATTGATGTCGGACGTATGAGGGAGTCGTCGGAGGTTAAGGCCAAAGGGAAGCTCGAGAATGTCATCTCGCTTGTAAGCGACATTTCAGGGCAGATTCATCGTAGCGTCAGTCCTGCGAATGCGAGCGGCGGACAAACGCCAGAACCGCCCAGCAGTGCGTTTGAAAACTACATTCGCGGAACAATCGTTTCCGATCCTCAAAAACGCAAAGAACTCCTGCAAACCGCCGTGCGTCTTTATCCCGCCTACACATCTGCGATTTTGCAGCTAGGCCGCGTTGCGCATCTCGAAAGAGACTTCAGGGAATCGAATCGGTGGTTCATGTTGGTGGATCCCAAAAGTCCGGATTACACGGAGTCGCAGTTTTTCGTCGGGTTGAATCGTTTCTATCTGGGCGATTATGCGGGTTCAGCAGCGATATACGAAAAGCTCCCACCAAACTATGACGTCCTCGTCAATCTGGGCGCCGCGCTACTGGAGAAGGGAGATCACGTGGGAGCAGTCTTGGCATGGAGGAGGGCGATTGAGTTGCAGCCTCTCTCCAGCGAGGCTTATTTTAACATCGGGTACTCCGCCTTTCTGAAGGGGGACTATGAGCTTGCCTTAAAGGAGCTGATAGCATCCCTGAAACTTCGAGGCCGTGACAGTGACGCCTTGTTTCTGCTGGGCCGTACACATGATCGCCTAGGGCGCTACGATGCAGCCCAACGTCTCACCGCAGAAGCGGTGCGCCTTTCGCAGCGTGTGGAGCGTTGGCTCGTTCAACCATTACCTAAGCTGGAACGAGTCAGGTCGTCGAGCACGTTCCGTTCGTCGAGTGAAATCTGGACTGCCGCGAGACTCGCGCGTCGAAGCAAGGCTCAGGATCTGACGTCATGGATTGATCTCGTCCAGACACAGGTCGACGGACACCAATACGGCGATGCGCTTCGCGAATTGGCAGAAATACAGCGCGCCTATCCGAATTCCGCTGAGTCGCAATCGCTGTTCAACGAAGTGCAAAAACTTCAACGGCTTCTGTCAGAAAAACTTCAATGAAACTGTTTCGACTCCTCGCGATGCTAATCACGTGCAGCGTGGCGATAGGGGCGCAGGTTCCTACGGTCATCGAGATCGACCTTGATGACGTGGTGCATCCTATAAGTTCAGAGTACATCCGAAACGGCCTGAATCACGCCAAGGAAGTGGGTGCGGCGGCCGTCATTCTCCGCATCAATACGCCAGGGGGCCTGTCGGAGGCCATGCGCGAAATTGTCGAAGCGATTCTTGCATCACCTGTCCCTGTGATTACGTGGGTTGGTCCAAATGGCTCTCGAGCGGCTTCTGCAGGCTTGTTCATTCTACTGGCAGGCGATGCCGCGACCATGGCGCCCGGTACAAACACCGGCGCCGCCCATCCTGTGTCCATCACAGGCGGGAGGATTGATGATGTCATGGAGAAGAAGATCGTAAGCGACGCTTCCGCTTACATCCGCAGCTATGTCGCAAAACGCGGGCGCAACGCGGCTTTAGCGGAGCAGGGAGTAACGGAGAGCAAGTCATTCACGGCTGAAGAAGCCTTAAAGGACAAACTCATTGACGCTGTTCTCGCCGATGTTCCCGCTATTGTGAGCTATTTCGATGGAAAAGAGGTCCGGCGGATGGACGACTCGGTCAAGACGCTGAAACTTCAGGGAGCAGCGGTCGAAGTATTCCGAATGACAACGCGGCAGCAGTTATTGTCACGCGTGTTGAATCCCAATCTGGCTTTTGTGCTCGGTCTCTTTGGCCTTCTAGGCCTTTACGTTGAAATGACGCATCCAGGCCTCATTCTACCTGGAGTTCTTGGCGCGATCAGCTTGATCGTCGCCCTGTTCGCTTTTAACTTGCTGCCGGTCAATTTTACGGGCGCCGCCCTAATATTCCTGGCGATCACGCTGTTTGTCTTGGAAGCCACCATAACCAGCCACGGAATATTGGCGATTGGAGGCATCGTCGCGATGGTCGTGGGAGGGTTGATGCTGGTTGAAGGGCCTATCCCCCAGCTTCGCATTCAGTTCGGAACCACACTGGCAGTCGCCATCCCTCTGGCTGTCATCACCGTGTTTATGGTTCGTCTCGTGTACCTGTCGCACCGGAAAAAATCTGTTACTGGAGAAGAAGGGATGATCGGGGAAGTGGGCGTCGCCAAGACGGACATCAACAGCCAGGGCAAAGTCCTCGTTCACGGCGAGTATTGGAACGCTTCATCCACACAACACATTCCGGCGGGCTCGAGAGTTCGCGTCGTTAAGGCTCGCGGCCTGCAACTCGAGGTTGAGCCGGTCAGCGGCCAGCCGTCATGATTCTCACACAACGCCATTGCATCACCTGAAAGAGGAAACGCATGGACCAATTCCCGGTACTGCTCGTCGCTGTCGCAATCGTGCTGTTATGGTTGTTCAATTCGCTCAACATTCTGCGTGAGTACGAGCGCGGCGTCATTTTTCGGATCGGCCGCCTGCTGCACGATGCCAAAGGGCCCGGCCTTATTTGGGTGTTCTGGCCGATTGACCGAATAGTTCGCGTCAGCCTGCGCACCATAACAATGGATGTGCCGGCTCAGGATGTCATCACGGCGGACAACGTCACTGTCAAAGTGAATGCGGTAGTTTATTTTCGGGTGGTGGACCCAGCTAGGGCCATCGTCGAGGTAGAGAACTATCTATATGCCACCTCGCAACTGGCCCAAACGACTTTGCGTTCGGTGCTGGGGGAGGTGGGCCTTGACGATCTGTTGAGCAGACGAGAAATGCTGAACCAGAGGCTTCAGGAAATACTCGACCAGCATACGGACCCATGGGGGATCAAAGTGTCTCTCGTGGAAATCAAAGGCGTCGACCTGCCGGAAGTGATGCAGCGCGCAATGGCCCGGCAAGCGGAAGCCGAGCGTGAAAAGCGAGCAAAGATCATTCATGCACAGGGAGAGTTCGAGGCGTCGCAGCGGTTGGCGGATGCCGCCGCGACCATCGCTCAACAGCCGGTTGCACTGCAATTGCGATATCTCCAAACCCTTACGGAAATTGGGGTGGAAAAGAACACAACCGTGGTTTTTCCCCTTCCGGTCGACATTCTCACTTACTTCATGAAGAGTGCAGGAGAAGCGAAAAAGTAATGGAAGAACACGTTTCCTGGAAAGGGCACAGTCTGACATTGGTGATATTTGGCGGCATCATCGCCTTGTGCTCGATTTTCTTTATTCTCGGCATGCTGGTTGGCCGCGCTCAGGAGCAGAAGATTCTCACCGCTGCGGCCGCCTCCAAGCCTGCTTCCACAATCGAAGCCAAGGAAGAGAAACCCGAACTAACCTTCTTTGAATCGGTGGACAAGAACGACTCCGGGACGCTCGAGCCGCCCCCGCCGCCGTCACCAGGCAAACAGGAGGCGCAGGCTGAGGCTGAAGCGCCCTCCCCGGACCAAGATGTGATCAACTATCAGATTGGGGCTGTACGGCGCTCGTTAGATGCTGAAAAGCTGCTGGGCGAACTTAAGGAGAAGGGCTTCAAAGGGTTTATTCTGGCTCCGCCTGCGGGAGAGCCTAATCCGTTCTATCGAGTGCAAGTTGGGCCTTTTGCCGATGTCGTCGAAGCTGCCACAATGAAGAGAAAGCTCGAATCGGCCGGTTATCAACCGATTTTGAAGAAATAGTCAGGACAGAAATTGAAATCGATCCTCGGCGGAATCGCATCCGGCCTGCTGCTCGTTCTTTCATTGCCTAAACCCGATCTTTATCCGCTGGCATGGTTCGCCCTGACGCCCTTGCTCCTAACGCTTGGCATCGAATCCAGTCGGGTGCGGGCTGCTTCATCGTCGTACGCGGCGGGCGTTATTTTCTTTGCAGGAACCTTCTATTGGATATCTGAGACCATGATGATTTATGGCGGCCTTTCGCCGCCGCTGGCGATCGGAATCGGCGTTCTCTTTTCTGCTGTCTACGCGTTGTATCTGGTTCTCTTCGGATTGAGCCTTCATTCCCTGACGCGAAAGTTCGGAATCCGGGCGCTCTTCCTTGCGCCGCCCCTGTGGGTGACCGTCGAACTTCTTCGCGCCCACCTGTTTTCGGGCTTTCCGTGGATGCTGTCGGGATATGCGCTGGCGCCTTACGCCGGCATACTGCAAATGGCCGCATGGACCGGCGTTTATGGCCTTTCGTTTTATGCCACTGGAGTCAATGCAGCGCTCGCCTACGGAATCGCCGCAAGGAGTGTGACCGCCTTCAGCGCCGCCATCATAGGTGTGGCGCTCGCAATGTTTCTTCCTGTTTTGGGCGAGACGCCATCCGGCGATGCAGTCGCCGTACGCCTGGTTCAGACCAATATTGACCTCGATCAACCCTGGACCGAGCCGGGAGCGGGAGAGCTGATCCGGGAACTCGGCCAGCTGTCTACAATGCCGGGTTCGAAGCCTGAGTTGGTCGTATGGCCTGAGACGCCGGCGCCGTTTTACCTGAAGACAGATGAGGAATTTCGCAAACAGATGGAAGGTGTCGCACGGAGCCTGGGAGCATACTTCGTCCTCGGTTATATTGACAATGTTGGCGACCGCCCAACGAATAGCGCAGCCGTTCTGTCTCCGCAGGGACAAATGGTGTCTCGCTACGACAAGATCCACCTGGTCCCGTTTGGCGAATACATACCGTTCAAGCGGCTGCTGTTCTTCGCCGATAGCCTGACAAGGCAGGTCGGGGACTTTACACCCGGCGCCGAATTCACCGTGAGTCCTGTGGCGAACCATAAGATCTCCACAGCCATTTGTTATGAAAGCATCTTTCCGGACCTGATTCGCCGGTTCACGACTCGTGGATCGGAGCTGATTGTGGTTATCACCAATGACGGATGGTTCGGCGAATCCTCCGCTCCATTTCAGCATCTGAGGATGGGCGTCGTGCGCGCGGTCGAGAACCGCCGTTACATGGTAAGGACGGCGAACACCGGAATCAGCGCAATAATTGATCCATATGGGAGAATAGAAAGGAAGACGTCGATCGGAGAGCGCACTATTCTCGATGGGACGGCCCATTTTCGCTCTGATCAGACGTTTTATACGGCTTACGGCGACGCATTCGCATACCTGAACGTCCTGATTGCTGCGCTCGCAATCGCGGCGGCAGGACTCGCCGGCCGGCGCATTCGAAGCAAGGAGAGACTGTATGCACGAAGAGTTGATTGAGAGATTCACCCAGGTTCAAGCTCGCAGCCAGGAAGTGCGGAGGTTTCTTTGACGCGCAGGGGAAGCAGCGCCAGCTTGACGAACTCCAAAAACAAATAGGCGAACCCAATTTCTGGTCCGACCAGGACCGCTCCAGCAAGATCCTTCAGCAGCGCGCCCGCCTGGAAGAAAAGCTCGAACTTGACCGCCAAATTCAAGGCCAGCTGGATGACGTCCAGGCGCTTATGGAGCTTGCACGGGAAGGTGAACCGGTCGGCGATGAGTTCGCATCCAATCTCAAAGACTTCGAAACGCTCGTCGACCGCGTTGAGACTAAAATCCTCCTTTCCGGCGAAAATGACCGCCTTAATGCAATTGTGAACATTCATCCGGGCGCCGGCGGAACCGAAGCTCAAGATTGGGCGGAGATGCTGATGCGGATGTATCTGCGCTGGGCGGAGCAGAACGGCTTTAAGGCGCGGACGCTCGATTACCAAGACGGTGAAGAGGCAGGGATTAAGTCAGTGACCTTCAATGTAATCGGCGAGTACGCGTATGGGCAGCTTTCGTCCGAGACCGGAGTGCATCGTCTGGTAAGGATTTCGCCCTTCGATGCGAACAAGCGCAGGCACACATCGTTTGCATCGGTTGCCGTCTATCCGGAGATCGATGAAAAGATCGAGGTGATTATCGACGAAAAGGATCTTCGAGTGGATACGTACCGTTCAGCCGGCAAGGGCGGACAACATGTCAACACGACGGACTCCGCCGTCCGGATTACGCATCTTCCGACGAATATCGTCGTCCAGTGCCAGAACGAACGATCCCAGCACAAGAACAAGGAAGTGTGCATGAAGGTGCTCCGCTCCCGCTTGTTCGAGCTGGAGATGGAAAAAAAGAAAGCTGAGTCTCAAGCCATTGAAGACAGCAAACTCGACATCGCATGGGGAAGTCAGATACGGTCATACGTACTGCAGCCTTATCGGATGGTCAAGGATCACCGAACCAAAGTGGAGGTCGGCGATGTCGATCGAGTGCTGGATGGCGACATCGAGATGTTTATCAAAGCCTACCTGCAGACGCGCGCGCAGCAGGCGGTCTCTAAGTGAATTGACGACTCTTGACGCTTCAACTCGACTCCGATGTTCAATACGTAAAAGGCGTGGGACCTCGGCGCGCCTCCATTCTCGGCACGCGTTCCATTCGCACGGTCGCGGACCTGTTGCTTCATATTCCGCGGGCGTATCAGGATCGTTCGAATTTTGTTCCTATTTCCGCGCTTCAGAACGGACAAGCGGTTGCCGTTCGCGCCAAGGTGTATCGCAGCCGCGTCATTCAAACCCGAACACGTGGCAGAATTTTCGACGCCGTCATTACGGACGGTGCGAGTTACGCGCATGCCAAATGGTTTCACGGCGGCTATCTTGAACCTCGCGACTTCAGCGCTGGACGCGAACTGACCCTCTTCGGCCGAGTCGACTTCGACCGTCGCGAATCGACGTTTTGCTTTTACAACCCGGAATACGAGTTTCTCGATGGTGATGTCGACTCCAGCCCTATCGAAACCGGCCGCTACATGCCTGTCTATGAGGAAATTGGCGGCATTACCAGCCGCCAACTCCGCCGGATCATCGCAGGCGCCCTTTCTGAACTGCCTTCTGAAATTGATGATCCCTTGCCCGCCGGCATTCGGGATGCGCATGGATTTCCTGATCTAAGGACATGTTTTCAGCATGTGCATTTTCCCGAACTCAGCGATGACCTTCCCAGTCTTAACGAGCGACGATCTCCGTATCATCGCCGCTTGATCTTCGAAGAGTTCTTCCTCCTGGAACTTATCTTCGTGTTAAGGCGATCCCAGGGACGGGAGATGAAAGGCGTGCAGTTTCAAACGTCCGATCGCATTCGGCAACAGCTGAAGGCAATCCTGCCCTTTCATCCGACGATGGCGCAGAAGCGTGTGTTGAAAGAGCTCGTGGAGGACCTCAAAGCTCCTCATGCCATGAATAGGCTGATGCAAGGCGACGTTGGCAGCGGCAAGACGATCGTGGCATTCGAAGCCATTGTCATTGCCGTCGAAAATGGATGTCAGGCCGTCTTGATGGCGCCGACCGAGATCCTCGCCGAGCAGCACTACATTAATGCGAAGCGCCTCCTAAGCCCGTTGAAGTACCGGCTG
>CAZIPZ010000182.1:4069-8297 GCA_964541075.1 uncultured Solibacteraceae bacterium | reverse complement strand
AAGATCTTTTCCCAGCAGCAGGAACGCGTCGTCGACAACGACAACACCGTGCGCTTCGACGGACGGTGTCTACAGATTCCCCAACAGACTTTCCGCTTCAGTTTGGCGCGGTGTCGCGTGCTCGTCTGTGAGCATCTGGACCGCACGCTCAGCGTCCACTATGGCCATCACGTACTGGGTCACTATGACCGGTCTGGGCAGCTACGCCGGACGCCGATCGATTCCAAACCCCATCGGCGATCGGATCGCACCGCACTCCTAAAAGCAGACGCCAAACGAGATTTGCAGATTGAAGAAAGAAAAAAGAACCAAAAAAGAAAGAAGAGGGCGGCCTGATGGAAACTGACGCAACGGTGGAAAAACAAAGAACGTTTTCCCACCGCTGCTTGCAAAACCCTTCGGGTTTCGCACCGTTCCCACAGGCTCGGCGGCGGTCAACCACTAAACAACGAAACCGGACATTTTCATTTGCTCCCGTCATAGCGTTCACGCGATGTTCACTCGCGAACACTCACAGGGGGGAGGTAGACGCCAAGAAGGCGGCGCGTCCAAACAGCCCCGGTTGCGCGGTATGTGGCCGTATCGGAGAAACGGTAGTCGTAGAGAAGCGCTCGGACGTAGCGCGGCGGTTGATTGGGAAACGGATTCTTCGCAAAAAGAGAAATCACCACATCGGGCGATCCTTGAAGCAACCGTATCGCCAGTTTAGTGAACCATGGATTCGCTTGATAATCGGAGAGCGCGGCAAACCACATTTGCCAATCCACTCGGGGCTGATGCGGCGCCACCCATAGCAAGGGACGATTGATGTCGCCTGGTTTGAATTTGAATTCGTATTCTTTCCAGGTCTCGCTGTCGTCGCTCCCCTCGATGATGATTTCCGGCCTCGACGTTGTCATGATGGCAAACAACCCGTAGCGGTTGACGATGTTAAATGCTCCGATGCGGGAGTCCACCGCCCCCATTGGCTCGGTAAAAACCGAAAGGCCCGTACTGGATAACAGTTGCAGGCCCCCAAGACCTATCAGAATTCCACCTCCGGCAGCGGTGATCTTCCGTATTCGATGCGCCAGCGGTCCACGTCCCTCGGGAGAACCGCGAATACCGAATAAACGCAGATGCTGGTCATCGAAAAGCGACACACACAACACAATGGTGAGCAAGTTGAAAAAGGTATAGTTGCCCGTTGCCGCAATGCACAACTGAAATACGATGGTGATCCAAGCACCGAGGATGCGTGGACGGCGTGGCATCAGGAACAGAAGCGGCACGATGAGTTCAACTGCGAGCACTCCCGCTGTGGACAACATATGAACTCGTGACGGCAGATGATGGACATGCCACGCTGAGGGCGTCGGCAGTGGTTGTGTCTCATAGTGGCGCCGAAGAGCTGTCAATGCCCCCCAGTTCGGATCACCGCTCAAGAGCTTCGCAAGTCCGGATTCGAACATCAAACGAAAGATCAGAAAACGGAACACCCAGATTCCGATGCACGATGTCTGATTCGTATAGCGCGGACGAGTTCCAAATGGCGTCAGGAGGATTGCTGCGAAGCCGGCTTCCAGAAGCAGGGTGTCCCACTGAAACGGAAGAAAGACCTGACCGACCGTGACGATGGACAGATACAACGTGTACAGGACGAGCGTCGCAAACATCGGAACAATTCCGATTAACAGCGCCAGCGCGAAGATCACTCCAGCCCACACCATGGAATATAGAAACGTGTCGCTCCAGGCGAGCCATGCGAGAGTGGGGAATGTCGCGTACGAGACGGCCCCATACTGTGATCGTATGGTATCGAGGTATTCGCGCGCCGGCAGAATTCCACGCGCTCCAACGAGGGCTATGATCTGTGGAACCAGCGAGAGAAACGCTATGAGATACACCAGCGCCAAGCCGCGCAGCACAACCGATCGCGTTGCGCCGTTGCCTGCCGCTTCCATACGCTCGCCCCACAACCCAACAGTAAGCCAGTAAAAAAGAGATCGATGTCGCTCGACCACGCGATATGCGGCATCACTCAGTGCGGCGAACCCTGGAATACCTTGATACGCCCGCATTGGCGTCGTAACCCCCGCCCCATACGCCAAAAGCCTGAACACGGCCTCCGCTCCGTTGAAGCGCTCGGCTCCGTGAAATACCAGCCAGACGGAACGCCGAAAGTCTTCAGAAGAGATTTCAGGATACCGTTGGCCGATGTCCCGAGATGCGGCGTAAACAATCCGATCGCCCGTCAATTGCTTCCAGTAGTTGACCCAGATGCGGCAAAAACCGCAGCGGCTATCATAAATAAGAACAGGGCGAGGATCGCGCATACCGGTGCGACTTTAGCCTAGGAGAAGTCGGGTGACAATTCCGCGAGCGGAAATTGCTCACTTATCATGAATGCACCCCCCGTTTCCTGGCACATAATGCGGAATGGAACCGCGGCTGATGACATACTATCCTTGATCGCGGCGTCCGAAAGTTGATCAGACCATTAACTGGGAGAGTGGTCGAAAAAAGAAATACTCCACCCACCCTGTCGGTCCGGCCCTAATGATCATCAACGTTTCGTGCGATTGCCAATTAGTGAACGCCCTGAATGGCCCGGATACCGGCCGAGGGCTGGGTGTGGATTCCTAGCTGCACGTGCTTATGCTGGAATGGAGAGTGATGATGAGAGAAAGAACTTTAACGATTCCAGAACTCGCCTTCATTGCCAGGAACTCGTCTAGCTTTAGCCGTTTGCCGCTTGACAGCAGCATCACCAAATCTATGACCAGATTCTTAACGGCGGCGTTTGTGGGCGTCTCTTTCTGGGCCCTTGCTTCAGCTCCGGCTCATTCACAGGGCAAACCGGCTATTTCCGTTTCTGCGCCGTACGCCAAGGCTGGCGACCTCGTCCTGATGACGGGAACCGGCTTTACTCCAAATAGAACCGTGATGTCCCATCTCCGGAGGCCGGATGGCAGTGACTACCACCCATTGCGTCTACGCACTAACGAACTCGGGGAGTTTTTGCACAAGATCGACACTGTCACATTGGAAATAGGCATGTTCGAATTGTGGGTCGAAGACGAAACCACGCATGTTGAATCCAATCGAGTGCACTTCAGTGTGGAATAACTGTCGTGCACTGCATTAGAGTTTGTTGACCATCCAGGCAGAGAAACTTCTCAAAAATTGCTTAAAGCCTGCCATGTGTTCCGGCGGGAATTGATACTTGACGTCCGCACCTTCTAACGTTTTTTCAAAACACGTCAGCCACACCTGCCTCGATGCCTCCGTGATCTCGAACGGAAGATGTCTCGCCCTCATTCGAGGCGGACCATATTTCTGGGCGTAAACAGGCGGCCCTCCGAGAATCCCGACAAAGAATGTCGCAGACTTTTTTGAAGCTTCTTCCATGTCGGCAGGAAACAGGTGGCGTATCACGGACTTTTCGAGCTCCTTGTAAAAGTCCGACATCATTTTGAATATGTTCTCCTCGCCCATAACGCGATAGATCGCGCTGTTCGGACCGGGACCCGTTGGAGGACCGTCAGGAGGCGTATAAATCACTCGTTCCATATTTATCCATTCTAAAAGAAACAGAGTCGGGACGGTCCAGTCTCGTGCTGGAGCACACACCTGTAAGAGGAGTTCATGCCAAAGACTGGATCGATATCTTCTTTAGTTTGTAGGAAGAACCCTTAAGGGTTCTTTTCTGCTGAAACCAGGTTTCACCCGATGGCGTTCAACACTTCACCCGAGTCACTCTTTTGCTTGGGGGAACAAAACTATGAAAAAAGTGCGAACAGATCCCCAACGATTTCATGTTGGCGGCCTCGTTCACGTGAACTCTCTTATACGCTCGCGATGTTCCGACAAGGTTGGCCGCATCATCGCCGTCCAAGTCAGTCGCTATGAACGGACGCTTGATAAATATCTTGTGGCATTTGACGAACATTCTCCCGAAACCTTCTGGGACATCCAGCTCGACGCCGTATCGGTGGAAGCGCCCCCTGCCCCAGTGCAATCCTAAACGCCCGCCGGCTGGGATAATATAATCGCGGACGCCATGACGCTGAACCGAGAATTATTCGAAGACCAGGTCAAAAAGGTCGATTCCGACTACTTTTCCAAAAAGTCAGGTCCACTCCACAAACTCATCGAATTGATCAAGGCATACAACATCGGCATATCAACCGACAATCTGAGCGCGGTCGCAAAAGAACTCGCAGGCATCGGTGGAAGCGACATGCAG
>CAZIPZ010000182.1:0-4059 GCA_964541075.1 uncultured Solibacteraceae bacterium | reverse complement strand
TGATTGATGCTGAAAGGCTGCGCCTAGGCGAAATTACTACAGGGAAAACATCGGCGACTGCAAGTGCGCCTACGTCAAAAACGGCCATCATTGCACAAGCGGTTCCCGAAATTCCCGCGGTTCTCGAGACCATTGCGGATTCCCTTACCGAACGCATAGCGGAGGTCAAAATCAATCTCGGCCTTGTCATAGTCGATGAGCAGAGCGACTCGAAGATCGACAAGGACACCGTGCAGCCCGCACAACAGAAGGTCATCAGAGCTGCGCTCGCTAACAATCCGAAGGCGCCGATTCTCAAGGTTTTCTGGAATCATTCTGCGAAAGAGACTGACAAGACGTGGATGATTCCCGACAAAGAACTTGGATGGGTTTCGGCGACATACAAAGCTTTGGCGGACTTGTGCCCTGCCGAAAACACAACCGAATTGATGAAGGTGGACGCGTCGCCTTTTGCCGGCGTCATAACGGGCGGCGCTTACAAATCCTTGCTGACTCCAAACGAAGGAATCGGAAAAGGAATTCTGGACTGGCTGAAAATCACCGGTTGCAAACACCTGGTCGTCATGGGAACAACGTGGAACAAATGTGTTGAGGCCGCTATCAGGGGAGGCCATTTGGCCTATGCAAAGAAGTGGGAGCACAAATACGGTGCGTGGTGGGGCATATACGGCAGCGAAATGGCTCCATTCACTGGTCTCACTGAGTACACCACGGTTCTCACCTCTCCGGACATTGTGCACGACGATGGAGAGAGAGCTACGTATAAGCAGTTGACTGAACGGTGGAGTAGAGACAAGAAGATCGAAATCTGGAAAGACATCTAGACGCATCCAAACTCGCCGCCACTCATTAAAAGTACTTTACACTAAAAAGCACTTCTCGTATATTTGCACTTATGGTGAATCGTGTGCTAGCCATAACCTTCACCTTTGCTATGCAGGACGGTTGCCCAGGGCTGTTCTACGCTCGATGATCTACTACAGAACCGCGCTGCCGCCACCCTGCGCGACAGCGTCAGCAATACGTGGAGAGCTCTCTGGAGCAGAAACCGCCAACGCTTTCTACAACGAATCCTGTGCATTCCTATTTCAGGATTCATGCACTTGGCAGTCACCATAGGCGCGACTATTACGTTATTCGTCGTAATGAGTGCCAGGCAGGACCAAATTGGGAAGAGCAATTCAGGCAAATTCAGCGGACCGCCAGGCGCCGTTGAGAGAAAAAGTGGAGCAAGCGTGAAACCAGAAAAAGTTGTTTCGATAAACGAGAAGGCGATCGACAACCTCCGATACATTCGCGAAACCATGGAGCGTGCAGGCTCATTTACGGCCGTACCTGGGTGGGGTGGAATCCTCATGGGAATCAGCGCGCTACTCACGGCGTTCATTTCGAGTCAACTTCCGTCCAGAGAACTCTGGTTTTTCGCATGGCTGGGCGAAGCTGTTCTCGCCTTCACGATCGGCTTGTACGCCATGGTTCAGAAGGCCAAAGCTTTCAGGTCCGGATTGTTGAATGGACCTGGACGCAAGTTCGCTTTGAGCCTCTGCCCGGCAATGATTGCGGGCGCCGTGTTGACCATTGCACTTTACACAAACGGCCTCTTTCAATTGATGCCCGGTTCATGGCTTTTGATCTATGGGGTCGCTATCGTGACTTGCGGCGTGTTCTCGGTGCGGGTCGTACCCGTCATGGGAATGTGTTTCATGGCGCTGGGAGCGCCTGCGCTCTTTGCGCCATTGAGATACGCAACCGTGTTCATGGCATTTGGATTCGGAGTTCTTCACGTCATTTTTGGAATCATTATCGGAAAGAAGTATGGCGGCTAAACGAAACAAAGCAGAGAGTTCTGCGACGGCCCAAGCGCGCTCCAAAACAACGGCGGCGCAGGCAGTAAGCCTTGACCGGTTGATCCACGAACCGATCCGACTGGGAATCGTCAGCGCGCTCGCGGTGAATGACGCGCTCACATTCAACGAACTGAAGGACCTGCTCAAGGCAAGCGACGGCAACCTCAGCGTTCATGCTCGAAAGCTAGAAGAGAGCCGGTACATTTCATGCGAAAAGTCTTTCGAAGGACGCATGCCCAAGACGGAATACAGGCTGACAACTTCAGGTCGCCGGGCGCTCGAAACATATCTTCGTCACATGGAGGCCCTAATTCACGCGACGAAGACATAAGTATCCAAACGCCACAGCATTTCACCAAAGATAAGGTAGCAATGAAAACACAACTCGATACGTTCGTAGTCCGCTCGATGCAAAAGCAGGAGATGATTGACATCACTCGAGACGTCATCCACGCTGCCAGCGAAGCGGATATCTGCAACGGCTTCATGGGAATCTTTTCCCAGCACACCACAGCCGCATTACTCGTCAACGAATCCCAATCCGCGTTGCTTTCCGATATCGCGGATTTCCTTGAGCGCGTCGTGGAAGATAACCTCCATTACAAACATAACTCGCCCGAGTGGTCCGATTGCGAACGAAGCAATGCCGCCTCACACCTTCGCAGCCTGCTGTTTAGCAACAGCGTCATGCTGCCGATCGTGGACGGGAAACCCGTCCTCGGACAATTCCAGAGCGTCATTCTCGCCGAACTCGACGGCCCGCGTGAACGCAAGATCAGACTGCAATTCCTGGGAGTGTAGAGGCTGTCGTCGCAGACCAGCAACGCCTTGCGATCTGGATGGAAACTCTGCAGGATGCATCGCACCGAAAGCGTGGGACAAGAACTCTGCGATGAAGCGCCTTTTGAATCCGACCGAAGTTTTGAGGCAAAAGCCCGACTTGGCTCTTGGACGCTGCCCCATTGATCATGCTCGCAGAATCGGATATTCGGTTATGCGCATGGGTCCGATCAAAGGAACGATGGGCGCCTCTTAGCCCAGAAATTCTCTCACTGTTCCCTTTTTTCTATGAGAGACTTCGCCAAATCGAGGAGCTATCCATGAGCATTTTCACGCTGAAGGTGAACGGCCAGCCCCAAGCGGTGGACGTTGATCCTGCAACTCCGCTGCTTTATGTCCTTAGCGATGACCTGCACCTCAACGGTCCGAAATTTGGCTGCGGTTTGGGTCAATGCGGCGCTTGCACCGCCATTTTAAACGGCCGTGCGGTTCGTTCCTGCCAAATTCCAATGAGCGCCATCAACGGCGCGGATATTGTGACGCTAGAAGGACTCGGCACACCGGAACAACCTCATCCGATACAGAAAGCGTTTATAGATGAACAGGCTGCACAATGTGGTTTTTGCTTAAGCGGAGTCGTGCTCACAGCTAAGGCGTATTTGGATCAGAATCCCAGAGCCACAGATGCACAGATTCGTGGTGCAATGTCCGGAGTGTTGTGCCGATGCTTTACGACGACTCGAATGATGCGCGCAATCAGGCGCTATGCGACGGAGCGTGCATAGTGAAAAGCATTTTGCGTCATGAATTCAATCCGAAATTAACTACGGATGCACGGGCCGAGCTACGCCGGAGCGAATTGTCCCGCCGGCAGTTCATTAAGGCTTCAGGCGTTCTCATCGTTGCCTTCAGCACAGCGGAATTCGCCGGCAAGTTCGGAATTGCACCAGACGAGTTACTCGCGCAAGGCGGCAGTACGCCACAGACGCTCGATTCCTGGATTGCCATTAGCACCGACGGGTCAATCACTGCATTCACCGGCCGGGCGGACATGGGCCAAGGAATTTCCACAGTGCAAACGCAACTGATCGCCGAGGAACTTTCTGTCCCTATTTCGCGCGTGAGCCTTGTGCAGTGCGACACTGCGATAACACCCGATCAGGGGACTTCCTCGGGCAGTCAGGCGCATCCCGTGAATTTCAATCACGCGAACCTCGCACAAGCCGGCGCTACGGCGCGAGAGGCGCTGCTCGGCATGGCTGCGACGCGCCTGGGCGTTTCCGTCGACCAACTTGCCGTTATGGATGGGGTGGTCGCCGTAAAAAGCGATCCCTCAAGGACAGTGAGTTACGGCGAATTGATCGGAGGCAAGCGCTGGAACATCGTTCTTTCGAGAACAGCCAAACGAAAACCTGCCAACGAGTGGAAAGTA
>CAZIPZ010000181.1:0-8321 GCA_964541075.1 uncultured Solibacteraceae bacterium | reverse complement strand
AAGCTGCTGCGCGTTCTCCAGGAACGTACGATCCGGCGCGTCGGTGGGATCGAGGAGCTTTCCATTGATGTCCGGATTATCGCTGCAACCAATCGCGATCTATCCGCAATGGTCGCCGAAAGTGAGTTTCGTGAGGACCTCTTTTATCGGATCAGTGTAATTCCCCTCGAACTCCCCCCGCTTAGGCACCGGCATGACGACATTCCTCTGCTGGCGAACCATTTTCTCTCACGATTGAATGCCACGATGGGAAAGAAAGTGGAGCGAATTTCAGAGGAAGCGCTCAGGAAGATAGAGGGCTACGAATGGCCTGGAAATGTTCGTGAGCTCGAAAATGCGATGGAGCGCGCATTCATACTGGAGACATCCGATGAATTGTCGTCCGCCCACTTTCCCGAGAGCGTGGCCACGAATCTCCGGGTTCGCGGCATTACTACGATCCCCGATGAGGGATTTGATCTTGAGAGCTATGTCGAGGGTGTACAGAAAGGTTTCCTCGAGGAAGCGTTGCGGCGATCAAATGGCGTACAGGTCAAGGCCGCCGAACTTTTACGAATGTCTTACCGTTCCTTCCGCCATTACATGCAGAAGTACAACATTTCATCGTAATCGCCGCTTACCTGGAGAAGAGTGAAGCCGACCGATCATTTGTCTCCACATGCTTTCCTGCGCTTTCCACGTAAGAGCGCGGCCTGCGGTTATAGATCGATCTGCAGCCTGTTGTCGATCGCAAAAGATTTCATGGATCACACCGAAGTCAAATCCACCACAGTCCGATACGACAGCGCCTGTTCTTGAATTCGCGACCAGGGCCGAGAAATCGCCGACACCTTGAGAGATCAGAACCGGCAAACCGCAGTTCAGATACTCGGAGAACTTGGCCGGCGATGACGTTTGAATATTCGGGGCCGGCCTTAGCAACAGAAAACCGACGTCGGACGCATTCATCAGGCCCGGAACCTCGTTGTGTTTCGCCGCAACGACTGTGAAATCATCGACAGGTAAGCGGCTTGAAAGATAGTGATCGGTTTCCTGAACGGTTGTTGTCACCACCAGCAAGTGAGCTGAGTCAATTTGCTTGCGGATCGATCCAAACACACGAAGCAGAAGCTCGGGATCGTACCAATGTAAGAAGGATCCAAGATGGGTGCAGACAAATTTGTTTGAAAGATCCAATGACGAGCGAATGACGCGCCGCCGTTCGCTGTCCCAGTTAAAGTTCCTGTCATCAGCGCAGCATGGTATGGTCGTCATGTGCGAATCTGCAATCTGATATCGCTCGGTTAGGTATTTTCGCAGTTCATTGGAAACAACCACCACGTGATCGGACTTTCGAACGGCCCACCTTTCCAGGTTTTCCAGCACCATACGGGATGGCGCCGATCCCTTTCCAAGAAATACGTATTCCTCCGGAATTCGCCCATGGTAATCCAGGATCACCTTATAACCGTGCAGCCTACGGACTGATAAAGCCAGCGCAGCTGAATACAAGTTATGGGCGTGGACAAGGCGGATGCGGCGTCTTCGTGAAAGGGCTCCAACTTCTGCATAAAAGCGAATCGCCTCGGACCGGTGCAGCGCCTTGTAAGGAATATCCAGGGAGTACGTGCGTTCAAAAGTTTGCGTGTTGCGGTCGAAAAGTAAAAGGAAAGGATCGAACTCGCCACAGCGATCAAGGAACTGTAGTTCGCCTAAGACGCGTGTGCGATAACCCGACTGATGAGAAAGGTCGCCATAGGAAACAACCAGGTTCAACCAGGACTCCCTATTTTTGCCAGGACCCTTTCTGCGGCTGTCTTACCGCTCAGGATGGAGTCCTCCATCGAGTAGTACTCCCAGCGGCCATAACGTCCAGCAGTAAAAATGTTCCGGGATTCGAGGTAATCGATCAGACCTTGGAGACACTTTTGACGGTGTTCATCGAAGATCACGTAAGCGTGTCGGATGTCAATGACGTGGCGCGTGAGAATGCGATCTTCCGGATGGAGAATCCCGCAGGTCCGAAGATCCTCAATCGATTGCTCAGTCGCCTTATCCACGTCCCAGCTTTCTTCCTGCGGATGCGTGATTTCGATGTACATGGAGCTTGAACCTTCAGGAGCGACGGCTGTCGAAAAATTCATTGGGAAACCGACTCTCGAGAACACGAACCGATTCTCCGGAAAATAAATCCAATGCTGATCGCTGATCTCAGGTCGATTGATCCCGAGATTGATATTCAGAACCGAAACAGCCCGAAGCCCGGCAGCGTCTTGATTGAGAGAGTCCTTAGTGTCTTTCAGCATGCGAAAGAGAAGAGGCAGGGGCAATGTCGTGATCAGGAAATCATAAGGCTCCTCACGGCCGCTCGAGACTCGTATTACTTTCTTCTTGGGATCGATGCTTTCGACCGTTTCACTCATGTGAACGCGGCGAATCGGTTTTGCGAGCGCCCTGGGAAGGCAGTCTATACCGCCCCGCTTTGGGTATATAAATCGCGGATTGTATCCCATCCCTTTATTGGTCAGCCCCAGCGCGCCATTAACAACTTCCTCCAGGGAGGGCTTGGGAATAGACCAACTGACCCAGTCGGATGTGATCGTATGCAAATCCTCTTTCCAGAATTTTTCGTTGTAAGGAAGCATGAAATGCTTTGCGATTCCGCTCCCGAAAGTTTGCAGAACCCAATCGTGAAAGTTTCGCGCGCCGCCATTTGTGGGCGCCAGCATACTTTCGACGAAACCGATCACACACTCCTTGACCACTTCGGGCGGGAGACCATAGGTGTTCGCCTGGAAAGGATAAGGCGTGACGGTCGATTTCGAATATATGGCCGCTAGCCGTTCGTGGGAATTGAAAGCGTTCGGAAGTAAACTCGCGATAAGTTCCTTCGTGTACGCGTTTTTCAGATGGATCAAATGTCCAGTGCAGTCGAACGTGAATCCATCTTGAGAGAAAGAACGGCATAAACCGCCAATCGCCGTTTCCTTTTCGAACACGACGGGATCGTATTCACGAAGGTGATATCCAGCGCTCAGACCTGCAAGGCCGCCGCCAATGACGACCACCTTTCTCATGAAGTCATGTCCACTTTCATGAGCAGATATGCGGAGAGACACGCCAGCGATAACGTTCCTCCCATGGTGGCCACCGCCCACTCAAGCGTGACCTGGCTCATTAAGAGGGCAACGCCCGCCAGAAGTACGCCGATGATGTAGGTCGTCACCGCCGTTTCTCGGACGGATAGCTTGCAGCGCCGTAGACGAAGAGCGAAGTGGTCGGGACTACCCTTTGTCATTGGCAGGCCCTTTCGCCAGCGAATGAACATCACCAGGGAAAGATCGAAAAGAGGAATGCCTAGAATCAGGACTGGACTTATCACTGCCAGGAGGTTTGAACGCGTGTACCCCGCGTTCATGGACAAAGCGGCTAACATGAATCCGACGAAGAGGCTTCCCGCATCTCCCAAATATATTTTGGCGGGATGAAAATTGTGGCGCAAAAATCCGAGAATAGCCCCGGCCAGGACGATCGAAAGAAAAGCCTGCGCACTGCGCCCGGCCATGATGTTAGCAATTCCGATCGCCATGGCTGCAATGCTCGCGACGCCGGATGCCAAGCCATCCATGATGTCGATGATGTTCAATGCGTTCGTTACTGCGAGGATCCATAGGACGGTTAGGGGAATTGCCAACCAGATCGGCAGGAACTCCAGCTTGATAAACGTTCCGCTCTTGACGAGCACGAGCGCGGCCAGCGTTTGGCCGAGTAGCTTTTGAGGGGGCGTTAGGACGCCAAAATCATCAATTAGACCGACCATCAGCGCGATGCTGCCCGAAAGCAGCAGGCCAAGGGTTTCCTGGCTGAAGTCCGTCAGGACGCCGACCGTCAACAAAAACGCAGTGAAGACAGCGACGCCGCCAAAGTACGGCACTGCGGCGTCATGCTTCTTAAGGTTTCCGTCAGGTGTGTCCACGATTCCGAGTTGGAGCGCAGCGCGCCGCATGAGAGGAGTCCAATAAAGTGCGAAGACGAAGCTCAATATGAACGCGGCTGCGTGGGTGATCATAAATTAAAGCTCGGCAGATATTCTCTCCAGGCCGCACGCATTTCAAGCTTCATCTGACACTTAGCGCCAAGGTGCGGTTCTGTAGAGCCAGTAAAGCGCTGGCAGTCCCCAGATCAGAGCCGCAGGTAACACGGTATGCTGGAGATACTCGATCACTCCGTAGTTCAGTGCGCGCAACGAAAGCACCGGTAAAAGAACGTTCACGCAGACAAGTTGAGCGAGGAACGTCCCGGCGGCAATCCCTACTGCGCCGTAGCGGGGAGCCATCCAGGCAGTGAGGACGAGGTTCAGAAGGCCCGCGCAAAGAGCGGAATACATCAGCACCCTCGTCCTGTTCTTACTCATGAAGGTGTACCCGTGAGGATAATGGATGTTGTCCAACACGAACGTCGCAACCATGAATCCAACAACGCTTATGCCGATGAAATGCCCAGGACCCACCCATATATCAATTACCTGTCTTCCAAGAAAGATGATTCCCAGTCCAATACCCCCAGCGAGCAGGTGATTCAGGCGAACCAGTTGAAAGAATTCGCGAAGCTTGGCCCGGTCGGAGTCCTTGATCGCATTCACGAAACGCGGATAGATAGCGTTGTAAAACGGATTGCAGAATGTAGGCAAAAGGAACGCCAGTTTGTATGCAATGCTGTAGTCGGCCACCGTTGCGAGGCCGACGTACCGAGCAAGGAAAAAATTATCCGTGTGATAGATTAGGAAGACCCCAAGCGAGTTTCCGAGAAGTGCGAAGGCGCTTTCTTTCAGCCGCTGCACAACCTCCGCGGATGGGGGCGTATTAACGTCCGCATCGATCCGCCTTTGGAAGAACCAGTTCGCAATAATCCACTGCATTGCTCCTTCGGCAACTCCGGCGACTCCGATGGCGAGTACGCCTAATCCGCCCACCAGGGCGATAAATAGGGTGGCCAGGCCGGCCATGTCGCTTGCAATCTGACCAACCTTTCCGCTGAAGTACATTCCTGTTCCGGTCAGCACATGGAACTTTCCTCCTGCCACAAAGCCGAGCGCCGCCCGGGCTGCAAACAACATCCAGAGCGTAAGCAGCAGAGGATAACGTCCGTAGTCTCGGGCGAAGTATATGATGATCGGAAGCGCAACGACGGATGCCGCGAAGAAAAATATGAGCGCCTTCCGGTAGATCCACCGGCAGCTTGAAACCACGTCCGCTGGAAGGTTGCCGTTCCATGCTCGCCCTACTTCGGTCGTAATGCCGGGTGCCAGCATCGAATCGAAAATAAAAAGGAACTGTAATCCTGTCATTAATAGTATGCCGAGGCCGAGGTCGGCCTGCGATACATACCTGAACAGCAGAGCGTAGCGAAGGAAAGAAAACAATATGGATAAGCCGAACTGCGTCCAGGCCGATCCCAGGCCAAGAGCCACTAAATTCGACTCAGTCACCGACACCTTGGCAAGCGTCGAAGCAACCCTACTCACCTCTGTTGCACCGCTTTCTCATAGATTGCCAATAGCTTTTCTGTGGCTGTATTCCAACTGAATTTGTTTCGGACATACTGTTGTCCGGAGCCACCCATCGTGTCCAAAAGCGAGGCGTCCTTAAATAGACGAATGATGCCCGCAGCCAAACCGTCCGGAGTATTTTCGACGAGATAATGAATGCCTGCGGTTGCGCCAATACCCTCTACCGCCACCGGAGTTGCAGCGACCGGCCTAGCGTATGCCATGGCCTCGAGTACTTTGTTCTTAATCCCACTCCCCGATCGCAACGGGGCTACTACGACTGAAGCGTTTGCATAAACTCCGGCAAGGTCATCAACATACCCCCTGAAACGGACGGCGTGAGCGTTATCAACCACGGGAGGCGAACCTTTGCCTATGACGTGGAAAACAGAGTCGGGAAATTCACGCAAGACCAGCGGCAGTACTTGCGACGCAAAGAACGTGACTGCGTCTCGGTTCGCGCTGTAATCCAGGAACCCAACGAATACAAGGGAGTGGTCCGGACTGCCTTTTTTCTGAAACGCCACAGGCGCATCGATGCCATTCTCGACGATTCTGGCGGATACTCCTGTAATTTCATCCAACCGTTTCGCGTCTTCCATTGTGCACGTGATCATGAACTGGGTTTTCAGCGCCACTGAGCGTTCGAACTGTTCGGTCTTGATGGCTTCCAATCCATAGGAAATGCTCTTGATCCAGTTGGATTGGATCGAAGCAAGACGCCTGTAGTTGACCGAGATGCAATCCATCACATCGATCACACATGGTGCATTGATTAATCCAGCGTAATATCCCATGCCGAGTGTGTCGATGTGCACCAAGTCCACACGGCCTTGGGCGTCGAGTTCACGAAGTTTGTCTGCAAATTCCGCATTGATATTAGCCAGCGGATAAATGGGCGTTGGGTCGAAGACGCCACAGAGCCGGTCGAACCTAGTGAATAGACGGGGTCGTACGGTGTGCACCTTCAGGTCAGGGTATTCAGTATTCTCGACATTTCTATCGGCAAAACAGATCAAATCCACTTGATGGTGTTTTGAGATTCCTTTCAGCAAGTGATGGGTGCGCAGCATTCCACCGTTGGTCGGGGGATACGGCCAGCGTTCGGTTATGAACAACAGATTCATTGAAGCAGCGACTCCACCAGCCTCGTGGGGTTGTGAATGGTTAACCAACGCTCCCGATAGGTTACAGCTTCCGCACTATATTGGTGCATCCGAGTCGCAATGTCTTTGATTGCACCCACAAGAGCGCCGGGATCACCATCGGCAAAGGTTCTGCCTGCGGCTCCATCTGCAATTTGGTCGGCCATCCATGTACCCGCCGGGACAACCACGGGCTTTCCGGCGGCCAGAGCCTCAACCACAATTCCTGACGTTCGGGAACGATAATACTGTTTGCGGTAAGGAGCCACGATGATGTCTGCGCTGCGGAGCAGGGCGTAATAGCCGACGGAATCCAACGGTTCCTTGATAAGACGGATTCCCGGATCTGTCATGCTTTCTGCCTTAATCCTTGCCTCTGCTGCTTTCCGATCGGACGAATCATCCAGGTGACATTGCACTGTGAGCTGGATGCCCGCTGCCAGAAGTTGCGGTGCAGCTTCAATCAGGAGTGGAAACCCCTTCTCACTGCGTGCGCCCCCAAGAAAGACGACGAGAGGATTCGACGATGCCATCTTCAGGGTGGCAGTTGAGGCAAATTGGGTGTGCGGAATCGGGAGGACATTAATCGGAAGCTGGGTCAAGCGCCGATGTTCGCTTGCAAGGCGTTCGCTGTCCGTCACAAGGCGGAGTGACGGAAATTGCTCCAGTTGACGGAGAGAAAATTCAGCGAGCGCCGAGTATCGTCCTTTTTCCCGCGAATCTTTCTCGGTGAAGTAGGACCAACGCAGAAGCAGGCGAACCTGCGGGCGCCTATCTACGGGAATGCTCCGAAGCCACCACGCCCATCCCAATAGCTCCATGTGGTCAATGTTGGGAGCGAACAGGATCCAGTCCGCACGCGTTCGGTCATTCAATGCGGCTTGCATATCCCGAAAAAATGAATAGTTCATAATCGCGGGATTCGCAAAAAAGGCGACCTTACGGATCCGACATGGAGTTGCGTAGTGCGTTCGGCGAAACACAGGCTCGACTCCGAGCGTCCTTTTCAGCTCTGAAGAAGCCGACCGATTCGCAAGCACGACCGAGGGTATCTTCAACGACTGTAAGACGGGTAACAGCGAGCGCACATACTCGAAGTGGTGGCCGACAAAGTCCTTCAGACTATTGTCAACGATGCAGAACGTTGTATACGGAATCACTCAGGTTATTTCGGGACAGATACGCAATGTCCGAGCTGGATTATACTTCCGCCCGAATGCTTTGTGTTGTTGATAACGCGCTAGAAAGCTTTGCCGGTCACCATTTCGAGTATGTTCGATGCCTTTACGAGTGTGCGGTCAAACGCGGCGAACCCATTCTAGTGCTGGGACATCGCAAGTCCGACGACAAGCTGGCCGCCTATTTTGACTTCGAAGGCGTCTTTCGCCGTTCTCATTATCATTTTCCGACCACCATTCCCGTGCTTCGCTATTTCATCAATCCCCTGGTCCAAAACTACGAGTTCTTTAGAGACCTCCGCGCTTCCATCCAGAATCGCTGCTGCCGCGAGTGGATCGTTTTCGGTCCGACGATGAATCACAATCATATTTTGGGGTGGGCTGCCTGGCTGCAAACCTTGTCAACAGAAGAATGTCCGACAGTTGTTCTTTTTATCCGGAACTCCTACTGCGAAAAACCTGACCCGAATC
>CAZIPZ010000180.1:0-8391 GCA_964541075.1 uncultured Solibacteraceae bacterium | reverse complement strand
CCTCGAGCATTTCCCCCGAATACACTTCAGTCGCATTGGCGCCATGAGATTCACTTCGCTTTCTAAAACCTATGACGCGCATTCCGAAAGCTCGGGCCCGATTAGAGATTTCATTTCCAAGCGTTCCAAAACCGTAGATGCCAACAGTCTTGCCATAGAGTTCATCAAACGTTGGCGCAGCCTGCCATATGGTGCTCCGATTCCACAAACTCTGACGCTGGGACTCAAAACAGTTCATGAGCCGCCTTGAAAACGCCAACATTAACGAGATTGCGTGCTCCGCTATTGGAATTGCATGAACTCCTTTCGACGAACTGACCATAATCTCGCCATCGACAACTTCGGGAATCAAGATCCAGTTCAGCCCTGCCATTCCCGTGTGTATCCATTTCAATTTAGGAGCGGCGTGGATCTGCTCCTTTCGCACGGCCCACGCGAACAGAATGTCGGTGTCCCGGAGTTCGTCTATTATTCGCTCGCGTGATGTCAGCTTAATAATTTCGAAACTCGGAAATGTGCGTCGAAGCTCCTCGCAGGCCCAGTCAGGCCAAGTCCACACCGGAAACTCATGATGGTAGGACGTCGAAAGAATTTTCATATGGGAAGCCAAGCTACCGGCACATAATGATTTGACGAAGAATGAACAGCATAAACGGAGCCGATGATGTTGCGCAAACCGGCGGTCGCCGGACGTTTCTATCCCCTTCAGGCCGATCAACTGGCAGCCGAGCTAAGCACACTGATCGATCGAAAGACCGAACTGGATTCAGTGTTCGGTGTTGTCGTTCCGCATGCAGGCTACATGTATTCGGGTCATGTGGCAGGAGCCGTGTATTCGCGGATACGGATTCCCACACGCAACATCGTGCTATGTTCGAATCACACTGGTTACGGACAACCGCTGTCGATCATGTCGGAAGGGGTCTGGCAGATGCCGCTGGGTGAAATACCGATCGACAGCAAACTATCTGAAGCACTAATGGATGCGGACCCTGACCTGAAAAACGACGTTCTTGCACATCGCTTTGAGCACGCAACAGAAGTACAGTTGCCATTCTTGCAGCACCTCGCACCAACCGCGCCATTATTCGTTCCAATCACCATTGGCTCGACACGTTGGAACTGTCTTGAGAAGCTGGGTCTCGCCATAGCAAAGGTGATAGGAGAATTTGATGACGCAATCCTCATCGTTGCTTCGAGTGACATGAACCACTATGAGTCTGATGAAGTCACTCGCTTCAAGGACAGCAAAGCCATTGAGCAAATACTTGCAATGAATCCAGAGGGCCTATACGAGATTGTGGAACGAGAACGGATCTCTATGTGCGGGTACGGGCCAACCGTTGCTATGTTAGTGGCGGCAAATCGTCTTGGGGCTTCGAGGGCGGAGCTAATCAAGTATTCCACATCAGCCGAAGTCAGCGGAAACTTTGAACGAGTGGTCGGATATGCGGGGCTTACAATCGCATAGCCTTCAGATGATTCATTCGTCTTCAAGCGTTGCAGAACTGGCTTGCTTCATGAATCCAAGCGATTGACACTCCACTCCGCGCATGCTACAGAACGCTCCATGAAAAGAAAGCCTACAAAGGCAAATGCGACCAAGCCCTGGTGGCATATGGCGTTGATCCTCACGATCTGTGTGGGATGCTATGCAAACTCCCTGTCAGGAAGCTTCGTTTGGGATGATCAAACGCAAATCTTGAAGAATTGGCGGATCCGGGAAATGTCCAACTTGCCTTCCGCCTTCAGTTCATCATTCTGGTCATTTCTCGGTCCGAGTGTGCAAAACCAGACCAATTATTATCGACCGCTTCAGACTGTCACTTATATGGTGGCCTACCAACTCGGAGGCCTTTCGCCCGGGGCCTACCATTGGATGAGCCTCTTATTTCACATAGCCGCAAGTCTCTTTGTATATCTGCTGTGCATTGAGCTCTTGCACTCGCCTGGAACATCCTTGTTTGCGGCGGCGCTGTTTGCTGTTCATCCAATTCACACCGAGGCTGTAGCCTGGATTGCGGGAATTCCCGACGTGGCCGCTGGAGCTTTTTATTTCGCTGCCTTTTGGGCTTTTCTACAGTACAAGAAAACACGTCGCCCAATGTGGATGGGCTTAACGAGCCTCCTGTTTCTGGCAGCGCTGCTATTCAAGGAAATGGCGGTCACATTGCCCATCTGCCTGTTTTTGGTACAGTGGTTGCATCCGGAGCACCGACGCAGTTTCGGGGACAGCATTAGGTCACTTGCACCGTTCGGGATTGTCATTGCCCTGTATCTACCCGCAAGAATACACGCGCTGGGTCTTGTTGCAACTTCTCAGCTGCCAATCTCAGCAACCTGGCTGGACTGGATTGGTCTCGCTGCAAGAGTATTCGCCGATTACATCAGATACGCGATAGCACCTTACCCGCTGAATGCCTTTCATCTGTTGCCAGTGCATTTGTCCGATGCCGGCTTCCAGACCGTCATATCTCTGGTTCTGATTGCGACGGTGCTGACAGTTATCATCCTTCTGAGAACGCGTGTTCTTGATGCTGTAACTTGGTTCGCCTGCTTCGCGGCAATGCTGATCCCCGTTTTTTACTTCAAGGGAATCAGCTATGCGTTTGTGGCTGAGAGATACCTGTATATCCCTAGTTTCGCAATGTGCGTGTTGTTGGTCAGCGTCATCATCCGCCTAGCGCCATACCGTGGGCGAATAGGCCTCTGGATCGTCATTGCAGGTTTCGGTTTGATGACGATCTACCGCAATCAGGCTTGGGTTAATGACGAGCAGTTGTACTCTGCCACGCTTCGAGTCCAACCAGAAGCTAGCCATATGCGACTGAACCTTGCCGATATCTACCTTAAAAGAAATGACGACAAGGGCGCAAAGAACCTGCTCGAATCAGCAATCTCCCATCTTGACGATCGCCGTTTCATGCAGCTCCCGTTCGAGCGTTATCGCGCACACGTGGGCCTTGGTGCAATTGCGGCTCGCGCTGGAGACTTCAGCCTCGCACGGCAGCACTTCCAAACTGCAATTGAGATTCAACCTAACGGCGATTGGGGTTACCTATATCTGGGCGGTGTTTACCTCGAGGCCGATCAAGACTATCCTAAGGCGATAGAACACTTCAAAAAAGCGATTGAACTCGGCCCTTTGAATGAAGTCGCACGCGACTATCTAGGCATCGCGATGCTTCAGCAAGGTAATTATGAAGAGGCGGTGACGAACTTCAAGGAAGCGCTTCGAATTAATCCTATGTATGAGGAAGCGCGGATTCACTTAATGAGGGCAACCGGCACGAACATGCCTTAGTCGGGGAGATCACATCATCAACCAACGGCAGCTACGGTCGTCTACTTCTGGGTCTGAATCTGCTGCTTGATTTTAGTTGCGCGAGTCCTTGCAAAATTCATCAAACGTTGGTCTGCCTCAATTTTCTCCAAAAGGGGGATGAGACGCGGAGGGTCGGCAATTCGGTTCGCTTTGAGTTCATTCTCGATCATTTCCAAGCGTTTCGGAATACTTAGTCTTTCAAACTGCATCGCGTTATCGATGTCGAAACCAATAGTCTCCCGATTGATCAGTGCTTCAAAAAAATTCACTAGATCCGTAACGTCTTTGCGACTGGAGTAATTGAAAGTGGCTTCACGTTTTCCTGAAGGAAGTTGGACGGTCAAGCGTTTCAGTCCGAGGTCAGCCACTTTCTTTCCCGATTCATACGTGGAACCTTGTTCCAAGTAATTCACTCCCTCGAGAACAGAAAGAAATCGATCCTTTGCCCGCCCAGAAAGCGTTATTTGGACGCTTACTGATTCGGCTTCCCGCCGCTTGAACCTAACGTCGCCATCACCCGTCGGCTTCAGTTCGACGCACTGGGTTTCGTAGGGCCCGCGTGTGTTGTCGCGGCAGTATGTAAAGCTAAAGAAGGCCTGCAGCGATACGACTAGGGAAACAATAGTAGTAACAATCATAGATGGGCCGATGGAGCCTTTTGGGTTTCACCAGAATGAACGTGACAAATCGCCACAGCTAAAGCATCTGAAGCATCATACGGATGAGGTGAAATTTTCAGTTTCAGTAGAGTGCGAACCATGTGCTGGACTTGCGCTTTCTCAGCCCTACCATACCCGGTGACCGCGCTCTTTACTTGCAGCGGGGAATACTCGGCGACCGGCAGGTTTGCTTCGACTGCCGCAAACATCAAAACTCCCCGCACATGGCCCAGTTTCAAAGCGCTCTGCGCATTGGTGGCGTAGAACAAACTCTCAAAAGCTGCCGCGTCTGGCTGGAATTTGCCGATAACCTTAGCGATGCCCGAATAAACGGTTTTCAAGCGCAAGGCTAGAGGAATAGAAGACTCAACGCGGATAGCACCGAAATCAACGAGCGAACAACCCGTTCGGTTGGCATCAATAATGCCGTACCCAGTGATTCGGGATCCACAATCTATGCCGAGGACCCGCATACTATTTTCGAAACGCGTCCCTCTGACACTGGTAGCCGTTTCGCATCACGAAACCGCTTCCGCCAACTCCGACTCCTCAATATCGAAGTTCCCGTACACTTGCTGCACGTCGTCGTGTTCGTCGAGAGCTTCCATGAGTTTCAGCACTTGCTGAGCATTCTTGCCCTCAACCTTCACATAATTCTGGGGAATCATCGATACTTCGGCAGTTGATGTCTCAATCCCTTTTGCCTTGACCGCGGCCAGGACGCCTTCGAAGACGTCAGGCGATGTGTAAATCTCGTAAGTGCTTTCGTCACTTGAGAAATCGTCTGCACCAGCGTCGATCGCAAGGGTCATCAACGTCTCTTCATCAGCCTTTGATTTTTCAACTGCGATATAGCCTTTCTTGTGAAACATCCAGGAAACAGATCCCGCCTCGCCCATGTTTCCGCCGTGTTTCGAAAAGACATGTCGAATTTCACTGACCGTTCTGTTGCGATTATCAGTCACCGCCTGGGCAATAAGCGCAACACCGCCAGGCCCATAGCCTTCGTAGGTTACTTCTTCCAGGTGGCCGCCTTCCAGTTCGCCAGTGCCTTTCATTATCGCGCGCTTAATATTGTCAGCGGGCATGTTCAGCCCTTTCGCGTCAGACACAGCCTTGCGCAATCGTGGGTTTGATTCTTGATCGCCGCCGCCGATGCGTGCCGCAATCGTGATTTCTTTGATAAGTTTCGTAAACGCGCGGCCGCGCTTCGAGTCCGTGGCAGCCTTTTTGTGTTTAATACTGTGCCACTTCGAATGGCCAGACATAGTCTCTCCTTCGCTATTTGCCAGATTCCGCTTAAGTTTAGCAGACCTTCCAGATGAGCGGCAACGCCCGAACCGGGCTAAATGAGGCTCGCTGCGCGGGCCTCCGCGGAGCGAGCTAGAAAACAAGGTGACGGATGAGGCAATGACTTGAAAAACGTGCTTCGAAATTAGCCGGTGTGAGCGTGAAAATAGAGCGCAAGTTGATGCATTTTCAGTCACCGTGCGAGAACCATAGATGAAGCAGCGACAAGGAGCGAAAACCTCCGCGGGAAAACCTTCAGAGGGAAACTCCAGTTCGACGACATCATCGACTTTTGCAATCTCATTTATCCTAGCGGGCCTGTTTCTTGTTGCGATCAACCTGTTCATTTACAACCAGGTGTGGCAGTACGACTTCGTCAACTTCGATGACGACGACTACGTATTCCTGAATTCCAAAGTGTTGGCGGGCCTGAGTTGGGATGGAATTTGGTGGAGCCTAACTACTCAAGACCAGGCAAACTGGCATCCGCTGACATGGATCTCCTACATGCTGGACGCAGAATTCTACGGCCGGAACGCCGGCGGATACCATGCCACAAACGTCATCCTGCACATTGTGAACTCCGTCCTGTTGTTCTGGCTGCTATTTCGAATGACGGCACAGATACGTCAGAGTACTTTTGTAGCTGCGGTGTTTGCGGCGCATCCGCTTCACGTTGAATCCGTAGCGTGGATATCCGAGCGCAAGGATGTTTTAAGCACCTTCTTTGGCATTCTCTCCGTCTGGGCGTATTGGGCGTACACCACTGACCGTCAACCGTGGCGGTATGCGCTTGTGGTCTTTTTCTTTGCGCTAGGACTAATGGCAAAACCAATGCTAGTGACCCTTCCGTTTGTCCTTCTCCTTATCGATTTGTGGCCTCTCCGTCGCTTGACCGCTTCTAGTTTCGCGATCAAGAGTCCGGAGAGAGCCATAGGTATCCCCTGGAGCCAACTGTTTCAACTAGCCGGCGAAAAAGCGCCGTTGTTCGTTCTCTCCATGATCTCCAGTTCCTTGACCATTCTTGCCCAGCAAGGAGCGAGTGCGGTCACGGCTTTGGAAGCGCTCCCTATCAATGTACGGATGGAGAATGCGCTTGTATCCTATATGACATACATCGGAAAAGCTTTTTGGCCCGTTCGGCTTGCCGTGCTCTATCCTTACTCGCCGCCGTCATTTCTCATGTGGGTTCTTGCTTTGGCGGCTCTGCTGGTTGTGTCAGTTCTGGCATTTCGAGCGGTACTGCGCTTTCCCTACGTGACAGCGGGATGGTTTGGATTTCTTGGCACCCTTGTCCCAGTTATAGGAATTGTGCAGGTTGGGATGCAACCAATGGCAGACCGCTACACCTATATACCTCTCATTGGTTTGTCTGTGATCGTTGCCTGGGGGGCGCCCAATCTTCTTAAAGGGTTTCCGCACAGGAAACCTACATTGATGGTTCTGTCAACCGCGACGGTCCTGTCTTGCGCGGTCATCGCTTCGAGGCAGGTCGAATTCTGGAAAGACAGTCTGGCTCTCTGGGGAAGAGCAGTCGATGTCACCAAAAACAACTACGTCGCAGAACAGGGTCTCGCTGCCGAATTGGGACGCTTGAATAGGAATGCTGAAGCTATTGCGCATCTGAAAGAGGCTCTACGCATCAATCCCAGCTTTACTGAAGCGCACTACAACATGGGGGTTGAATTGGTCGCGTTGAATAAATGGGATGAAGCGAGCACGCATTTTTCCGAAGCCATACGCCTGAATCCTAACCACGCCAGCGCACACAACAATCTAGCGAATATTCTGTTCTCAAAGAGCAAGTTGAGTGAGGCAGCGGCTGAATACATGGAGGCCTTGAGGATATCGCCGGGCTATGTCGACGCCCGAAGCAACCTAGCGCTGGTATTCCTGAGGCAGGGCAAACTCGATGACGCAAGGCGTGAATTGCTGAGCGTACTTGAAGTCGATCCGGCACATGCGAACGCTCAAACAATGCTGCGTAGCCTGGACAGACCGAACGAGTGACGAGTGGCCCAGAGCGAATGATGTCTTATTTTTTTGGTCTTGGTTGGTCCTTGAGCCGAGGATCCAACGCAGGAGCCTTGCTGTCGGAAGACGGCGCCTTCCCTGGTTTGTCAGTTGAATTTTCATCGACAGCGTCTCCGAATGTCAGCTTCACATCAGCGATAAATTTCTTATAGTTTTCATACTTGATGATCTGGCGGATGCGCTGCGGACCGCTTGAGAAGTTCAGAGTATCCACTGCTCGGGTGTAGGTTGGAAACCAATACTCGTCGATTTGTTCACGATAGGTTTCGAACCGAGGAAACAGATTCTCCTCCCCCTTCTCGCGAATGTCCGGAACAGCTTTGCCAAACGTTTTCACGATCTGCAAATCTTGGTCGTCCACCCAGATGCGTCCCTGAAAATAACGCTGGCCCTTCTCAAGCACCTTAGGCTCCACCTCAAAGACGAAGCAGTCAATCTCGTCCACCTGCTCTTTGCCGCCATACGTGAGTTTGTACTTCCCGATTTCATCACTGGTGAGCACGAACGGTTGTATCTCACGAATATCTTGAAGGTCTTGAGGGGTTAATTGAATGCCTCGCAAGGTGCTTTGAGGAGCGTATACAACCCTTTCAGTGCGCCTGCCGTTTGAATCAAAGGCGATGTCGCTAACTTGATGATGCTCTCCTAGCACTCGATCATTGGAGTTCAGTTCCTGGATCTTGACATCTTGCCGGTAGGTATAGTTGGCACGCGCAAGCCTGAACTGTTTTTCCTTTTCAGAAAACCGACGGACTATTTCATCGACAGGAATCGCCGGTTGCTCGATCGCCGCTTTGGGCGCCGAACCATTCTGGGCGAAAGCAAATCCCGACAGAATCCAAAGAAGCAGGAGTAAGGGGCCAAAATGTTTAGGGAGCATAGGTTTCTCCATTATATAGCGGATGTTGGCGCGTACTGTCTGTAAAACAATACGGATTAGACCGCGTCCAATATGGAACGAAAGCTCAACGGCAAAGAACCTTTGCCCGTCCGAAACAGGATTTTTGCTGTGCTACAATCCGACCTATGAAACTCGCCTTTCTTGTGCCTCTCCTGTTTTTACTACAGGGGATGCCGAAAAAC
>CAZIPZ010000179.1:0-8535 GCA_964541075.1 uncultured Solibacteraceae bacterium | reverse complement strand
CTCCGACGATACCTTCGTTTCCTCCGTCCGCGCCTGCTCTAATGAGGTCTGCGCGTCATCGTAGATCTGGCGCGAGATAAGACCCTCCTGCCAGAGTTGGGCGGCCCGACTAAATTTCAACCGAGCGTGCACCAGGCTTGATTCAGCGGCTTGCCGTGCGGCCGCAAATTCGGACTTGTCGATGGCGGCGGTCTTTTCGTTAATTTCTGTCTGCCTCTTCAGTCTTTCTTCCAAAGCAGCGATCTTCACGCTCGCCCGCCAGCGGCGCTTGCAGCAACTGCGCCAGGGCGATCTGTTCCTCAATAGCTTCACGCTTCCTCCTCAACAATGAGTCATCAAGCCGCATTAGAGGATCTCCGGTTCGCACCTTGTCCCCATCCTGAACGTATATGCGGGCGATTCGTCCAGCGGCCTCCGGTATGACACGCACAACGTCACCCTGCGGTCGCACCATGCCCGTGGCGCGCACCGAGATGTCAATCGGCGTGCTGTACGCCCACAGCGCAAGGAGCAAAACCGTCAAGGCGAGCAGGTAAAGCGACAGGGAATTTGCATTCATTGAGTTGGATCATCCGATCCACACGCAAGGGGCGGTGTGAGATGACGATCGTTGTTCGGACGCCCCGGCGTTGATCGATGATTTCCTGAATCGCCGATTCGCAGACGCGGTCCAGCTGGCTTGTCGGCTCATCCAAAACCAGAATTGCGGGATCCATCACAATCGCACGAGCGACAGCGATTCGCTGGCGCTCTCCACCGGACAGTGCGACGCCGCGCTCGCCGACCGGCGTGTCGTAGCCGCGAGGCATTCGCTCCACAAATTCATCGACCCGGGCCATTCGAGCGGCTTCGCGCATCTGCGTTGCAGTCGCCTCCAACCGCCCGAAGCGAATGTTGTCCGCAATGGATCCATTGACGAGAACAACATCCTGAGGAACGAATGCGACCTGCCGGCGCAGGCAATCCAGCGTGTAGTCTCTGATGTCCATGCCGTCCACCAGGATTGATCCCGATGCCGGGTCGAAGAACCGGCCGATTAAGTTTGCAAATGTCGTTTTTCCCATTCCGCTCTCGCCCCCGATTCCCACACATTCACCAGGGTCGATCCTCAAAGAGAGTCTGTCGAACACTGGAGCGCGGGCGCCGTATCGGAAACTCACGTCGCGGAATTCCACTTTCCCCTCGATAGCCCGATCCACTGCGCTCTTCCGTTCGTTGTGTGTTTCCGTGTCCAGATCCAACACCTCGCCAAGGCGTTCGGCTGCGATGACAGCTTCCTGAATGGAATGGTTTGCTGTGCTCAGACGTTCAATAGGGCCCAAAACCGTTCCAAGCAGTGTATGCAACGCCATGAGTTGACCGACAGTCATGGCGCCTTCAAGAACACGCGAGGCGCCGAGCCATAAGAGCGCAAGCGTTGAGATGGCCGTTGTCAGCGCAGAGACGACACTGATGTGGATGGCAAGCGCCTGCGATCGAAACGAGGCGTCCATTAGTTCCACAAAACAAGCCTCTGTCCTCAGCTGCGCCAGCAATGACGCACGGAATGCTTTCACGGCATGAATGGCCCCGATGTTCTCCACGATTTGCGCCTCGAGCTCGGCGGCTTTCTCCATTGCCAGCCGCTGATGCCTTTTCAAAGGTGCATTCAGCAGAGAGGCGCTAAGCGCCAGCAAGGGCGCCGGCGCCAACGCCAGCAAAGTCAGCGTCCAATCCATCCAGAGCATCACGGCCATGGCGGCGATCAGTAGAAAACAATCGACGAACAATGACAGAGTTGTAACGCTGGCCGCGATACGAATCTTCACGGCATCGTTAATTCTCGAAAGAATCTCGCCCATCCGGCGGGAAACAAAAAAAGGAAGCGGCAGCCCCAGCAGATGGCGGTGATAACCAAGCACCGTGTCTGCGTCGATCCTCTGGCTGAGGTGAGCTAGTAGGTGGGATCTCAGTGCCAGGAAGCCTACTCGCGCCAAATGGACGAGCAGCATTCCGAGTCCGAGCCAGTTAAGGGCGGGTTTCTGCCCGAGGACAAAAACATAATCCACGAGCGCCTGGATGAAAAACGACGAGGTGAGGCCGAGGATTGTGATCAGGACTGCCGCAAGCATTGCATCCAGGAAGAGGCGGCGATGAGGAAGAGTCAGAGAAAACAACTGCGCAAAAGATGACTTTGCTGAGATGACTTCTCGCAGGCGAGGAGTCGGGCTGATCAGAACAAGAACACCAGTCCAAAAACGCCGGAATTCCTCTGGGTGAAGCTTCCGCAAACCGGCGCCCGGATCCCCAAGAACCACACGCTTTGAAGTGACTTTGTAAATAACTACGAAATGATGACGGTCGCCCTCGTTCCAATGAGCAATGGCAGGTAGCGCGATCTTTGAAATAGATTCGAACGCGCCTCGAACCGCTCGCGCTTGGAAGCCAATTGCTTCCGCCGCCAAACATAGCCCTGAAAGGTTCGTGCCCGAGCGATCTGTTCCTGCGATTTCACGTAACCGTGCAATCGACTGCCGCTTGCCGTATGCGGCGGCAACCATCGCGAGAACCGCAGGCCCGCAGTCGGAAATGTCGTGCTGACGGACAATTGGGTAACGCATGACGAGCGAAAATGAAGCACCCCACATGCCGTCCAGAATTCAAAGACTTAGCCTATTCACCGTCCGTGTTATCGGCGATTTCCAACCCTGGAATCCGTTCATTTCCGGGAAATGTACGACGGCCGGAGCCAATACGGGTGAAGAAGATCCTGTGCGGACAAATCCGCAGGCAACCCACCGAGAAACGCCGACAACCGTGTTTGCCGAGGCGCAGATCACGTTCGCCGACGCCCATTTCCACTAGGCGGCGGCGCATTTCGCCTTGGCAGAACCGATTTCTCAATGGGCGCAACTGCGTTTCGCATTCGCCGCAGCTTTTTTGCCTTAGCCGCAGCCAATTCTCGTTTGGCGTAGCACTGTGTCGCAAAAAAAAGAAACAGGCGAGAGGGGGACAAAACGGGGACTGGTGCGAAAGCAGATGGCAGGGTGGCGAAGGCGATCTCTGCTGATTTCAATCGAAATTGCCCTTCCGCGAAGGCGGTTTGCCATGCAGCGCAATGAGAATGCACTGTCGCCAAGTCGAAATGCCGCAGCGCGAAGTGGTTTTGCCCTGCTTCAAAGCGTTGCGCCACGAATCGGGACCGGAAAACACCGCGTTGCCGACAGAACGCCAGGGTTTGGCAGAAAATCACGCCCCACATAAGTTCGACCTTGCCTTCATTCAACGATCTTGTCCGTTTGTGGTCACCAAACGACGATCGGCCCTCTGTTTGAGGCGTACGGAGTTTGTGGATACACCTTGTCAAATGCTACAAACTTCGCAACACAATCATCGCCGCGCTTATCGTGACACTTGCTTTTCAAAGTGACGAGCCGAAATGACCACAATCAATGGCGTGACACCGAAGGCAATCGACGTCCAGAGATCCATGCGGCTCGAAGCGAAACCGACAATGGCCGGACCCGCTGGAGGAAACAGTTCCAGAATGGTCCGCAGCGGCATGACGTAAAGGACGAGCGCCCCCACGGGAATCTGGTGCACCCAGTCTTTGTCCGAAATTGTGGCGAACGCCATGGAAAGCGTCGAAAGGAACAGGGCGAACGCATTGAGACGCAGAAGCAGTTGCGCATCACTCATGAACGGCGCCGGAAGGTTCGTTGTAAAGAAGACCATGGAGTGGACGGATGCGTATTTCGCAATTACAAGGCGCCGCGGACGGATCGGAAGATCCAAAAGCAGGTATAACGTTCTGCGCTGTCGCTCTAAGGAGAAGCAGAGAAAAGGGTAGACGTATGCCATGCCCCCGACGAGCCCGATGACGAAGCCTCGTTTGAAAGCGGACGCCGGCCAAAACAGGACAAAGGCGAGAAGCGCGGAAGTCAAAAGAACAACCGCATTGATGTGCTCAAACCAATCCTTGCGAACGATGCCGATGATCGAGCGCGCGATCAAAGATGGCCTCCAGTCTTGGCACACTATATTTTTCTAGAAGGAATGCCGCGCGGGCATACTCGATAACCTGTCCGGCGTTCAGCATGAAAATGCTGTCCGCAATGTTGTCCAGATCATCGGAGATGTGCGAGGTGGCAATAACCGAAACATTCTCGTCCTTTGCGAGTCCTTTGACCATCGAGAGAATCTCGATACGAATCAGAGGATCGAGTCGCGCTGCAGGTTCATCCAGAAGTAAGAGAGCGGGCCGATGTCCGATGGCGGCGATCAAGCTCAGTTTGGTGCGATTCCCCTTCGAGAGTTTTTCAACCATCATGTTGGGGTCAATGCCGAACCGGAGCAGAAGGGCGTCGATCCGGCGGGTATTCCAGCCTTCGTAGAATTTGCCGATGAATTCAAGGAATTGTCCGGCGGTGAGTCCCGGATAGGCTGCCGGGTTCGCCGGCAGATATCCTGCGCGCAGCCGGACCTTCACCTGTTCCAGGTGCGGCGTCAGCCCGAACACGGAAATGCGGCCTCCTTCAGGCCGCATGAAGCCCCAAAGTAATCGGAGCAGCGTTGTTTTGCCAGCGCCGTCAGGTCCCATGACGCCGAGAATTTCGCCTGGAGCGACGCGAAGGTCCAACGGGCCCAGTTCAAAGCGTCCAGGAAGGTTTTTGTAGAGCTGCCGGACTTCAACTGTGTCCATGGCTTCTTCGCGTCCCGCGCCTACAGTGAATTGATGATAAGGACGCCGAATCCGACGCCCAGCACCAGGCCTATCAAAGGGGCGGACATTGTGCAGCCCACCGCGAGACCGGCGCCGCCCGCGAGGCCAATGATCACGCCTCCGGTGTCGTCGAAAACGTCTCCGCCGCTAATTTCCAGCTGCTGCGCTGTTGAAAGGTCCTGCAACACTGCTTCTTTCATTGATCCTCCTTAGATGGGGAAAGGTATTCCCCGTTGCCCGGGCCGGACAAAGCGTCCCTTTCACGCGGGGTTCCAGCTTTCAACGCTTGAAAACAAAAGAAAAGGCGTCAGCTACCAAAGACGTTTGTCGTGATTAACGCGATTTCTTATCGCCCATGGATCGGACTATTCGCGCCAGAGATTGCCGCGCTCGCAGGAGTTCCATTTTGACGGCGGAAACCGATTTCGACCGAAGCCTGGCGATTTCCCGAACCGGTTGTCCATCCTTGTAGAAGAGATCCAGCAACGCGCGTGCACCCTGCGGCAAACGATCGAGCGCGCGATTCAGGACCTCCAAACGGCGTTGCAAATCGAGGTCGTTCTCGTAAGCCGGTCGTTCTGCGACAAACCGTTCGTCGATCGTTGACAAGTCTTCAGTCGTTCGCCGCGTTCGCCAATAGTCGCGAACCGTGTCCTCGACAATCTTCAACAACAGCGCGCGCGGATGGTCCACGTGTTGAAGCCTTGTAAATGCTTCAATGACCTTCAGCGCGGCCTGCTGCTCGAGATCCTCGTCGCGTATAGGATGACCGGTTCTTTTGGTGACAATCCGTATCAAGGTGCGAATTTCGGAAGGATGAAAATTCATTGTGACCATTTGTTGAAATCGTCGGCTATACCGTCATGATTGGCACAAGCGAGCTCATGCAGAGATTGAGAGACAAAATTCGGACCGCCGCAAAAATCGACGGATCCGTTCTTGTGACCGGCGAGACGGGCAGCGGCAAGGAACTCGTCGCCAGGTCGATACACGAACATAGTGAAAGGATGCGCAGCAAGTTCGTCGCGGTGGATTGCGGTGCAATGCCAGACGACCTGATCGAAAGCGAGCTGTTTGGACACCGGCGCGGCGCTTTCACGACCGCAGTGTCGGACAAGTCGGGTCTGTTTGAAGAGGCTAATGGGGGCACGCTCTTCCTCGACGAAATCGCGAATACTTCGCGTCGTTTTCAGGCCAAGTTACTGCGGGTGCTGCAGGACAAACAGGTTCGCCGCTTAGGCGATGTCGTCCCGAGGAAGTTGGACGTGCGCGTGATTGCCGCTACGAACTGCGATTTGATGATGCTGGTTCGGACCGGAGAGTTTAGACAGGATCTTTATTATCGGCTCAACGTCTTTCCAATTCAGGTTCCGCCATTGAGGAGCCGGTTGGAGGACATTCCCTTGCTGGTTGACCATCTGCTGAAAGGACGGAAAAGAATTTCGCCCGGCGCTATGTCGAAGCTGAAGAATTACGCTTATCCAGGCAATGTCAGAGAACTCGAAAATATCGTCGAGTCCGCCGTCTATACCGCGTCGGGAGATCTGATCGAGTCCGGCGATCTCGCCCTGGATACGGACCCGGTTCTCAGCGAGCCGACTCATGAAGTCGTCGTGAACAATTTCTGGGAATCGGTCGCGCGGCCGTATGCCGAGAGGGCTATAACGAAGAACCAACTCGAGCGCGTCATTCGAAAAGGACTCCAACAGACGCGAGGCAGCTATCGAAAGCTCGTACCGCTCTTCAAAATGCCGGATTCGGACTACAAACGATTCATGGATTTTTTGAGGCGTCATCACTGTAATGTCGATTTCAGGGAGTTTCGAAGGAAAGAAAGGTAAGGAATTAAGGAGGAAATATGGACAGAGCAGAATGCTCGCTTCTTCCTGTCTCCCTTTCTTTCCTCCTTTGTTTCCTTTCCTTACCGGCTATGCTCCTGGAAGAGTTTCACCACGAAATGTCCAATCAGCAGATGCTGCGTTTTTGCGACAAACTGCCGGTATGAACGGCTCGAATGGTATTTGAGGCAATCCTCGCGGCTCTTCCAAAACGTGAGAGACACTGCCATTCGGCCGCCCTCCTCGACGAGAAATTCCGCCGATTCAAATCCCGGCTGCTGCTGCAGCTCAGGAAGAACCTCGGATGAATAGATCCCAGCGAACTCTTGCACCTGGTCGTCGCTTATCGCTTCGCCAATCACCATACGTGCGAACATGGGATCACTCTTTAGGCAATTGCTTCGCGACGATCATGTCTTTGACCTTGTTGTATTGCTCCATGGTGAGCACCTGGCGGCTGACAAGGTCGCGTTTGTTGCGATATGGGCGTCCTTCGACAATTTTTTTCGCAACCGCTTTTTCGATGCCGACGGCCGTGATCTCGCTTTCTGGCGCGCTGTTGATGTCGACCACCTTCGATTTCACGCCTTGCCCGCTGACGGTCAACGTCCATACCAAGGCAATGAGAAACACTGCGACGAAACTTCGACGTAACATGGGTCCTCCTCGATTGGAATTGGGCCGGGCTTCGGCGGCCTGCGTTGTTGCGGCCCTTTGCTCATTAGTAAACGCAACAACGCCCCCTAGCCGCCGAAACTGAAATGGTCTTCCAGCGGACTCTCGAAGGAGCCGGCCCAGATGCCTCCTTCGATTCTTCTGTCCGCCGGAAGCGGCCTTGATTCAAGGCCGCCCACATAGAGGGCATGCGAAGGGCCGTACGTAAGTGATTGAGTGTGTGAGCTGAGGCCGGAAGACTCGTCAAAAAAACGCAGAACTTGAGTTGTGTTTTTCGCGCCTAGTGCGAATTTCTTTAATTGTGGACCTTCGTCTTGACCTTCGTCTTGACCACAATGTCGCATCGGGCGTAATGTCTTGCGAACCACGCGGAAAACGGAGAACCCATGCCAGCAACTGCAACTGCGCTCAGGCCGAACACGTTAAAAGTGGGTAGAGGCGTCATTGTTCTGCTTTCGCTGGCGGTTCTTGCAGGCGGCATTTTCCTTGTCGTTTTTGCGTTGCCCTATTTCCTTTTGAATCCGGAGAAACTTGCTCTCTACAAAGCGAGGGAAGGTTGGGTGTTGTTGCACATTTCCACGGGCGCTGTGGCGCTCGCGCTCGGGCCGTTTGTGATATGGCTCGGTTTGAACCGCCGCCGGATGGCGGTTCATCGCGCGCTCGGCATGGGATATATGGGGAGCATTGCGCTCAGCAGCATCGCAGCGTACTATCTCGCGCTTCATACAGACATCAGCGTGGTTTTCGGAATGGGCCTTAGCGGTTTGGCAACGGCGTGGATCGTCACCACCGGCCTGGCGTTTCTCTCTATTCGGAAGCGGCTAATCGAACAGCATAAAGAATGGATGACGCGCAGTTACGTGGTCACCTTTGGTTTTGTGTTCTTCCGCATATTTGTGGGTGTTCTACAGGTCGCCGGAGTCGGCACACTGACCGAGCAGTTGAATGCCGCCAGTTGGTTCTGTTGGGCTGCTCCATTGCTGGTTACAGAGGCGGTGTTGCAGGGCAAGAAAATCCTTCGCTCCAACCGGACACAGCGGCTTTCGATGGAGTGACCTCTCACGCCGAGAGGATTTGGACAATGCGCTGCGCCGCCTGGCCGTCCCAGTATTCCGGAGGACCGGCAGGCTTCCAATCTCCCGATTGAATACGTTGAAACGCCACCAGGATGCGGTCGCGGTCCGGTCCGACCATAATATTCGTACCATGGGAAATGGTGACCGGCCGCTCGGTGTTGTGGCGCAGGGTCAGGCATGGGACTCCGAGGATCGTGGTCTCTTCCTGTAATCCGCCCGAGTCCGTAAGGACGATCCCTGCGTT
>CAZIPZ010000178.1:0-8540 GCA_964541075.1 uncultured Solibacteraceae bacterium | reverse complement strand
CTCGCTCGGCGACGCGCTCGCCGCGGAGGTCGGCGCCGCGCCCGCGCGCGTCGCGCGATCGCTGCACGCCGTGCAGCTCGACGCCGACCGAGCGCTCACGCGATGGCTCAGTGCGCGCGAGAGCGCCTTCAAGACGATCTGCTCTCGCGGGCTGCTGCAATCGAGAAATCCGCTGGACGGCCACATCCGCGAGCAGGCCGTCAAGACCGCTGCCCTTCACGAGAACATCATGTGTAGCGAAGGCCGCTCGTACCTCATCGTCGGTACCTTCTGCGTAAAGGAATTGGTTCCAAGGCAGGACGTAGCTTTGCTTGAGGAGAATAATCTCCAGCGCCACCGGACGCTCCTGCGTCGTTTTCCAGCTCTTCAGGCTATCGGCCAATGCTCTGGTCATGCGTTCGTTCCACCTTGCGTTGTTTTCTGAAATGTGTGAGGGAGCTTTGTTGCTCTAAGAGTGATTTAAGTTGCTCACTGCGCCGCACGAGTTTGCGTGCTGCCTCCCGCCCTCGATGAAGACCTTGATGAAGTCCAGAGCGCACCCTGCGCACAAGCTCCGAAGCGGATCGGCGTGCCGTCGAACATGCGACGGATTCGCGAAGGCCTTCCTTGTCGCTCGTTATTACGAGCACGCGCTTTCTTCCGCGCGACGCGGCGACATAAAACAGTTCCGTGCGCATTCCGTCGCCGGAGATGATTACGGAGTCCACAGACTTGCCCTGGCTGCGATGTGCCGTAACCGCGTATCCGTGCGTGAACTGATTGAAGTTGGCCGGCAGAACGCGCCCATCCTCCAAGTGAACACGTCTTCTTTTGTCCACGTGCGAAACCGTGACGATCTCGCCATTCGTCGCCTTGAAGTTTGGATCGTGGCGATTTGCCATCAATAGCAGCTTGTCGGATGGCGCCACTTTGAGGAATCTCCGTTCGAAGACATCGAACGCTTTCGCCTGCTTAGCAGTTACCGCACTTTCCCGTCCGTCTTCGCGTCGCACGATCACGTACTTATCCTCAATCCGAATCACTTCTGCCGTGGCGTTCTTCAAAAACCCTCTAACCGCGCGATGGAAACGGAGCACCTGACCCGGTCGAAAGTTACCGGGGTCGGTCTTCTGAGCAGTTGTCCAGTTCATCGACAGGTGTTGTTCAACCTGTGTTTCCTGAGCCAACTCCCCAGTTAGCTTTCGAGCTGACCGAATTGCATCCGTCACTCGACCGATCTCATCGTGCGTCGGGCAAACGACCAGCACGCTTTCTTTCCTGGATTGCTGTTCGCGGTAGACCTGGGCCACGTGTTCGGCCCGCTGCAGCCAAGGAACTTCGCGAATCGCGCCGATTGCCTCCAGTTTTTCTAAGCCGTTATCCGGATTCTTTCGGAGTTCCTCAATGGCTTCTCGATAGCCCTTCACTTTCTGCCGCTGCACTTGCGTTAATGAAACGCTCTTCATCCGAGATTCTTGTTCCAAGATTCGCAACGCATCGCAGGCCTCGACGCTCTGGATTTGCTTTGTATCGCCGCAAAACACGAGACGAAGTCCGTGCTCCTCAGCAAGGCAGAGCAACTCCGACATCTGACGGCCTGAGATCATGCCGGCTTCATCGACAATGACGACCTTCCCATCAATTGCCCTCTTGATTCGTTGATCTTCGAGAAACCTTTCAACGGTGATCGCGCCGTTGAAACCGACTTTCTGCAGCTCTTCGACCGCACTCATGGTTGGGGCGATGGCGATAAGATCCCGGTCGGCGCGACGCAGTGCCGTCCTCAGTCCCTGAAGCGTCGCGGTCTTGCCAGTTCCTGCCGCACCTCGAATATTCATGGCGCGATCGCGCGAACGGAGGACGAACTCCAGTACGTCGTTCTGCTCTGGTCGCAAACCGTCCGGCGCCACAAATTGTCCGCCGCGATCCAATCGATCGAAGATGCCAACGCCACGATTGATGCGGCGGATCATGTCTCGTTCCCGCTTGAGACTTTCAACGGTCGCGAGTTCCGTCTCGTTCTGCACAATCGCTCCTTGCGACCGCTTCAATGCAAGAACGCCTTTCAGTTCCTCATTGCTGATCCGCCCACGACCATGACGCAGAGCCTCGGTAAGGATGGAGTGATCCTGGACAACGGAGACTCTTTCAAAGATGTGCTGCTGCGCGTATTCGAATGAAGGCTCGGCAGCATCAAGCTCGATTGTGGGAGTGACATTTGTAGCTCGCACCGCCGCGAGGGCTCGCCGTTCGTCCTCCGTGAGCCGCCCACGTTGCCGCGCCCGGAGTTCATTCGTCGAAATCTCGACCAGTTTGTCGGCACGTGACTCTCGAACCAAAACAGCGATCTCGTTATCACTCGGTTGTCGCCCGTACTTTTCGACGAAGTCATCAATGGCCTCATCCCGCTGTCGGCTGCGCTGGCTGAATTTGGTAATAAGTTCGTCGGAAATCCCTTTAATCTCAAAGCCGCGATCGCGGCAGCGGCTGTCACACCGATTCTCGATCTCATAGCCAAGCAACCGCACCTCACGAGCGAGACAATTGCGATAGACCTCGGTGAGATACGCTCGCCGTTGATAAATACCGGAGGCCTGAAGTGCTTTCCACCGGCACTCCACACCGTCGTAGGTGAGATTGGCGGCCACCGCATGCGTATGAAGCTGCGGATCAAGCTCGCGGCTCGTATCGTGGTGATAGACAGCAATCGCCAGATTTCCAGTGGTGCGGTCCTCGTTGGCCCCGTTCTGTCTAACACGCGCAGCCGCATGACGTTCTAGCTCTTGAAGCGCGCTGGTAACGGCCTTTTGATGTGCGGCCATGAGTCGCTTGTCATCGCCGAGAATTGCCATAATGGAAACGGATTTCGGCGCCGAGAACGTGAAATCGTAAAGATTCCTGGCGCGAGACTGAATCGTTCCATGCGCGGCGAGGCGATCCGCACCCTGGCGCTGACGCAGGAATTCACCGCTCTGCGGATGAACGCCTTCACGCACTGATTCGAAATCTTCCAACTTCACTTCTCCAGCCAAACCCAGCAGTTCTGCACCGCGTCCCTGCCAACGACCGACAACCCGCTCGCCCTCCGCGTAGTAGTCGCTATGTTCGAGATGCCGTGACGAGTATTCCCTTCCGTCCGACATTGCCCGTATGGTCAACACGCGATCTACCTCTTACCGGCGGCCGGCCTTTCCCGCCGCATTCACCTTGATCGGCTCGACGGGCTGAGCTGGAGTCACAATCGTTTGCTTGACCTGGTCCGTCCGGGAATCCCACCAGTGTTGGACTCGTGCCCCGGAAAGAAAGGTCAGGACGAGAATGAACGCCGCAATCGCATAGAACGGCCATCTGTACTGTCGTGACAAACGCTGGCCCTCCCGAAGTACGGCCTCGATTGCTTTATTGCTGGTCGAAACCATAGTGTCGGCTGCATTTCTGTTAGCGGCTTCGAGCCTTTGGAGTCTCTCCGAAAAAACCACGAGGACCCTCTCCATTCGGTTCGCGATGATTTCCAATGCTCTTTCGGTTGCAGGAATGGTCGATTTCCGAAACTGTTGCTGCAGGCTCTCGTTAATCGCTGCAGCGATGGAGTGCGGTCGTAATCGTTCTGCAATCTCATCCGGAAGCTGAGCGAGTCGTTCGTCCAACTGCGATTGATACGTCTCGATTGATGTAGTGGTGGTTTGCAGAACCTCGATTAGACGGGTGCAGATTTGCTCGATCTGTTCTCGCTCGCTAACCACGATCTCCGGCGCCCGCTGGATCAGAAACGTCAGGATCTGCATGATGCGCAGTATGCGAAGCATCTCGTCGCTCTGCGGAAGCGAGCGGCAATGCATCAGTTCGCGATAGTAGGCAGCGCGAACATCGTCGGGCATGCCATTGGCAATACGATCGATGAGGCCGGCCTCTGGAAAATCGTCCGCTAACGGCGTTGCGCTCACGGCAACAACAACCCTTTCACTTTTTCGAACTCGGAAAAGATTCGGCGACGGTAGCTTTGGGCTCTCATCACCAGCGACGCCTTTTGCAATTCCGTCGCACGCGTCCTCCTGAGGGCCACATTTCCCAGTGTTACGCCATGATTCCGTGCGGCGTTTTCCAGATCCGGCAGGCGATAATCCATCTGGATGACGGAAGGCTGAAATCTCTTCTGAAAATCCTTGGCCTGATCGCTCTCGCGCCAATAGGTAAAATCCGGATGTTGTGTGATGTGGTTTTCGACAATCAGGTACGCGACTCGTCTTTGCAGGCGCTCGGCCCACGCCAGGATACTTTCGACACTCGCCGGGTCCGCAGTAACAACACCGATTGCCGTGAAAGCGATTCCGGCGTGTGCAACGTCCGGATACATTTTCTCGAACCAATCGTGGGTGACGTGACCGGAACCTGCTCCCATGTCGGCGAGGATCACCGGCGGACCGTCCGCCAAGTGATCAATAAACGCGTCGAGCCCAGCCGGCGAATGGATGTTCACCTTCGGCACGCTGCCACCGAAGAAATGTGTGAGTGAGCCCCGGGCTTTGTTTTCGGTATCGAGATCGAGCAGCTTCACGGGAATCTCGTTCATTTCGAACCATTCGGCCAACGTCGCCATGACGCTTGTCTTTCCGACACCTCCTTTCCCGCCCATCGAAAGGAGCACTCTTTTCTCTGGGCTGACCGCGGCAATGCTCGCGTCTTCAGTAATCGCTGTTCTTACGTTGCTCATTTTCAAAGTCCTCCGCTAATTCGAAAACGCTATCGATTTCCATGGAGGCGCACTTCGCCCCTCTATTAAGAAGGGCCATGGGAAAGGCACTCAGGGACAGAAGTTCGAAAATATTTTTTGTGTGTCTGCTGGGATCATCCTCTTCGGCTCATTTCTGCCCTTTGATGTTGAACGACCATGCCACACGTCTCCGACAGACATCAGTACCTCTACCGTTAAGTCCGCGAGGAGGCTTGGTTGTGACAGCTCGGCCTTCCGATTCTTGGTGCCCCTCTACTAAAAAGATGTGGGAACGACCTCCGATGACAGGCGCTAAGAAATGTTTCTGAAGTCGATCAATGGGGTTTGGTCGTGCTTTGCAAAAATGGCCCACATATGAAGACGGCTCCGACAAAGCCCAAAATGACGCTTGCCACAAAAGATTCTTGTAGGTCTTTTGTGAGCAGTTTGGAGGAAAGAGCGTTGGAGAAGGCTATATTACGAATTTATCGCGACGAGCCCGCCATGGTCGGGAACGAATGCACGTCCCAGCCACATTTCGAAACGAATCTTGAAGATAGAATCGAATCATTTGAGAGGATCGATTCGGCCAGCATATGCTCGAAGCCATTGAAGGCGTTTTTCAGCGTCGCTGCCGGCTTCAATTGCACCCGATCGGGCAACGACGAGCTTCTCTAGCGCGTCCGCGTATGCGCGGACATCCTGGGCTTTCTTCCACGCCGCTAGATTTTGATCGAGCTGTCTGATCCTTTCCTCTTCTTCCATTCGAAGCCGCTGCTGTTCGAGGCGACGCGCCTCAGCTTCTTTCCATTCGCGTTCCCATTGCTGATGTTTTTGGATTCTTTTCTTCTCTGCCTCCGCAATCACGTACAAGCCGGCGATGAACTTATTCAGGCAGTTCTCGACTCTTTGCGCTTTCCCGTCGGCCCATGTTGAACGGACTCCAAGGCCGGTCGGGTCTTTCACGCTCAAAATCAAATTACCGCTTGGCTCGAAATCGTGCTTTGGAATCCCGTACGTGTAACCGCGCGCTGCATTTCGTTTCTCGTCAGCGGTCATCACATGAGGAACCGGTTTCAAGTGTTCCGTTACGCCGATGCTTACCGCGATACCGGAAATATTGATTCGCGTGAAAGGCCTCGCGGGAGGTTCAGGCGGCGCCATACCGCCGTAGTATCTGTTCGCTTCCACCTTCGGCTTTACTATCACCACGGCGACATTCCGACCGCGCTTTTCCAGCGCCTTAATGAGGCCGTCCATGATGCGTAGCGCACGATCGAGTTGGCCCTTTGAAACATGAACATCGAGCGCATCCTCGCAAGGGATGAGCAAATGGTGCTCGTCAGTCTTGGCGGTTCTCATGACGGTCCGCGTACGCCGAACAAGCTGATGCGGATCTGTCAGTTCATCCGGGACGACAATCTGATTTGCCGGATCACGTTCGAACGCGATTTCCGGTAAGATGCTTTCGATCTCCAGCTCGGATTTTTCCTTTCCACCCGAAAATTCTATCCGCTGCGATGCATTGGCCGGTTCCGGAAGCGGCGGCCTCTTCAGCTCTTGCCCAGCCTCAATACGAGCCCAATAACCGCGGCCAGGAATGGGAATGTTGTGCCTCCGACAGGCTTTCGCCACCGCAACATCAGAAACGCCGAAACGAGATGCCACTTTCACAACAGGCTGGCTCCAAATCAATTCGTAGAGTTCTTGCCGAGTAACGCTAATCGGTTCACTCATAAATGCCCCTCTGCGCCAGCCCAAAACCGGCAGCATAAATGTCCACAATGCATTGGAAACACGAAGATTTTTTCAAACATCGAGCAGCCCAATCGATATGGTCGTTCTTCGGACCTTTTCTGTCCCGGCTCACCGCTATACGTAGAGTCAGGCCCTTTGCTTGCATTTGAGTAAAGGAAGATTTATGTCAAAACGATCAACAGCGATCCCGAGTCGCGCAATGCGGGGATCGTATATGAAAACAACGCATGCTCGACTGCCTGTAGCGGACAATACACCCGAAGCTTTGGCGGCACTTCAAGCCGCGAATATGCGATACCGGCAAGAACCTTGGCCGGCCCCATTTGATAAAACGATTCACAAGTTACATCTCGGTGATGCGAGAGACCTGTCGTGGATTCCAGATGAATCCATTCATCTCGTCGTTACTTCTCCCCCGTACTGGACGCTGAAGGAATACAACCACACGGCCGGACAGATGGGACACATTGAGGACTACGAGCGTTTCCTGAATGAACTCGACAAGGTTTGGGCACAATGCCAGCGCGTTCTTGTTCCGGGTGGACGAATCTGCTGCGTAGTTGGAGACGTGTGCATTCCCCGCAAAAAGGCCGGCCGACATTTCATCATGCCGCTTCACGCGGACATTCAGGTTCGAGCACGCGCGCTCGACTTGGACTGCCTTACACCGATTCTTTGGCACAAGATTGCAAACGGTGTGACGGAGTCGGAAGGCAACGGCGCTGGATTCTACGGAAAGCCGTACCAACCAGGTGCCGTGGTTAAGAACGATATCGAATACATTCTTTTCCTCCGCAAGGGCGGCGGTTATCGTTCTGTCAGTCCAGTTCAAAAAGCGCTATCGATGCTAACAAAAGAAGAAATGCAATCTTGGTTTCTCTCCTTTTGGACAGACATTAAGGGCGCATCGACTCGTTCCGGACATCCTGCGCCTTTCCCAGTCGAACTTGCGGAGCGCTTAATCCAGATGTTTTCGTTCGCTGGCGATACTGTGCTCGATCCTTTCGTCGGTACCGGCTCGACCAGTGTTGCAGCTGTGAACTGCGGGAGAAACTCCATCGGTAACGAAATCGATGCTAAGTATCTTCGGATGGCGAAGGACCGCCTGGCAGCAGCGATGGCAAAGCTGAAGCTTGTCGGCCCGGTTAATCCGAGGTTGGCATCCTCAGAGGACACATCAGAATTCAATGAGCCGGAGTTCGCGGAAATATCGACTTCTTGAAAGATTTCAAAACGTCTTTGAAGGTACTCGGTACAAACACCGAGATTCGTCGATCGGCGACTCCGTCGCCATTGAGTTTTATGAAGATCTTCACAATCTCCACAAGTCGTCCAAACTTGTCTCCCGCATCGAAAACCACGAGCGAGTCATAAACGTTCAAAACGTACGGCAGGGTGTGAAGGCTCGGCGCGGTGACGGCACGTTTGGCGAACTGATTCCCGGAGAGGACGCGCTTGCTCTGCCTGGTTTCAAGGTGGCGCGTGGCCGCATTGCCACTGTTGAGATCGGCATCGAGGTAAAGATTCTTGCGAAAGCAATGATCAAGCAGATTGACCGCGTCATGACGGATCTCAGCAATCAGGTTCAGCATTTCAAGCGTAAAGGTGGTACGCCGATTTGTGTCGCGGTCGTTGGAATCAATTGGTCTCCAAGCTACACGAGTTATGAAGGCGATCGCCTGTGGCCGACAGACGGGAAGAAATACGCGCACCCGATTCAGGAAGCTGCCCAGGCGGAATCACGACTTCGAGAGGAGATCGCGGGAAAATTCGATGAGTTTCTTGTTTTGCGTTTTCGAGCAACGAATGCCGGAACGTTCCCGTTCGAATGGATTGACTATCGCGAAACCTTCCGAGACTACGGCGCGATCTTGACGCGCATTAGTCGCGAGTACGAAAAGCGGTTTTAGCAGTCTGAAATCCGGTTCTCGAGTATCTCCCCGCTTGATTCATTCCTATTTTGCATTCTTGTCGTCAGCATCCATTCCAGTCGATCTCGCAGTGCAGAACCTACCGTGACTGCAGCTAGTGGATTGTAGAGAAGCACGGTACTTTCCCAATGGAAGCCATTGTTGTGCGCAATGACGCGATG
>CAZIPZ010000177.1:0-8594 GCA_964541075.1 uncultured Solibacteraceae bacterium | reverse complement strand
TGACACTGTGGGCGTCAGCCGGACGCCTGTGCTCGCCCGAACGATTCCGGACAACTCCCATCCGCTAATCAGACCAGCAACGAGGCCTTTCGAGTTGCGCCCGATAGGAATAGGCGAGACGAAGCTGCTGGAGAACCGATGCCGGATATCTTCACTGTCGGAGCCTCTCTCCGCGCGCAGATTGTAAACATCGCGGATTGGCCCCGCGTCGCTGATCATCTTGCCCCACTGATAGGACACCAGGAGCGTCGCTCCATTGGTGGAGCGTCTTTCGAACCGTGTTTGCAGGCCATGATAGATGTTGTATCCGCGATACTCATTCATGGCAATGGTTCCAAACAACGGAAAGGGCTTTACGCCGTTGATCGGCTGATTGACATCGCGCGTTCGCTCCGCTTTCTCTCCGATGTGGGTCCCTTTCTTGCCGACGTATGCCACATCCAGGACCAGGCCTCCCGGCATCTCGCGCTGAACGCCAAGGTTCCAGTGTTGATAATACGTGTGGGGATGCTTGTACTCGGAACCACCCTTGGAAATCGCGCCCGCGCCCGTTCCAGGCCATGGGTTGTCCCATGTGGCGCCATCCGCGCGCCGAAAAATCTGGGATAGCGTAAACGGTGTCTCCAATACATCACGTTCGGTTCCGACTGAAGGCCTTGGAGAGAAAATTCCGTAACCGCCGCGAATTGCCGTACTCGTCCCTCCGCCCGGCGTCCATGCGAAACCGAAGCGAGGACCGAAATTCAATTTGTTGGTTTCTTCAATGCGATCCGACGCCTCAAAAATCAGAGTGGGGTAAAGCCTCTTATAAAGATCGATTCCTTCCTGAAATCGTCGAGCTGTGCCGGTCAGTATCCGGATGCCGCCTCGTCCGCCGCCAAGAGTTGGATCAAATCTCGCCATGCGGTCGAACTTGTCACCCGGAGGCAGATAAAGGTCGTAGCGAAGTCCAACATTAAGCGCCAGGTTGCTGGTGGTCTTCCAGTCATCCTGGATAAAAAGGCTATACGACAGACGTCGCGGATACTCGCTCAACGGAGTGCCGGGTGTTGGCGGGCTGCGCTGTGCGGTGTCGAGGTAGCCCAAAAGAAAGTCCGCCAAAGCATCTCCGGTTGCGGTTCCGGTGAACGTGAAGGTTCCGGTGATGTTCTGATAATAAGTCATTCCGGAAATGTAGGATCGAAACACATCGCCGCCTATCTTCACTGCGTGATTGCCTCGCTGCATGGATACGACGTCCCCGATATTCCAATTGCCTTCGATACGGCTCTGGTTGTTGGAATTTCCTACCGTAGCGTAGCCGGTTATCATCAAGCGTGGAGGACCCCAAAAAATCGGAGAATAGTCGCTTGTCGTTCCAAAGATTCCCATGTCTCGAGAGTAGTTGCGATCGTGTTGTTCGGGTATACGGATCCGCCGGTTCCTCGGATATCCAGCCCGGAACTCATTGACCACAGTGGGCGAGATCGTGAAAACGTCCTGAATGGAGATCACCTGGTTTTTCAATCCGCAACACTGTTGGAATCCGGGGATCTCAGGCCTTCCGGGATGCGCCCACTCCAGAAACTTGCTGTGGTTCCATAGCGTGTACGATCCAATCAACTGATGATTGGAAGAGATGTTGTAATTGATCTTGAAGTTGGGAAGCTCGTAGTTTTCCGGTTCGCCGAACGATGCTCTCGCATTTCGCGCCGTAGAATTGCTCACCAGAGTTGCGCGGTCGAAGAATTCACGGAACCTGAGCGAAATTGGATGAATCCTGTTTCTGGGAATCTGGGCGCCTGGGAAAGGCTGTCCCGTCAGTGGATCACGTATCGTCTTGTTCAATCTTGAGAGATTGCCTTCCCAAAACTCGGGCAGCGGGATCGTGGGACTTGTTGCGTGTCCCTTTTCCTGCCTTTGAATTTGGAGGCCAGCGAAAAAGAAGAGCTTGTCTCGGATGATTGGACCCCCGATCACACCGCCGAACTGCTGGCGGCTGTATCCGACCTTTTCCGCTTCAAAGAAATTTCGAGCATCGAGTTTGGTGCTTCGGCCAAAACCAAATGCAGACCCATGGAATTCGTTAGTCCCTGACTTTGTCACCGCGTCGATGTGGGCGCCGACAGACCGCCCATAATTGGCGGAGTAGTTTTGGGTCTGAATTTTGAATTCGGCAACGGCGTCCAGATTCACGCGAACACCGGGTTCTGGCGTCTGCGGACTGTTTGTCGTAACGCCGTCAAGAATGAACTCGTTCTCAGTTTCTGGAACGCCGACCGCGGCGATCTGACCCCGCTCAGAAAGACTCGATCCGGCGCGCGGAGCGAATGTGCCCGGCGTGATATATGCCAGCGATGAAAAGCTCCTGCCGTTCAGCGGAAGGTCGAGAATCTTTCGTTCCTCAACGACTTGGCCGATTTGCGAACTATCCGTCTGCACCAGCGGTGCAACTCCGGAGACCTCCACAACTTCGTTCACCGAGCCGACTTCGAGGCGAAAGTCCATCCGAAGGCGGGCGTCGAGATCAACCTTGACGTCTTTCCGCACCTCCTTTCGAAACCCTACGAGTTCCGCGCTAACGGTGTATACGCCCACTTGAAGGGGTTCAATTCGATAGTTGCCGGTCTCGTTGGTGGTCACGGATCGAACCTGGTTGGTTCCCTGGTCCGTCGCCGTCACCTCCACTCCCGGTATGAGCGCGCCAGAAGAGTCCGTGACGGTTCCGACGATAGCTCCGGCGTTTTGCCCGAATAGCGGAGAGATGGGAAACACCACAAGGAACAAAAGCAGAGATCGTAAACATAAACTAAGCATAGGCTCCTTTCCTCCCAACGGCGCCTTTCTCGAGTTTCTATCGCGGAAGTCGCGCCTGGATGCGTCAATCGAACAGGTCGAAACCATGCAGCCGACGCCTGTCCTATCGACAGGTGGGAAACGTCCCAAAATGTTTTGAAGTTCTCTGATTGAAAGCTGGCAAGAGAGTTAGCGCCCTGACGTACGCTTTGTCAAGGATTACCGGCTAACAGGATTAGTGGCGAACAATAGGATTACTCGCGGTGTTGCTGGCGGCCGGCCTTGCCCAAGAGGTGCGAAAAGAAGATCCGGTCGGACTCTGCATGCTATTCCAGTTCCGGAACCTCGAACCAAACCCCGCGGCCTTTGCCGCAGCAGAGGCCATCCGGAGAGAATAGCGCTGAGCCTGTGTGGTGCTTTCGTCCATCCTGCGAAATTTCCCATGCCATCACAACGTAATGAAGGCCTGCGCGCACGGGTGAAAGCAATTGCACCGTCAATTCACCGAGAAGAATTGTGCCTTTTGAGGGTTCAGGAAAGGCGTACCCGCCAGGACAGTCTAGAGCCGCCCATACGAACTCAGGTCGCACGGTCAAATCTTCATGGGCAAGACTTGCGGACGGGATCCAAACGCACGCGACGACATTGCGTCCTTCGACCGGCCCCGCAAAGATCTGAAGTCCATCCCCTTTTTCCCGTTTGATGCCGCACACGAAACACGAAGGAAAACGATGAGAATCAAAACCGCGGAACAGTTGTGATGCACGGCCGCTCTCTTCCAGTGAAGGGGGGCTGGGAACATCAATATCGAGTTTCGACGGCCAGCCTTCGGCAATAAGGGCGTCGTTCCTTAAAAATCGCACTTTGTCGCCCTCTTGCGAGACTTCCAAAGGCGTGTTGAGGGGAGGCGGGACGCGCAGGCGCACCGTGGCGACGCCGCCCACAAAGTTTGCCAGCCTGCCGCAAACGTAGCCGCCGTTGCCGGAGTTTGCCGGGCCGTTGTAGCGCCCTTCGATAATCAACCGCGAGCGCTTTGAATCCGCATTGGTGTTTTCAGAAGGGTTCTCCATCATGACGTCGGTTGACAGATGCATCGTGACGCGTTGGAACAGGCCATGTCAATTCGTTACAGGCGGAAGGTGTACTGCAGTTTTGCGGATACTTTGCTGTCCTGTGCGATGAACCGCCTGTCGCCGCCTGTCTCTTGCATCCAGCCCTGGCTGAAAATGAAAAAGACATCGTTCCCCGGCTGGAGAATCCACCGGACTCGGCTCTGCCAGCCCAGATTCCGCGACTGATTGTCGTACTGGACAAGATTCGAGAACGATAGGAAAGGCGAAACTGCGAAATTGATTTGCGAGCTGATAACTCGAGCGACGAAATTTCCTTGAGGCAGACGCGCAAACGTCTGATTGGTCGTCAGATTGATGCTGAAGTAGGGAGGGATCTTGTAATTGATTCCGGTCTGCAAGGTATCGGCGTGACCTGACCAATAGGTTCCCAGCGACCAGTTGATGTTTCCCTGAAGCTTCCGCTTTTGAGCGCTTGCCATATTGGCTCGCCATCGTGTGAACCTGTATTCCCCGGCAGGAAGAACGACGCCCGGAAATATCGTGAACGGCGCGAACAGACGTTCATACGTGGGGTTGATGTCAAAAAAGCCGTGCACAGAATCGCCGGACTTGAAATGCCAATCGAGGATCGTGGCATAGAGGTCCTGGCTTTCCACTTCGCCAATATCCAATCGAGTGAAACGCGTGAAATAGACGTCGTGAAACATCTGCTGAAGTCCTAGGAAATTCTTAGGGCGTGGATTGTAGCTGGCGCCGACCCTCAAGAGTCGGACATTCCGTCGTTGTACGAAACCCAGACCGGGACGAAAATTCTCCTGCACGTCACGCCACGTGAACTGCGCATCGAACTTGTCGTTTGGATACTGCGCCATAATTCCATGCGAACCGTCTCTTCTGGAATTCGACCCGTTTACACTTCTCAGGCCGTATGCATTGAAGATCAGGTTGCGGCTCTTTCCAAGAAAGCGCGATGTCGCCAGCCTTACGTCGCCTCCAAATGTCTTGGACGAGATTGGAAGCGCAGGATGGCCGCTCGTATAAATTCCACCGATGTAGGATTGACTCCAAAAATTTCTCTTAACGCGTCCGACGAAGAAATTCTTCTCTTCCGCCGTCGGCAAATCTCTCGTGCGAACGTCAAGGACGCCAAGATCAGTACGGCCGATTTTGCCGGTCAATTTCAGGCCGAAATCGATAGGCACTTCCTCTCCCGACAGCAATCCAATTTGCCGGCTGAAGAACGGAAATATCTCCGCTCCCGTTGCTGGAATTCCCGGAGGCGGGTTCATTCCCGTGCTTGCGAAGCTGAATACGCCCGCGTCTTCCAGGAAAAAGGATCGCTTCTCGGGAAACAGCAGCGAGAATCGCGACAAATTGATCTGCCGGGCGTCTACTTCGGTTTCTCCGAAATCTGTGTTGGCTGTTGCGGACAGCTTCAAGCTCGGGGTGAGGTTATAAAACATGTCGAGACCGGGCTTGCCCGTTATGATGTTGTTCCCGCCGTTGGCGCTGGTATGCAGCCACCGGCCGGCGGTGAACGGGCGAATATCCATGCCGATGCCCTGTGTCAGATTTTCGAGCTGCGTAATCTCTCCAGCTTCGGACACTTGAAACAACTGTGTTTGAAGTTGAGCCCCAGACCACCGGTCTTCTTCCAATTTTCGATGAATATTCCTGGAGATATTGAATCCCCATCTCGTTTGTCCATTGGGAAAAGTCAGGCTCTTGAAAGGAATCGCAAATTCCGCGCTCCAACCTTGCTCGGTGCGCCTGGTTTTGACGGTCCAGATCGAGTCCCAATCGCTGTTCGACTGTCCATTGGCAAACACAAGGCCGTCTACAAGAGCGCCTACGGGGTTGGTTGAAAAATAGACGGCGTTTCGTTTGTCACGATAGGTGTCCAGAACGATTGTGATGCGGTCGTCAGCATTGAGATTTCCGTCCCTGGCCATTTGTGTGCCGATAATTTTTTCCGGCTCCGAGTCGTAACACATGACGCCGATGTACAAATTATCGGAATCATGAAGAAGAGTAACCTCGGTGCGCTCAGTTGGTATTTGGCCAGTGCTCGGTTCGCGTTGGATCAGATCGCCGATCTTCTGCCCGTTGTTCCAGTCCGGTTCATCAAGGACACCGTCGAGAGCGATCTCCGATCTCAGCACAGTGACGATTGCCGACCTCGTTGAATTTGTTGAGGGCTCTTGAGGCGCGGCCAGACACGGGAATACAGCCAGAATGCAGGCGAAGACAATCGAAATCATCCGATTACGTGCAGCGGTATTCGTCGTAACGCTGGAATTGCAGTGCATGAGAGGCATCCTTCTCGCCGTTGCCGGCCGGGCTGATACGCCGCTGATACGTCACTTGGCAAATGGAACAAAGAGGGCAGCAGGTTAGCACAAGGTGGTTCGACGGACTAGCTTCTGACTTCGGTTTCTGATTTCGGTGCTAGAAGACCAGCGGCGCAATAAGAAGTACGAGTGCTGGGATCAGAAATATTGAGACAACATCGAGAATGAAACCATACCGGATCATTTTGGTGATCGGCGCCCGCCCGGAGCCATAAACAATGGCGCAAGGAGGGGTGGAAACCGGCAGCAGGACTCCCATCGATGCTGCAAGCCCTGCCGTTAAGCCGGGGATCAGGGGATCGATATTCGCAGCGCGTGCGATTGCGATAACGACGGGAATCGCGAGATTGGCGGCCGCCGTGTTCGACATGGCTTCTGAAACGATGATGGCAAAGAAGGAGGCCGCAAACGTGAGCGATATCAGAGAGGTTGAAGGAAGCAATCCCACAATCCCTTTTCCGAATGCTTCTGCTAACTTCGTATCAAACGCAAGCTGACCCAGCGAGAGCCCTCCTCCGAAAATCAGAATCGTTCCCCAGTCGATATTGCTTGCCTGCTTCCACGTGATAGTGGACCGTCGCTCTCGGTCCAGCGGGAGCAAGAACAGCAGAATCGCACCAATCAGCGCTGCAATCGACTCCGGCGCCGCAGATGCTATGGCGCGCGTCGTTGGATGGGCCGAGCCCAACACCAACGGCGCCAGTCCGGGTCCAATCCAGAGCGCCACCGTTGTGATGAATGCGATGAGAACGTTTTTCTCGCCGCGACTCCAGGCGCCTAGGCCCGCCTTGCGGCTGGCAATGAGTTCCACCGCCCCCGGAATTTCTTTGATCGAATTCCTGCCGATTTTGAATGAATACAGAAAGACGATCGACATGATTGCCACGGCTATCGGGACGCCGAGAAACATCCATTGAACAAAAGAAATCTGGACTCCCGCATAGCGCTCAATCATTCCCATCGTAATGAGGTTAGGCGGTGTTCCTATCGGCGTTCCTACGCCGCCGTAATTAGCCCCATAGGCGGTCATCAAAACGAACATGATGCTGAAGGCCTTTGAAACGCCGCCCTGCGTTTCCATAAATTTCAGCAGAGAGAGCCCAAGGGGCAGCATCATTGCGGCAGTTGCGGTATTGCTGATCCACATGGAAATGAATGCGGCAATTCCGCCGTAGGCGATCAATAGCCGCATGGGCCGAGCTCCAATCCACTTCCATGACATAACCGAGTATGCGATCCGCTCGTTGAGACGATGGATAAAGATTGCTTCGGCCAGAATGAAGCTTCCGATAAAGACGAATATGATGGGATCTGCGAACGGGAGAAGAACATCCCGCACCGGTGCTACGCCCATAACGACTGTCAGAGTTGGGCCAAGCAGCGCAGTCACCGGCAGCGGGATCGATTCGGTCATCCACAAAACGACAACCGCAGCAAGGATAGCGCCCAATCGATGAGCCTGAGGCGTTAGCGAGGCGGCCGGCGTCAGGAGGACGGCCAGAAAGACTGCAGGCGCGATGAAGTATCCTGCCTTCTTTCTAAGTTTCTCGAAGCGCGCTTCCGCCTCAGTGATCAGTCCTTCTTCAGAGGATTCGGTGGTAGTGCTCATGCGCGGCACAGATCATAATCCACCTTAGAAAAGCCGGCATAGTTGATTGGAAGAATTTCAGGTGCGAGCTTTCAACGCGGCCTCAACGTCTTTCTCGATGGCCTTCGGTGTGTCCTGTGGCGCGTAGCGCTGAATGACGCCGCCCTGGCGATTCACAAGAAACTTTGTAAAGTTCCACTTAATGGCGGTCGTTCCCAGAATGCCTGGCTGCGCCTCTTTCAGGTGGGTATACAGCGGGTGAGCGTTCGCGCCGTTGACATCGATTTTCGAGAAGAGAGGGAAGGTCACGCCGAACTTCGACTCGCAAAAATTCTTGATTTCCAAATCAGGGCCGGGCTCCTGGGCTCCGAACTGATTGGATGGAAAACCTAGTATGGTCAGCCCTTCATCCTTGTACTTCTTATAGAGACTCTCAAGTCCCTCGTATTGGGGAGTGAATCCGCACTGACTGGCGACATTCACAATGAGTAATACCCGACCTTTATATTCCGACAACGAAACATCGCTGCCATCAATCGATTTTGCATGAAAATCGTAAACCGTCATGTCTTGTGCTCCATTTTGGGACTTTTCGCGCCGCTTCAACACACTCAGAAAGAGCGCACCAGATCCAACCGTAACAAAAATGATCGCGCCCGCAGCGACCCACAAAATCGTACTCCTTCGGTTGAATCTGAAATCCGGCGAGGCGATATGATGTTCTAGCGTCATTGACGGTTGAGCCACCAAAAAACATCTCTGGTCCATCGCGCGTCATCCAGAGCATGATGTTTGGCGCTTTGATGT
>CAZIPZ010000176.1:7192-8652 GCA_964541075.1 uncultured Solibacteraceae bacterium | reverse complement strand
GGTTTTATTGAGTTTCCGGTGACCGTACCGAGAGGGTCACACCCGTTCCCATCCCGAACACGGAAGTTAAGCCTCTCAGGGCCGATGGTACTGCAAGGGCGACCTTGTGGGAGACTAGGTCGTTGCCGGGATTAAATCAAAGCCCTCGATGATCCTCCGATCATCGAGGGCTTTTGTTGTATTCCCTTAAAGCTCTTGCCTTCTCTTCCAACTCACGCCTCGAATCGGGATTCTCCGCCCACTTCGCTGCTTCTTCGTAAATCCCTCCCGCAATCCCCTGATTCCCTTCCTTCTCATAAAACGGCCCAAGAACAAAACTGAGAAGGAACCCAGACAACCGCGGCGTCGCCAGGGCTAACAGCGCAGTAGTCGCCACGCGCAGCGTTTCTCGCGAGCCATCCGTCCGTACGCGCAACGCAAGATCTGAAAACATTAAACGATACACCTCCGGAAGGTCACGCCGCTGACGTAGAACATTGTCAAACTGGCGAAGCAGGCCCACCTTCTCCTGTACGGGATACGAAGGCTCAGTCATGAACAAAGGGGGTGTCTGAAGCCGCGAGATGTCTTCAATAATCCGTTCGATGATCGCAGCGTCTCGCGCCAAGCGGGAATAGTCGATGCGTTCGGGCGCGTCGCCACGACCGTGGTAGTCCTTATGGGTCGCGTGACTGAAAAACAAATATGGAATCCGCTTCAACGCAAATGGCGCAAAATCACTTCGGGGTCCGATCAGATCGGCGCCGATAACCAGCATGTCCGGCCGTGACCGCTTCTGCACAACGTCCCCAAGTTCCTTGGAGTATTCAGCACCCAGAACAAAAAGTGTCCACGTGGATAGGTCCATGAAGGATCGGCCCATCGTGTCGAAAATGACTATGGCAGATGCGTCGCCGAGCGGAAATGGTGGATGGTCCGAGTAATATCTCGAACCGTTGAGTCCCTGTTCCTCACCATCGAAGGCGACGAAAACGAATGAGGTCGGCAAGCGTTTCTGCTTGAGCTCCCGTGCAATCTCCAGCATCACCGCTATACCGGCTGCGTTGTCACTCGCCGATGGGAAGCCCGGTCCCTGGCCGTCATAATGGCTGCCGATGAGCACGTACCGCGAGGCGGAGCCAAGCTTCGCGATCACATTTCTCCGATCGCCGGTGAATTCCTGTGTTTGAACCTGCAAACCGAGAGCCTGAAACTCGCCTTCGATGTATTTTGCAGCCGCGGCGGCGCCGGGCGTACCGGCCATCCGGCCTTCCATAGCTGGAGCCGTCAGTGAAGTCACGTGACTCTTCAGCCGATCGACGGGAATCGCCGCGACCGTGATGAAGGCGGTGACAAACCATACGGCAACAAAAGATGTCTTTCTCAAACTTATCCGCATGCTCAGTTAGTCGTTGCCGATTGACACGCCGTCTCCATGTATTTTGCTAGCCGAGAGCGCCAACAGTGCGATCAGGTATGCC
>CAZIPZ010000176.1:0-7182 GCA_964541075.1 uncultured Solibacteraceae bacterium | reverse complement strand
GAGCAGAGTGGCTGTTACGCCCCAAAATACGGCGACAACGACGGCCAGCACTGATGAAACCACCGAGAACGCTCCGTTGATTCCCCAATACCAAGCGGTAGGCGCATCATCTCTATGGCTGGCCTGTTTCATTCCAAGAGGGAAAGCCATTCCCATGAAGAAGCCGGGGGGAAACAGAAGTAAAGCGGAAATGATGATTCGGATCGGCGTCGAAGACCCTGCGAGGGCGCCGGTTAGGAGCGGACTCAAACCGATGAATGCGCTGAGAAGCAGCGGCAGCAACCAGATCCATCGACCCATCTGCAAAAAATAGAAACTGCCGATACTGGAAGAAATCAGAAGTACGAACAAGACGACGGTTAATCCGTATATGGGGTGCCCAAGGAAGATGATCAACCGCTCAAGCTGCCCGATTTCCACCATCATGAACGCGAGTCCAATTGCACCGAAGTAAATCGAAAGATACAACGACTGATTTGAGCGAACCCGATTGCCTAAGGCCAGCGGGGCCAGAATCGTCATAGCGCTCAAAGCGACAACCATTCCGAGCACCGCCCCGAGAACCTTCACCGCTTTAAGATTGATGTCATTCATCCCCTGATACGTTGAGGCGCGAAACAGGTCGGCTGCTCTCAACATATGAAAGAAGAACGGATTGTCATCCGTCGGAGCTTCAATGTTAAGCGGATACCGTCGGATCAATTCTTCGTATTTTCCGTATGTCGCAATATCCTCAAATTCCGGTAGTTCCGCGAATCGCGGCGTCAGCACCGGAACAAACTCCATCGATTTGGATACCTCATCGATTCTATCGATCTCGGCGCGCGTGAACGGTCGCCGGGAGACCAGGATCGTGGCCACGCTGTACTGGCCAGTTTCGCCGCTGTCCTGCTTACGAATGATCATGATGTGGGACCGGGGATCCTCGACTCCGAGTTGGGCAAGCGAAGTCGTGGCCAACGCAGCCAACCGGAGAGTCTCGGCGGGCTGCGCCTCGTAATACCAACGCGACATCGTCAAAATGCCGTCGGACGTAAGGTGTCGAAGAAAGGTGCCCCACGCTTCTTTCGTGTACAAGCCGTTTTCGGTCAATACATAGGCGCCGGCGGAAGTCGCCGCCCAGGTGTCGATGAGCGAGGCTTGAATAATTCCATACTGCTCGCTGGATCGCGCCACGTAACTCCGCGCTTCGTCGTTCACCAAGGTGACCTTCGGAATACTTTGAAGATTGCCAGCGTAATCCGCGAAACGGCTCGATAGAACCTGAATGATGTCGGGATTGATCTCGACACCGACAACACGGTCTTGTCCGAAAACCAGTGATGTCAAAATGTCTCTCCCCCCACCTACGCCAATGACAAGGACCGATGTCCCTGTCCTCAAATAGTGAGCCAGCGCCGTCACGTCGTATTTCAGGTGCTCCAGAGGGCCGGTGTCGCCATTGAACTTTGTGATCACCGTGGCGGCGCCCGAATCGATATTCATGTACAGCTGCTCTATCTTCCGGTCCGTTTCGTAGGTAGGACTCATTCCCCACCCAAAGGGTTCTTCGCCGGCTTCCTGCACGAAAATGCGGGAGAATGCATTCCATTTCTCATACAATCCATCGTAGTTCCTCCCCCCTTTGACCCACTGAATATCGACAAACTTTGCTGTCTGGTTGGTGAATGCGGCAATCAACAGAACCGAGCAAAGGCATACGGCAATCCGCTGGAGCCGGGATCTCGTTCTGTTTGCAAAACAGGCGGCGGCCAGCGCTGCAATCCCCGAATTGAGTATTACAGCGCTTGGCGCGTGAATGCTATTAAGGATGGGAATCGTTAGAAGACAGCCTACCGCCGATCCCGCCAAATCTGCGGCGTATAGACGACCGGTGTGCGACGGGAACCGCGTGAGAGCCACACACACGACGATGCCCGCGAAAACGAATGGGACAGATATGATCGCAAAGGCGAGCGCCGTCCAAGCGACCTCGACTTCCGGGTTGACCGGAATATAGAGCTGAAGTGCGAAAGATGCAGCGCTGGTTAGCGCGAACATCAGGCCATGCCGGGCCAGCATCGAATGTGCATCACGCTTGGCCATCACTTCTACCAAAACGGCTCCTGCTGCGAGGCCGAACATGGCGAGAGAGATGGCCATGAAGGCGAAGTGATACCACATCGTGACGCTGAAAATGCGCGTAAGAAAAAGCTCCAGCTGAAGCAAAGACAGCGTTGTGAGGAACAGGCCGAGATAGGTCGAAGGGAGCGGCTTAGAAGTTGAAGACGGCGCCAAGGCTCACCTCGAGCACATTCAGAGAGCTACCCTGAATCTTTGGAATGGTGTACCCGCGCACATCCACGCCGAGCCCGAACGGCCCCGAAACGATCGCCTTGATCCCTGCGCCGTAATTGACCGCAAACTTGCTTCCGAAGTCTCCAATTCCATTGCCGGCCATGAAAACTCCGCCAAGACCAAGGGTCCCATAGGGATGCACTCGAGGCGCCGGAACCTGAACAATGATATTGCTGTTGTAGATGACTGCCTTCGTCTCACTCTCAATGAAATTCGGGCTGTACGCAAACGTCTGCTCAGTACCGAAAACCCTTCCCTTGCTGTACCGAATTCCAAACACGCCAAAGCTCTTGGGATTGAACCGGAAACTCGATCCAGCTTCTCTCGCGGACTGGAGCGACAGCTTCTCCGGGCGCTGGAACCCCCCAAATATGGTGAGATCGCTGCCCATTGCGGGGGCAGCGGCTAGAGCAAAGAACAACAGAAAACTTCCGAGTTTTTTCATGGGAAAAATTATAATCCAGCCGTAATGCTCGCGAAGTCATTTTCGGCCGCCCTTGCCGTTCTTTGGATCGCCGTGCTGTCGTTTGGTCAGGTCGACGCGGCCCGGGAAGCGATCGACCGCGGAGAATACGTTCGGGCCGTCAATCTGCTGAATGCCGAACTGGCGACAAACCCAACGCCTGACGCTCGCCTATACCTGGGCATCGCATACGCCCATATGAAGGAATTTCAAAGGGCCGAGCAGATTCTCCGGGAGGCCGGCGAACAATATAGGGATGACCCTCGCTTTTATAACGAGCTTGCCGGCATCCACCTTGCCAGAAACAACCCGGATGAAGCGCGATCCGCGTTGAGGCATGCGCTCTCAGTAGATCCGGAAAACGCATATGCATCGGATCTCCTGGCAACCATCGATATGTCCGAAGGACGGGTGCAAGCAGCCTTGCGCGCCTGGAACAGAACCGGCCGGCCCATAATCGACGATATTCTTCACAACTACTATCTCACCTTCGGGTCTTGGACGGTGCGCCGGGCGTTAGCCTTTCATCCCGCAGGCGTTCTCGAATACAGCGCCTGGAGGACCACGGAGCTCCGGTTGTGGGAGACCGGCAACTTCGCGAACACTGGTCTGGAAATCGAACCCACTCCCCTTCCAAACCACTACAACGCGATCGTCCGCACTTCAGCAAAAACCAATGGCGGCAGTGATCTCGTGTTCGGTTTGCTGAAGGGCGCGCCTATTCGTACTTCGTATTTTGATCTTTCGGATATCCGAAACAGCGGGATGAACTTCAGCGCCCAATACCGTTGGGATCCGAATCGAAAACGTGCAGCGGGACGCCTCAAAATTCCGCTTCCTTTGCCTGGTTTGCTTTTCCTGGATCTTGGGGATCAATGGCGTGACGAAAAGTGGGATCTAAGCTCCATCACCCGTACGGGAACGTCAGAAGACCCAGGATTTCGGTATAAGGCCAATTCCCTTCTCTTGAGATTGAAAAGCATTCCGCACCATCGTTTCGAACTTGCAGCGGGCATTGAGTACACCAATCGAGCACGCCCCCGTCAGGCGCCTGCTTTCATCACCGACCGGGACAGCGCAAAGTGGACTCTACAGACGACAATTCGTCTGGCAGACAGCCGTCTTCAAACCCGACTCGATGTTGGCGGATTCCTGGCTCGCCGTTCAATTCTCGGAAAACTGAATTACAGCGGAGGAACGGCGAGTTTTGCAAACCGGTGGGAAGTCTCGCGGTCTTCGCAAACTTTTTTGGAATGGAGACTGAAGGGCGGCACATCGCGTGGCGAACTACCCTTGGAAGAATACTTCGTGCTCGGCGTCGACACGTATTCCGAGAATCTCCTGCGGGGTCACGCTGCATTCAAGGATGGCGCCTACGGTCGTTCTCCAATGGGAACCGACTTCGTGCTGACCAATGCCAGCATTGAACGCCTAATTACCGTGCTGCCATTATTCAACACCATGAACATTCCCTTCCTCATGGTGAAGTGGGAAGTATTCGTAGACGCTGCGAAAACGTTTGATCGTTCACGGACCTTCGAACAGGGAAAACTCTGGGTCGACATCGGCGCCGGCTTGAAACTCCAAATGCCGGCGAGCTCATTCCACGTCGTTTTCGGCCAATCCTTGCGCGACGGTTCCGGGGCAATAACTGGATACGTCGAAAGGAGATTCTAATAGCGCTGCCAGCCGCGAAAGCAAGCAGGTCAACGAAAACGCTCCCAGTGCTCCTGCGTGCCAACAGCCAGCACAGCAATTCTGGAATAGCTCCGAACGCCCTCCTGTACGCTATTCGCTTTCAGGTACCAATCGAGAATCACGGCTTGAAGGTTGCTAATCCACTCCACTCTTTCGCTTCTCACGCGTTCAGCCATTTTCCTTAAGTCACTTCGTGGTTCGTCATTGAGAAGTGAGTCCACTTCCGGATTGCGAACATAAAGCCATAGGTGCAGCCAACCGCTGTACTGGATAGCCGGATCGTCAGACAGGATAGTGGCAAGCGCAGCAATGAAATTCGCATCTCCCTCGTCGGGATAACCGCGGACATGCGCTAGTTCGTGGGCGATCACAAACGGCTGTTCGATTGGGAGCAGGCTTGTGTTGAGAATTGGCTCATGGCCAAAAGGATTGAAGAGACCATCGACTCCAGCAAGACGAAACCAGGTATTCGAGAAGAAGGATCGCTTTATCCTGCTAGCGGAGCACCACTGCTGTCCGTCCACCACCGCCACAACGCGCTCGACTCGCCTTGATGTCAATCCGCCGATTTCCGCGCGATCAAAGGAATTCTGCGCAACCAAATCGTGTATGCGGTTGAGTTCGCCAGCTGCGACTCGTGCAAATTGAGCCATGTCCTGAGGCGAGATTCGATCTCCATCGAACGGAATTTTCGAGGCTAAAGGAACGCGATGATAGTTGAGCCCCCAAGTCCAAAAGAAGACGAGATACGCTACGGCAACGGCGGACCCAAAAACTCGCAGTCGCGATTTCCAAAGCGCAGCTGCGAAGAAAACCACTCCAAAGATTATGGCAGCGTCCAGCCAGGAAAACGGCGCTGCGTCAGCGAAACGACCTGCCACGTAGGAGATTTTCGGAAACAAACCACGTGAATACCACCGCTCAACCAGGTCTGCAGGGAAGACGGCAAGCCACGACAATATGAAAGTTAGTAGCGCACAAAAGATTAGGATCCAGGTATAATGGCGCCTTACCCGACCCCTGGAATTATTAAGAAGTCCTAATTTTTGCTTGACCGTGCGATGGGCCATTTGTTACGATCCGCGCGTCAGTTTAAAGTACGCTTCGCCAATAAGTCCTTGTAAATCAAATAAATATAAGTAGAATCATCTGGGACTTTGGCCCTCTCGGGAAACTCAATACTGGAGTAACGAATGGCCAAGAGCTTCTATACCTTTATTATTGTTCCGAACGCGAGTTCACGCCTCCACAAGGTTCGAATTCCGGTCCAATTGGTATATCTATTAGCGTCCATAGGCGTTATTTCATTTTTTGTAGCCGTTGGCTTGGGCTTTAGCTACACAAAAATGGCTTTCATGACGTCAGACTACATCCGTCTCAAAGAAGAAAATACCGACCTCAAAATCCAGAAGAAAAATCTGGAGCTTTCGACTGACAAACTCAACTCGAAGTTGAGCGCGCTAGAAACCCTCTCCGAAAAACTTACCACCCTGATTGAGAACGACGCCTGGAACAAACGATACGCCAAACTGAACGTCGGCGGAATCGGTGGATCGAAGGTCAATTATTCCACCGCGGACCTGATGAAACCCCGTGATCTTCGGGCGGGCCTGGATGGATTGAAAGACCGGACCTATGAGCTCGAAACGCAGATGAAGGTGCTCGAAAACATTGTCGAACGAAGAGCAGCGATTCTGCGGATCACTCCGACCATATGGCCTCTTCAAGGAAGAGTGACGAGTCACTACGGAAGCCGTCCGGATCCCTTCGATGGTGATGCGGAAATGCATTTCGGCATCGATATCGCGGGCTTGTACGGAACCCCTGTTCGCGCCCCAGCGGACGGTTTGGTTATGTTGGCCCGCCGTCAAGCGGCATACGGAAATCTCGTCGTCCTCAATCACGGAAATGGATTCACGACTCGTCTCGGCCATTTGTCTCGGTTCCAAGCTCGTCCCGGACAGAAGGTGCAAAAAGGCGACATCATCGGCTATGTTGGAAGCACAGGCCGAACAACAGCGCCGCATCTTCATTATGAAGTGCGCCTCGACGATCGTCCGGTTAATCCTCTCAATTACGTACCTCGCTAAGGCGCTGGGGCGGCGTGAAGTCGCCGCTCCAACAGGCTTAAAGCCTTGTGGCCCTTGTGCCTCCCGCCTTTTTCCCGTTACACTCATCTATGCTCGATAGCATTGTTAAGAAGTTCCTGGGAAGCAATAACGACAGAGAAATTAAAAAGATCCAACCGATCGTTGAGTCCATCAATGCTCTAGAGCCTAGAATTTCCTCCCTTTCAGACGAACAACTCAAAGGTAAAACGCCTGAGCTAAAGCAACGAGTCGCTAATGGCGCGGCGCTGGACGATATCCTTCCGGAAGCCTTCGCGGTAGTTCGCGAAGCCGGCAAACGCGTTTTGGGAATGCGGCATTTTGATGTTCAGCTCATCGGCGGATACGTTCTGCATCAAGGAAAGATCTCTGAAATGAAGACCGGAGAGGGCAAGACTCTTGTGGCGACTTTGCCAGCGTATCTGAACGCACTCGAGGGCAAGGGCGTCCACGTCGTCACGGTGAACGACTACCTGGCGCGGCGCGACTCGGAATGGATGGGCCGCTTGTACAAATTCATGGGGTTGAGCGTCGGCGTTATTCAGCACGGCCTGGACGATCAGCAACGGCGCGAAT
>CAZIPZ010000175.1:0-8659 GCA_964541075.1 uncultured Solibacteraceae bacterium | reverse complement strand
TCACCAAGCAGCGATCAAGCGATTGCAGCCTTGCTCTGGAACGAAATGGACCGCCATTCTCCGAGACATCTCCAATCCTGACAAACACAGACGCCTCAGCGTCGTCAGGACAATGGTCTATATGCAGACACGCACCGATTTTAGGGATGTGATGATGAAGCGCCTGTTCTCCGTGCACGTAGAGTTCGCTGACGGAACGCGGGTCGCTGAAACGCTGGAGATACTCCAGTCGGAGGTCGGCGCGGTTGTTGATTCGTTCAAGCCTGAGTTCTAATTCAGTCTTTCCGGTAGCCATTTATACATCCAAGGGATAATTGCGTTGACATTTGACTACCGAACATTTGTTCGGTATAAAGAGATTTGGATCTCGGTATAAGGTCATGCAATCAGCTGTCCTTCGCGCCCGCCTGGAATCCGAGCTTGGTGAAAGGATTTTGTCGCCTTTTACCGAGTTAGATAAATGTGTCTTCGATGCTATCTCTACAGGAATTGCTCCGCTTGATGCCGTCATAGGTGGTTTGCCTCGCGGCGCCATCACTGAAATCTATGGGCCACCATCTTCTGGGTGCACCAGCGCCGCTATCGCCATCCTGGCAGAAGCAACTGCACGAAATGAAAGTTGCGCGCTGGTAGACGGAACGGATTCATTTGATCCCAAATCCGGAATTGCCGGCGGCGTGGATTTAAAAAGACTGCTTTGGGTGCGCTGCAGGAAATTCGATCAAGCGCTCAAGACCACGGACTTGTTGCTGCAAGGAGGCGGTTTTGGATGCGTAGCGATGGACCTCAGCGGCCTGCCGGCGGCGCAAGTGCATGCCATGCCTCTGGCATCGTGGTTCCGATTTCAGCGCGCGATTGAAAAAACTCCCACCGTTCTCCTCGTTTTGAGCCGTGAAAGCGTCGTTCGATCCGCAGCTGCTCTGGTGCTGCGGCTGGAAGCTCTGCGCGCGGAGTGGTCCCGGCTGTTCAATGCTTTTGATGCTGACGTTGAAATCGTTCGTTGCCGCAGGGCGGCGCCAAACTCGCGATTGCAGATTCGCAATTCCAAATCTCCACATTTCCATGTACGCATGCATTTTCGCTCTCAATTTTCCATCTGATGCGTTTTACCAGCGCCTTCTGCTCGATTGCGCGTACGCATTTTCCCCTCGAGTGGAACAGACAGATCACGGAACAGTCATATTCGATGTTGAAGGGCTCGAAAGACTAATCGGATCCAACGAAGACATCGCTGCAAAGGTGCTGGAACAGGTCGCATCAGTCGGGATGACGGCCAATGTCGCAATCGCAGCTAATCCTGACGCGGCCATTGCAGCCGCGCGTGGACTTCCAGGACTCACCGTCCTGAAAAAAGGAAGTGAGCACCTATACCTACAGGATCTTCCACTCGAAGTCATTTCACCGCCTTTCGAAATATTCGAGATCCTCAATCGTTGGGGTATTTCAACCCTGGGAGCATTTGCAAAGCTTCCAGCTGCTGACGTAACCGCAAGGCTTGATCAGGAAGGTCTCAACCTTCATAAACTCGCGCGTGGCGTCGGCATGCGGCCATTGATACTGCACAAGGAAGAGCCCCAGTTTGAAGAAAGCATGGAATTCGATTACGCGGTCGAGACCATTGAACCGCTGACATTCGTTTTTTCACGGTTGATCGAACAGATATGCAGGCGTTTGCAAGCGCGCAATCTGTCGACTCACGAGGTGCATCTCACATTACGTAGAGATCAATTAAGGGGGGCATACATCCGCGTACTGCGTCTTCCACTGCCTATTCGAAATTCAAGACTTCTGACGAAGCTGCTGATTTTGGATTTGGAGGCGCATCCTCCAGGAAAGGCCGTTACAGCAGCACACATCAAAGTCGATCCGGTTAAACCGAGAGTTATTCAGAACGGATTATTCACACCATTGTCGCCAGAGCCGGAAAAACTGGAATTGACTCTTGCTCGAATTGCCGCCGTCGTGGGTGAAAACCATATTGGAGGGGTTGAAGTCCTCGATACACATCATCCGGATTCTTTCCGAATGAAAAAATTTGGAATCACCGGCGAACGGCGTTTCAGCTTTTCAAAGCCTGCGGGAGATCTTTCAAGGTCAAAGCCTTCCTTCACTCTTATTGCTCTTCGATTGTTTCGGCCACGACTGGAGGCAACGGTTGAAACGCACAACCGTATTCCATGCCGGGTCGCCTTCCATGGCGTTCATGGCCGTGTTATCACCGTCAGCGGCCCCTGGCGGACGAGCGGAGATTGGTGGAATGTAGGAACTGTCTGGACTCGTGAGGAATGGGATGTGGAAATTTTGGGTTCAGTTTATCGAATCCATTGGGATGCGGCGGAAGATCGTTGGTTTGTTGAAGGAGTCTACGATTGAAGTACGTCGAACTTCATGCGACTTCAGCCTTCAGCTTCCTTGAAGGATCTTCTCTGCCTGAAGAACTGGCAGGCGTCGCCGCCGAATTTGGAATTCCTGCCATGGCGGTTCTCGATCGCGACGGGGTGTATGGCGCACCGCGATTCCATCTCGCGTCTTGCAAGACAGGTATTCAACCTCATGTCGGCGCCGAAATCACCGCCAGCACAGGTGCGCGATATGCCCTTCTCGTCGAAACTCGCGAAGGCTATCAAAATCTCTGCCGGTTGCTGACTCGTATGAAGCTTCGATCGCCTAAAGGTAAAGGCGCAATCGAAGAAGATGAACTGGCCGAATATTCCAAGGGTCTCATTTGCATAACCGGAGGCGAACATGGAGTGCTTACAAAATCCATTCCTCACAGAAGCGGCAAAAAAACACTCGACCGTGTTGCAGGCATTTTCGGAAAGGAAAACGTTTATGTGGAATTGCAACGGCATTTCAATCGAGAGGAAGAAGCGATCAATCAGCATGCTATAGAGCTTGCGAAGTCTCTAGGTTTTCCCTTGCTTGCAACCAATGGCGTGCGATACGCACTTGAAAAACAGCGTGAGATTCTAGATGTCTTCACCTGTCTGAGAAATCACAGAATTCTCGAAACCGCAGGCCGCCTTCTCGAGCACAATTCCGAACGTCATATAAAACCAGTTGCTGCAATGGGCGAGCTTTTTCGCGACTTGCCTGAAGCCATCGACAACACACTGGAGGTGTCTTCACGGCTTCAATTCACCTTAAAGGATCTCGGATATAAATTCCCCATCTACCCCGTAGGTGAAAACGAAACAGCAGCGTCGTTTTTGCGAAAACGCACCGAAGAAGGCGCGCTTGAACGGTTTCGTCCTTATGACGCGAGATCTCGGACGCAAATCCAACGGGAACTGGCTCTTATTGAAAAACTCAACCTTGAAGGTTACTTCCTCATTGTTTGGGAGATCGTGCGGTACTGCAAAACACACAACATTCTGGTTCAGGGACGTGGCTCCGCCGCCAACAGCGCCGTTTGTTACGCGCTAGGAATCACAGCCGTCGATCCCGTGAAGATGGATCTTCTGTTCGAACGATTTTTATCCGATGAACGCGACGAATGGCCGGACATCGATCTGGATCTTCCCAGCGGCGATCAGCGTGAAAAAGTCATTCAACACGTTTACGACCTTTATGGAAAACGCGGGGCTGCCATGACTGCGAATATCATCACATATCGCGGCCGTTCGGCAGCGCGTGAAGTGGGCAAAGTTTTAGGATTTGATCCTTCAACTCTCGATCGAGTAGCCAGTCTCGTGGGAACCTGGGAATACAAGGATGAGTCGGACACTCTTCAAGCCCACTTCATGCAAGCCGGTATGGATCTCCGCCAACCTCGCATTCACAAGTTTCTGGAATTGTGTTCAAAGCTTCAGGATCTCCCCCGGCACCTCGGCCAGCATTCCGGAGGAATGGTTGTCTGTCAGGGACAGCTTGACGCCGTCGTTCCGCTCGAACCTGCCACGATGCCGGGCCGTGTAGTGGTTCAGTGGGACAAAGATGACTGCGCGGATATGAAGATCGTTAAAGTCGATCTTCTCGGACTTGGAATGATGGCTGTTCTCGAAGACTCATTGAAGCTGATCCGCAATCACCATAATGAAACAGTCGATCTTGCTCATCTTCCGCAGGATGATCCTCAGGTGTACGCTGCGTTGCAAAAGGCAGACACCATTGGCATGTTCCAAATCGAAAGCCGGGCTCAGATGTCATGTCTGCCGCGCATGCACCCAGAACATTTTTACGACATCGTGGTGCAGGTCGCGATCATTCGTCCCGGTCCGATCGTCGGAAACATGGTCCATCCTTATTTAAAGCGGCGACAGAAACGCGAAACCGTTCAGTATCCACACCCTTCGCTTAAACCAGTTCTTTCACGCACATTGGGCGTGCCGCTATTTCAGGAGCAATTGTTGCGAGTGGCTATGATCGCGGCCGGGTTTACCGGAGGCGAAGCCGAAGAATTGCGGCGCGCTTTTGGATTCAAGCGATCTGAAAGGAAAATGAAGGAAGTTGAAGTGAAGCTCCGCGCCGGAATGGAACGAAACGGAATCACAGGCGCGCCGCAGGAGGAAATCGTTCGTTCTATTACGTCGTTTGCACTGTATGGATTTCCGGAATCCCACGCTGCAAGTTTCGCGCTGATTGCATATGCAAGTGCATATTTGAAGTGTCACTATCTAGCGGCTTTCACTGCCGCCATGTTGAACAATCAGCCTATGGGATTTTATAGTCCGGCCACACTAGTGAAAGACGCGCAGCGTCATGGGTTGAAGATCAAACCTATCGATGTGACGCGATCGGATTGGTTGTGCACCCTTGAAAAAGATGGACTGCGAATTGGCTTACGGTACATCAAAGGAATGCGCGAATCTTCCGCGCAGGCTCTTGTCCGGGCAAGAACTGAATGTCCTTTTTATTCAATAGAGGATTTGACGCGACGGGTTCCCGAGCTTCAAAAGCGCGAAATGATTTTGTTGGCGGAAGTGGGCGCGCTGAATTTTCTGAAACCCGATCACCACATCAACCGGCGTGACGCCTTATGGCAAGTTGAACGCGCTTGTCGCCAGTCCGGTCCGCTGCTGGAAACCATCGACACTCCGGACGAGGCTTCGCCTCTTCGTCCAATGACTGCCGAAGAACGTCTTGTAGCTGATTTCAATGGATCGGGCATGACTACGGGACCGCATCCTATGGCCTACTACCGCAAGGAGATGAACGCGCGTAGCGTAATTCCCGCGAAAGATCTTCAGAAATTTCGCAACGGCGCGCATGTTCGAGTGGCCGGCGCAGTCATCGCTCGCCAACGTCCCGGCACTGCAAAGGGTTTCGTTTTCCTTAGCCTCGAAGATGAAACCGGCATCTCCAATGTCATCATTACGCCGGACATCTTCCAGAAAAATCGCATGGCAATTGTCGAAGGTAAGTTCCTTCTCATTGAAGGTCGGCTGCAAAATCTGGACGGCGTTATTTCCGTCAAAACAGCGCATGTCCAAATCCTACCTCTGAGTAAAGCTGCTGTCATGTCGCACGACTTTCACTGAAACTGAAGATGACGGCTGCTATCTTAGCTCGTTCAGTGCCCGCGCTCGCCGCACGAGATCGATGAATTCGGCCCGGTAGCCGCCTTTATCAACGCCTTTGCTCGGACCGGCGATATCCAGCACCGCATCGTAGGACGCATTCCCCTTGTAAGGAGAATCGCGCAAGATCATTCCAAACTCCGCAACGGCCGCAGCAAAACGAAAGTCCGAGCTGGCTGCTGCGAAATCGGCGCCGCGATCGACCAAAGGAACTTCCAATAGTTTGCTTCGGTTTTCTTCAGGCTCTTTGTATCGAATTTTCAAATTCAACAATTCCCCGCTGAGTGCGCGCTGAACAGGCGCGGCAAAAGCCTGGTATTTCAGCGGATCTACACTTGACGCGGGCACGTCCATCCCGGCAGGAACAATCTCAAACAACGCAGTCACGGTATGACCGGCGCCCATATCGCCGGCATCTTTCAGGTCGTCATTGAAATCTTCCGGACGCAGGACCCTGTTTTCATAACCGATCAATCGGTACGCATTCACGAGCGATGGGTTGAATTCAACCTGGATCTTCACGTCCTTCGCGATCGTCATCAATGTTCCACCCATCTCTTCGACTAGAACTTTTCGCGCCTCATTGAGGGAATCAATGTAGGCGTAATTGCCGTTGCCGATATCGGCTAGCTTTTCAAGCGTGGAATCCTTCAGGTTTCCCATTCCAAAACCGGCGACACTCAAGAAGACACCGCTTCTGGCTTTGTCCTCAATGAGGCGAGTGAGATCACCCTGATTCGTAACACCTACATTGAAATCTCCATCGGTTGCGAGAATCACGCGATTGATGCCGCCGCGAATGAAGTTGGATACCGCCATGTTATACGCAAGCTGGATGCCCGAAGCTCCATTCGTAGACCCGCCCGCTTCAAGGTTCTCCAGCGCTCTGATAATGACCTCTTTCTTGTCGCCGCTAGTGGGAGGAAGCACCACTCCGGAAGCGCCCGCGTATACGACGATCGAGACGCGGTCATTTTCGTTCAACTGATCCACCAGCAGTTTCATAGCGCTCTTTAGCAGAGGCAGCTTCTGCGGGGGCTGCATCGATCCTGACACGTCGATCAAGAAGACGAGGTTACTGGCCGGCCGTCGGCTCAGATCGATCTGCCGGCCTTTAATTCCGATTTTGACCAGCCTATGTCTTGGATTCCACGGAACGGATGTTACTTCCATATGGGCCGCGATAGGATGTTCCATCCGGGGTTCCGGATAGCTGTAACTGAAATAGTTCACCAGCTCTTCAATTCGCACAGCGTCTTTGGGCGGCATTTGGTTCTGATTGAGAAACCGCCGAACGTTGGCATAGGACGCGGTATCCACATCAATCGACAACGTTGACAAGGGATTCTGACTGACGCGAATGAACGGATTGTCCATGATGCGGTCATACGCTTCCGTATTGAAACCCTGCGGATCGCGACGATCCAACACCGGACGCATTTCCTGAGCAGCGGCTGCAGCTCGACCTACGGTTTGGGCGGAATCTCGAAGAACGCCGCCCAAGACTCCGCTATACACAGGCGACGGCGGACCAGGCGATGCCGGCGCAACTTTCGTGTATGCCACTCCAGTGCTTTCCTTTTTCTCTGTGTTTGCTGCGTTCGACTCTACGGGGAGTGCAGATGGAGAAACCTGAGCTTCTTGCGCCGCAGCGTCTTCGCGACGAGGCGCAAGACTCTGAGCACTTCGAGACGGCGGCGGTGAAGAATACTGTTCGCTGATTGAACTTTCAGGTAGGGTCGCAACTTGCGGCACGCCGGATTGGCGCGACCGCAACAAAGACGGAATCGATACCGTCGCAACAATTAAAAGCGCAGCTGCAATACTCGTCGCCCACACCGCACCGCGCATCACGCGCACCGATCGCGTGTTGGCTATGCTCGCTGCACGGATCGCATTGCGCTGCTCCGGCTTCAATAGCGGCGCTGAGGACGGCGATAACTCACTCTTGAGCATTGCCGTCGCAAGCCGAAGCTCCTCGATGAATTCCATTGCTTCTCGAGAAGACGCGATCTCGCGTTCAAGCTCGACGCGTTCCGCGTCACCGAGCTCACCCAGAACATATGCTGTCCATTTTGGATCATCTCGGTCGATAGTCATGGCGTTCTCCTTGCCGTTTGTGGAAGAACCCGTTCTCGAATACTTCGAACGGCCGTATGAATCAGAAATCCAACGTTGCTGACTGAGAGCTTTGTCACATCGCTGATCTCTTTGTAGGAAAGGTCGCACTGAAACTTCAGATAAAGGACCTCTCGCTGGTTCTTGGGAAGTGTCTGAATAATCCGTTTAATCTCGCTCACCGTCTGCTTGTCTTCGAGATCGGATTTGATTCCAAAGTCCGCATCCTCAAGGCGAGTCATTCGCATCTCCTTTCTGCGGGCATCGAAGGACAGGTTGCGGCAAACCGTAAAGAGCCATTGCGGCAGGTGGTTCGAGAGCCGGGAGGGCTGTTCCTTGCACAATCGCAGGAAGACCTCCTGGACGATTTCCCTGGCTCGATCGGAGTCTCCAAGGATCCAGGAGGAATATCGGAGCAACGACGCCTCGTGACGTTTCAGAGCTCCACTGATCCACTGAGCTTTCTCGGTCTCCTGCATTTCAGCCCTTCATAGGTGATAACTGTTCAAGGGGCTGTTTTATTAGACAACCGTGATGCGCCCGGAGTTCCGGACTTTACGCAGGGATTTCAGACCACGTTCAGTTTGAGCTTTGTCATACGCTTGAGGGTGGGATAATGAACCGGTTCATGCACACTCGAATTTACGACAGTATTTGTGAAGTCATCGGCGCCACTCCGATCATACGGCTCAAGCGGTTTCCGAAAGATGGCTGGGCTGAAATGCTTGTAAAGCTCGAACTGTTCAATCCGGGCGGTAGCGTGAAGGATCGGATTGGATTAAGCATGATCGAAGCCGCCGAGCGAGATGGCCGACTCAAGCCTGGTGGAACAATCGTGGAGGCGACCAGTGGAAATACAGGAATCGGGCTGGCCATCGTCGGTGCGGCGAAGGGCTACAAAGTCATACTGACGATGCCGGATGACGTGAGCATGGAGCGCGTCACGCTGCTACGCGCCTATGGCGCCCAGGTCATCCTCACACATCGTTTGGACTTCATGCAGGGCGCCGTGGATAAGGCTG
>CAZIPZ010000174.1:0-8849 GCA_964541075.1 uncultured Solibacteraceae bacterium | reverse complement strand
ATAATCTTCAATACGGAAGGTCCCGTCGCCACCATTAAGCTCAAGACGCCGGAGAAGCTCAACGCATTCTCCGGTTCGATGCGTGAGGATATCCTTCAGGCCTTGGAAGTAGTGGCCTCCAATGACGAGGTCCGGGTTCTGGTCGTTACTGGAGAGGGTCGGGCTTTCTCGGCCGGAGGAGATGTAAGACATCTGAAGGCGCTTCGCGAGAATAACGACCATGCCGGGTTTCGGGAGGTTCTTAACAAAGGTCAAGAGATCACGCGGCGGCTGCGGTCGCTTCCCAAACCTGTCATTGCGGCAGTGAACGGCGTATGCGCTGGAGCGGGCCTGAGTTTTGCCCTCGGTTGTGATGTTCGCATTGCATCCGACAGAGCGGCTTTCTTCCCAAGCTTTGCACGCATAGGCCTTCATCCGGATTGGGGAGCTAGTTGGTTTCTTCCCAAATTGATCGGAAGCGGCAGAGCTTGCGAGTTAATATTCACTGGAACGGTTGTCCATGCGGCTGACGCCGAAAAGTTCGGGCTGGTTAATCGAGTCGTAGCACACGATCAACTGATGTCGGTTGTGTCCGATAGCGCCAAGAAAATTGCGGAGAACCCACCCGGCGTTCTAAGAATGGCAAAAGAGTCGATCTATCGAAGTTTAAGTACGGATCTGGAGGCCGCGTTTGCACGGGAGACTGAACTCCAGATGCAATGCTTTCATAGCGAGGATTTTCTTGAAGGCGTCACAGCGTTCGTCGAGAAGCGGCCGCCTCAATTCAAGGGTCGATAAAATATGAGAGTTGCTTTGGTGCTTTTGTGCGTGCTTCTGTCAACCGGATGTAATCAGAACCTGGAGGTAGTGAAATCCGGAGAGCGTCTTGAGGACGCTCCTCGACCCGTTGTTGATCCTAACGCGAGGCCATTGGCCGCGCCGGCGGGCGCGGAACCTGCTGGCATGGAATCAGCCGGCATGCAGGAAGCTCCAAAAGTCCCGCCGTTTGCCAAAGCGTATTTCATGCACATGTGGGTCGAAGCGCTATACAGCGTCCCTCAAAACAAGAACCCTAATCCCAAGTGGAGTTCTCCCCTTAAGGACCCCGAGAAGGGAAGGGTTTGGTGCACGGATTGTCATGTGTCCGGTCAGGTCAACTTTGAAAAGATTCCTAAGAACCGCCTGCCCATCAATGATCAACTCGAGAAGGACAAGAAGTTCATGGTGGAGCTGATGCAGAAGTGGGTTGCCCGACTGAATAGCGATCAATACCATGCGAGGGACAAACTGAAACAGCCTGTTACTTGCCTGACCTGTCACGCAACCAATCCTGCAGCGACTGAATAGGACCGCCGATTGAGTTGAGACAACTCTTTCGAGTTGGCCGTCCGGGCGGCTGAGACACTAAATCACCGTGTCGTTTAGAACGACTCCGTTCTTTGGAACGATGACGATGCCGTCCCGTATGTAATAACCCTGACCATCAAAGTTCTGGACTCCCTTTTCATTTAGAATCCGAACGCGCTCGCCGATATGAGCATTTTTGTCGATAATCGCTTTTCGGATAAAGGAGCCTTTTCCAATGCCTATAGCGGGTCTGTTCAGTTGGCGATTGTGGACATCGTCATCCCGTTCTTCATAGTAATCGGCTCCCATGATCAGCGTTTTCTCTAAGACAACATCCTCTGCGATGATGCTCCGGATGCCGACAATGGAGTTAACGATGCGCGCGCCTTTAAGAATGGATCCTTCTGCAATGATCGATTCTTTGATTTCGCATTGCTCAATGCGCGAGGGCGGAAGGAAGCGGGGGTGGGTGTAAATGGGGGCGCTTATATCATGAAAGTCAAAATGCGGCGTCGATCGTGTCAGGTCAATATTGGCTTTGTAAAAGGCATCCACGGTGCCGAGGTCTTCCCAATAGTCGTCAAAAAGAAAACCGTTCACGTTGAACTTTTCAATCGCTTTTGGAATGACCTGGTAACCGAAATCAATCATAGACGGATCTGCGAGCAAGTCCACCAGGGCGCTTCTTTTAAAGAGATAGATACCCATTGAAGCCAGATACGGCCTCTCTCTCGCCTGTTCCGGACTGAGGCCCAGCGCACTCGTATCGGTGCGCATTTCCAGAAGAGCGTCGCCTTTGGGCTTTTCCCGGAATTGTTGGATTCCCCAATCGGCGGACAACTTCAAGAGGCCGAATGAGGACGCCATTTCGCTGCTTTTCGGAATGACGCAGACGGTTACGTCAGCCCCGGATTTCCAGTGACGATCAAGGAGTTCCTCGTAATTCATCCTGTAGAGTTGGTCTCCCGCGAGAATGAGATGATAATCATCATTCTTCTCGGTGAAGCGGTGCAGGTGCTGGCGCACAGCATCGGCGGTTCCTTGAAACCAATTCGGGTTGCTTACGGTCTGCTCGGCCGCCAGAACCTCGATAAAACCCTCTGCGAATGGATCAAACCGAAACGTGTTTGTGATGTGATGATTCAGCGATGCGGAGTTGAACTGCGTCAACACGAACATCCGTTTCAAACCGGAGTTTAGGCAGTTGCTTATTGGTATATCGATCAACCGGTATTTTCCGCCCAGCGGCACGGCGGGTTTTGAGCGGTCTTGGGTAAGCGGCCACAGCCGTTTACCCGCACCACCAGCAAGAATGATGGACAGCACATGAGCCGGATTTTGGCGAGTTTTTCGAACCATAAGCTGATCAACTCAAGCATTCCCAATATTTTCTCCATGATACACTAAGCCGAACGATGCCTGAGTGGTTACGCTACCTGCCTCTCCAATATCCAGTCGTTCCGCCTCTTGTCCGCATCGCATGGATCGTTTTTGTCGGTTTCATCATTCTGAAATTGGTTGATTCCACACTGAAGCGTCTTCATCTGCTGATTCCGCCCGGCGATGTAATCAACGCAGCCAGAGTGGAGCAGCGTACGATCACGCTGAGACACATCATTCGGAGTGTTTTAAAGGCTGTTCTACTTGTAGTTGTGACCTTGACCGTTAGTTCGGATCTCGGTTTCGACATTGGTCCGATACTGGCGAGCGCCGGCATAGTTGGTCTGGCTGTCGGTTTTGGCGCTCAGAGTCTAGTTAAGGATGTCATTTCTGGCTTTTTCATTCTGTTTGAAGATCAATTCGGCGTCGGCGACGTTGTGCGAATCGGCGAATTTTCCGGTGTTGTGGAGCGAATGACTTTAAGAGTTACGGTGCTTCGAAACATCGAGGGACAGGTTCACGTTATTCCGAACGGCAACATTCAAAGCGTCACCGTAATGACGAAGGAATGGTCGCGCGCGGTGGTGGACGTGAATGTGTCTTACCACGAACGACTTGATGAGGTGTTATCGGTGCTCGAACGCATTGGAGAGCAACTTTACCGGGACTGGCCCGACCGTTTGATGGAGAGTCCGCAGGTTTTGGGTGTTGAGGAACTCGGCATCGATGGCGTGAAAATTCGATTGATCGTCAAGACCCCGCCATTGAAGCAGTGGGAAGTAATGAGGGAATGGCGGAGACGCATTAAAGACGAATTTGATCGGCGTGGACTTGAGATGAGTTTTCGCCAGCCTTCGGTTGTTGTGAATCCTCCTTCGGCGCCAGAAACAGTCGAGAAGCAACCCTCCCGCATCCGAAAAACTCCTTCCGGCAAGCAATAAAAAAGGGGCGGTAACCCGCCCCTTTTTGGACATGCCGTTTTATTGCATGCTTGCAACCTGTGACTTCTTGTCGTTGATCAATTTGTCGAGCCCGTCGAGCGAATCGTTGTTTTTCGCCTTATAGAGTTTCTCCAGTTGATCTCGCGCCGGTTGGGCAACGACGCCGCCGATTGCGACTGCCGTAGCAAGTTCATCAATCGCTCTGTCACGCTTTAGGCGAACCTCTTCCTCAATGGCTTGCCGCTTTGCAACAATTTCGTCGAGCAGCATTCTGTCCGCCCTCGAAGTTTTCGCCGAGTTCTCTTCTTTGATAGCGTCCAGCAAAGACCTTGAAGCGTTGGAGGCGAGGTATTGGAACGCCAACCCCATCCGGAAATGCGCAACTCCGTCCTTCGGGGTGCTCTTTAGAGCGAGTTCATACTCTTCAGCAGATTTGTCATATTCCTGGCGGGTTAGGTGAACTAAACCGAGCGTGCTGTGAAGTTGACCTTCGAGGTTGGCTCGTTCCTTAGCCCAATCGGCGTCGGAGAAGCCAGCCGGTTTGGGCTGGCTGAAATACTGCTGCACAATTCCCAGAGCCTTGGTTGCGAGAGTTGCAGATTTATCAAGAGATGCTTTCTTTCCGGCTTCGTCCTGCGGCAGCCGTTCGGGCAACATGCTGGAGATTGTAATCAAAGCGTTGAGGTCGTTGGGATCAATCGAGAGAACGGTGTCGCCGTACGAAATGATCTTCTCGAAATTGTTAGCCTGTTGGCCGGCCACCATCGCATTTTGGAATACGAAGATTTTCTTCTTGGGATCGGCATTTGGAAACTCTGCTTTAAACCGATCAGCCGCGTCCATCACCTTCGCCCAGTTTTGAGCTTGCGTGTAAGCTTTGACAAGAAGCGTGTAAGCGTCGATGCGGAAGCCAGACTCCTTATTGTCTACCAGGAACTTCTCGCCTAACTCAGCCTGCTTCTGGGGGACTTTCTCGCTAAAGAACCCCATATACGACTCGTACTCCGACTTTGCGCTGGGACCTTGGCTAAGTGCGGGCACTGTCAGCGCGACCATCAGCAGTAGGGAAAATCCCAGATAACTTTTTCTCATGTCAGAAATGACCTCCTCAAAACTCCAAGGGACTCAAAGCGGTTAGAAACCAACATTGCACCCTGTATTAATTGCGATAATTAAAAGCGCGTTTTCTGATTCTACTGCACTTCTAAATGGCCGTCGCTCGGCTTTCGGCGGTGGGGGCGATTCTACCCGAACTTTGTCCCGGCGCGCAATTAAAAGGGAACGGTAATCCACTAAAAGTAAAGAGGCCTCCGCCAACCCCTTAACTCTTCAACTTGGACGTGGGCGACACCAATTTCGCTAGTCGTAATATTCCATTCCGAGATGGGTAATCAGATCTTCGCCTCGGAGGTAGCGCAACGTATTCTTCAATTTCATTAATTGAATGAACAGATCGTGCTCCGGATAGAGTCCCGCCGCGCACATCGGACTCTTGAAATAGAAGCTTAACCATTCCTGAATTCCGCGCATCCCGCATCGCTGGGCCAGATCCAGAAATAGGACGAGGTCGAGTACAATGGGCGCGGCTAAGATGCTGTCACGACACAGAAAATTGATCTTAATTTGCATCGGATAACCCAGCCATCCGTAGATGTCGATGTTGTCCCAGCCTTCCTTGTTGTCACCTCGAGGCGGATAGTAATGAATTCGCACTTTGTGCGTAAAATCTTTATAAAGGTCCGGATAAAGGTCGGGCTGGAGGATTTGATCCAAAACGGAGAGCTTGCTCTCCTCCTTGGTTTTGAATGAATCCGGGTCATCCAGCACTTCTCCGTCACGGTTACCGAGAATATTCGTAGAAAACCATCCACTCAACCCCAACATTCGTGACTTCAGGCCCGGTGCAATGATCGTCTTCATCAGGGTCTGTCCCGTTTTGAAGTCCTTGCCGCATATTGGGACAGTTTTCTCGGAAGCCAACTGAGTAAGCGCAGGAATATCCACTGTGAGGTTCGGAGCGCCATTCGCAAATGGGATTCGCTTGCAGAGCGCGGCGTAGGCATAGATCATGCTCGGCGAAATGGAGGGATCATTGGACCGCAACGCGTTTTCAAATGAAGCGAGGGAGCCGTGCGAGGCTTCCGGCTTCATGTAAACCTCGGTGCTTCCGCACCAGACCATAACCAGACGCGACAAATTGTGCTTCTTTTGGAACTCATCAATATCGCTCATAACCATTTCGGCGAGTTCCATCTTGTTCTTGCCTGACTTTACGTTGGGCCCTTGGAGTCTTTTGACGTACTCCTGGCTGAACACCGCCTTCCACGGACGAATCTGTTCGATTTCTGGACGCACGGCTTCGAGCAGGCTGCGCTCAAGCACGCCGGCTTTCACTGCGCTTTCGTAACAATTGTCTTCGTAAATGTCCCAGCCGCCGAAAACAAGATCGTCCAAGCCTGCGAGAGGCACAAATTCGCGGATCTTCGGAACGCGATGCTCCGTCCTTTTTCCCAGGCGGATGGTTCCCGATTGAGTCAGAGAGCCGACAGGCTGGGCGATCTTCTTCTTTACCGCTTCGACGCCGGCGATGAAAGTTGTGCTGACTGCACCGAGTCCCGGAATGAGGACGCCCAGTTTTCCCGTGGGAGCCTCAATCTTTACACCTTTTTGAACCACACATACCTCCCTCATTAGCGGCCGCAGACGCCGAAGGCGCCCCTATAGCAGCCTCAACCTTTCATTATCCGCTCGATAATACCGTTACACTTGCTTCTATTCATCTCTCCGTGCGGCGTCTCCGCGATCGGTCCACTGCGCAAACAGATAATCGCGGTTCATTCTCGCGATGACTTCGAGTTTAATCTCCTTCGGACAAACCGCTTCGCACTCTCCGATGTTGGTGCAGCTGCCGAACATTTCTTCTTTGACTTGCGCCACCATTTTCACGACGCGTTGATAGCGTTCAGGCTGTCCCTGCGGCAGCAAGCCAAGATGGCTGATCTTTGCTCCTGTGAAGAGAGCGGCGGATGCGTTTGGACAGGCGGCGACACAGGCGCCGCAGCCGATACAAGCCGCAGCATCCATCGCCAGATCCGCATTTTTCTTGGGAACAAGAATGGTGTTTCCTTCTGGCGCGCTTCCGATGGGGGTTGAGATAAACCCTCCGGCGGAGACGATTCTGTCGAAGGCGCTGCGTTCAACGACCAAATCCTTGACCACGGGAAATGCTTTCGCCCTCCAAGGTTCAAGGTAGAGCACATCCCCATCGTGGAAATGACGCATGTGAAGCTGGCAAACCGTTGTCCCAGGCTGGGGGCCGTGGGCAATGCCATTGATCATGAATCCGCACATTCCGCAAATGCCCTCGCGACAATCGTGATCGAAGGCGATCGGCTCTTCTCCCTTGGCGATCAATTCTTCATTGAGCACATCGAGCATTTCGAGGAACGACATATCCGGATTCACATTTCCGTGTTCGTAGCGAACCATGCGTCCCGCAGCCGCGGGATTGTTTTGTCTCCAGATGTGCAAAGTCAAATTCATTACTTGTAACTGCGCTGCGTCGGATGAACGTATTCGAAAGTGAGAGGCTCCTTATAGAGAACAGGGGTTGCTTCGGGCCCGCGGTATTCCCAGGCGGCAACGTAGGAATAGCGTTCGTCGTCGCGCAATGCTTCACCGTCCGGCGTCTGGAATTCCTCGCGAAAGTGTCCGCCGCACGATTCGTTGCGATGCAGCGCATCCCTGCACATCAACTCTCCAAACTCCAGAAAGTCCGCAACGCGGCCGGCGTTCTCCAGCGACTGATTTAATTCCGCGCCACTTCCAGGCACTTTCACGTTCTTCCAGAATTCTTCACGTATTTCCGGGATCCGCTTAAGCGCCTTCTTTAGGCCTGTCTCATTGCGAGCCATGCCGCATTCGTCCCAGAGCAGTTTGCCCAATTCGCGATGAAACGACGTTACTGTGCGGGACCCTTTGGTCTGCAGCAGCTTCTCGGTGCAGCGGACGACTTCTTGCTCGGCTTCTTTGATGGCGGGATGATCAAGGCTTACTTTTTGAAGCTTAGCGCCGGCGAGATAGTCGCCAATCGTATACGGGATAATGAAATACCCGTCGGCCAATCCTTGCATCAATGCGCTGGCGCCGAGCCGGTTTGCTCCGTGATCGGAGAAGTTTGCTTCACCGATGCAAAACAAGCCCGGTATCGTCGTCATAAGATGATAGTCAACCCAAAGTCCGCCCATCGTGTAATGCACGGCTGGATAAATACGCATCGGACCTTCGTAGGGTGTCTCGCCGGAGATCCGTTCGTACATGTCGAAGAGGTTCCCGTATCGTTCGGAAATGCCTTGTCTGCCCAGTCGTTTTAGTGCGTCGGCGAAATCCAGATACACACCAAGTCCGGCGCCGACGCCCCGTCCCTCGTCGCATACTGCTTTTGCGTTCCGCGACGCAACGTCCCTGGGGACGAGATTCCCGAAGCTCGGATATTTGCGCTCAAGGAAATAATCCCGCTCCGCTTCCGGAATCTGATGGGCAGGTCGCCTGTCGCCTGTTTTTTGGGGAACCCAAATGCGGCCGTCGTTACGAAGGGATTCGCTCATCAACGTGAGCTTGGATTGGTAATCGCCAGTCACCGGAATGCACGTTGGGTGGATCTGGGTGAAGCAAGGATTTCCAAGGACTGCACCTCGCTTGTAGGCGCGCCAGATTGCAGTGCAATTTGAACCTTTGGCATTCGTTGAAAGATAAAAGACATTGCCGTAGCCGCCGGTTCCCAATACGACCGCGTCTCCGATGTGGGTCTCGACCTTACCGGATATGAGATTCCGAGTCACGATGCCGCGCGCCGCGCCGTCGACGATGACCAGATCCAACATTTCCGTTCTCGGATACATCGTCACCTTGCCGGCGTCAACCTGCCGGAGCAATGCGTGGTAGGCGCCGAGAAGCAGTTGCTGTCCGGTCTGACCTCGCGCATAAAAAGTTCTCGACACTTGCGCGCCGCCGAAAGACCGGTTGGCCAACGTGCCGCCGTACTCTCGCGCGAATGGAACGCCGTGAGCGACGCACTGATCGATGATCTCCACGCTGATTTGCGCCAGGCGATAAACATTCGTTTCGCGTGCGCGAAAATCGCCGCCTTTTACGGTGTCATAAAACAGACGGTAGATGCTGTCGCCGTCGTTTGCGTAGTTC
>CAZIPZ010000173.1:0-8865 GCA_964541075.1 uncultured Solibacteraceae bacterium | reverse complement strand
CGTGACCGTCTCGCCTTTCTCTTCCACGAAACACCGCGAATCTTAGATTTTTTGAGGAATGGCTTCTGAGGTCATTCCCTTGAAGGACTCTCGGAACTGTTCACCTGACCGCGTGAAGAACAGATAGCCGATAGCTCCCCCAACTGCGGTGCCTGCAAATACATAAGCTGCTTTATTGGATGTGATGGTTGTCATGCATTTCTCCCGATAAACTGGCGGTTGAACCAAACCCTGCTACTGTTTGATTAGCAGATCCTTTTCCAAACCGAATCAGTGACAAATCCCAATAACGGGCACGCAATTGCGGTCTGTCCTGATTTACCTTTTGTTGGCTTGGAGAATCTTCTTCCGCAAGCGGATCGATTGGGGCGTGATTTCCACATACTCGTCGTCGCGAATAAACTCAATGGCTTGTTCGAGGTTGAGAATGCGAGGCGAAACCAGCCGGATGGCTTCATCGGCAGTGGAGGCGCGCATGTTGGTGAGTTTCTTTTCCTTGACGATGTTCACGTCCAGGTCGGCAGCCCGGGCGTTCTCGCCCACGATCATTCCTTCGTAAACTTCAGTCGTGGGAGTGATGAAGATTTCTCCACGCTCTTGAAGGTTATAGATCGCGTATGCAGTCGCCTTCCCCGGTCTGTCTGCGACGAGCGAGCCGGTTGGGCGCATGGCGATATCTCCTTGCCACACGATGTAGCCGTGGAACAGCGAATTCATGATAGCCGTTCCACGCGTGTCTGTGAGAATCTCGCTTCTCAACCCGATAAGGCCGCGCGTCGGAACATGAAACTCCAGACGGACGCGTCCCGACCCGTGATTCACCATCTTCGACATCTTGCCCTTGCGGCCGCCGAGCTTCTCGATGACGACCCCCAGAAAATTTTCAGGGCAATCGATGATCAGCATCTCCAGTGGTTCGTGCAGTTCGCCGTTGATCGTGCGAGTCAGTATCTCCGGTTTGCCAACTGTTAGTTCGTAACCCTCACGCCGCATTGTCTCAATGAGGATTGCAAGCTGAAGCTCACCGCGTCCCATGACCCGAAAAGCTTCCGGTCCGCCCGCTTCTTCAACTCGAATCGAGACATTGGTGAGAAGCTCTTTCTCCAGACGTTCGCGCAGGTTCCGCGACGTGACGTACGTCCCTTCGCGTCCCGCGAAAGGCGACGTATTGATGGTGAAGATCATCGCGATTGTCGGCTCGTCGATCTGAATTCTTGGCAGCGGCCGCGGTGTTTCCGCATTCGTCACGGTTTCGCCGATGTTGATGCCCTCCACGCCGGCAATGGCGAGAATATCTCCCGGCCGGCCAATTGTTTCATCCACTCGCCGCAAGCCCTCAAATGAATACAGTTTCGTGATCTTGGTCTTGTGCAGCGCGCCGTCCAGCTTTGCAATCCCCACCTCGTCTCCGAGATTGAGCGTTCCGTTGAAAACGCGCGCGATGGCCATGCGGCCCAGGTAGTCGCTGTAATCCAGATTCGCCACCAGCATTTGCAGCACCCCATCCGGATCTCCTGCAGGAGGCGGGATGTGCTTAATGATGGAATCGAACAGAGGGCGGAGATCATCGGAGGCGCCGTCATCCAGTGATGCCTTTGCGACGCCGGCCCTGGCGTTGGTATAGATGATGGGAAAGTCGAGCTGCTCTTCGGTAGCGTCGAGATCGATGAACAGATCGAAAAGCTCATTGACCACCTCTTGAATACGCGCGTCCGGACGATCAATCTTGTTGATCACCGCGATGGCAGGCAGTTTAGCCTCGAGCGCTTTCATCAGCACATAACGAGTCTGCGGCAATGGACCTTCACTGGCGTCGACCAGCAACACAACGCCATCGACCATCTTGAGGGCGCGTTCCACCTCGCCGCCAAAGTCGCTGTGGCCCGGCGTATCGACGATATTGATCTTCACACCGCCGTAGCGCACGCCAGTGGTCTTCGCCAGAATGGTGATTCCCCGCTCGCGCTCCAGATCATTGGAATCCATGACGCGCTCCTTCACCTCTTCATTGGCGCGAAATATTCCGCTCTGGCGGAGCATCCCGTCGACAAGCGTCGTCTTGCCATGATCCACATGGGCGATGATCGCTATGTTCCGAATCGATTCATTGGGCATAACGAACCATCATAAACTGATTTCAAGTTCCCAAATTTAAGGATTTGCGGTCTAAGAGAGCAGCCAAAGGTTTTGCAAAATTTGAAACCTTTGTCTCTGAGGTTCGTACTATCGTAATGCAAGGAAAGAATCGATGAAGGCGGCGTCACTGATTATCGCGTTGCTGTTGGCCCAAAACTCGGCCACCCAAACCAAAGCAACAATAACAGGTTATGTCGTGAGGATGGGTGGCGGCGACCCGGTATCCAAGGCCCGAGTGGTGCTGACGAGGAATGGGGTTCGCGGTTCGGCGTATTCGGCTACGACGGAAGGCAATGGCCGCTTCGTTTTCCAGAATCTGGAAGCCGGCGAGTACCGTTTGGAAGTCACGCGCAACGGATATGTCCGCACGGAATACGGTCAGCGATCGCCAAACCGTCCAGGACTTCCGATCACCGTCGGCCCCGGACAACAGCTAACCGATGTCGTTTTTCAACTCATACCAGCCGGCACGATCGCGGGGCGTATCTACGATCGCGATGGCGAACCCCTTCCCAACGTGATGGTTCAGGCCATGCGATATGTATACCGTCAGGGCGAGCGCACCCTCACGCCCGTGCAGCAGGCCGCCACGAACGACCTCGGAGAATATCGATTGTTCTGGCTCGATCCCGGCCAATACTACGTCAGCGCAACGTACGCCGATGGACAGGGTCCCGGACGCTTCGGACCTGCGGCGTTTTTGCAGCGCGGTCGCGGCGGCCCCGGACAAGGAACGCCGATCGAAAACGCAAGCGGCGAGGATGAAGGATACGTTCCCATTTATTTCCCAAACACTTTCGATCCTGTTACGGCGTCACCGATCAACCTGCCCGCCGGGGTCACGTATACGGGAGTGGACCTCAGCGTTTCACCCGTTAGAACGCTCCGCATTCGCGGCATTGTCATGAATGCTGCTACCGGCCAGCCGGCGCCCGCCGCCTCGGTTGTCTTGATTCCGCGGCGGACCGGCGCCATGGGAATTGGCATGAATCGCGCAAGGGCCCAGATCAGCCAGGGCCGTTTTGAGTTGCGCGGCGTCGTTCCAGGTTCCTACGACGTGGTGGCCACGCTCACCGACCGCACGAATCGGATGACCGGCCGCGTCGCTGTCGATGTCGGTGGCGCTGATGTCGATAATGTCACGCTCGTGCTGTCCCCCGGCTTTCCGGTCTCAGGAAGACTGGCTATCGAAGGCAAACCTCCAAGCAGCAACGATCCGGAGCTATCCAGAATTCGCGTGAATATTCGCTCCGATTCCGGCCCGCAGGGTCCTTTCGGAGGCGGACCATTGCCATCCGCAGAAGTGCAGCCGAACGGAACCTTTGTTGTGTCGCAAGTGACGCCTGGCGATTACCGCCTGACGATCTCAGGCATGCCCGCGAGGTCGTACGTGAAAATGGCTCGCCTCGGCAGCATCGATGTTTTGGATCGAGGTCTTCAGATCAACGAGCAACCCAACGCGCTGCTCGAAGTTCTCGTCAGCCCGAACACCGCAACCATTGACGGATCGGTCACGGACGACAAGCAGAACGCATCGGTCAACGTCACCGTCGCCCTAGTACCGGACGCACCCCGCCGGGAACGCATGGACCTTTATCGTGTGGCATCCACCGACGCAACCGGTCGCTTCCATTTCGAAGGCGTGCCTCCGGGCGATTACAGATTATTCGCCTGGGAGGATGTGGAAACCGGAGCGTGGCAGGATCCCGAATTCATTCGCCTGTATGAACCGCGCGGCAAACCCGTTCGCCTCGGCGAGAATGCCCAAACCACAGCGGATCTGAAAATTATTCCACCCCAGATGTAGGAACGCTGGCAGTCATTCCCGATTGGTTTCCCAATTGATTGATGGGCATCGCCTGATCGCCGCTTTTTCACGATTTTTCCAGGCAACGTCCAACTATATATGGGAGCCGCTCGAGAGCTTCTCTCTCAAACCTTCAACAAATGGCTGGAGGATAGAGCCGAACGCCTGGGCGCCGCTCTCGCTTTCTACGCTGCCCTCTCCATCGCCCCCATGCTGATCATCATTCTTTCCATTGTTTCTTTCTTTTATGCTGGAGTCACACTGGACGGCATCCGCGAGCAGATCGCCCACGTCATCGGGCCGTACGCTGCCGATGCCGCCGTCGCCACCATTGGTTCCGCACGCGCGAACGGCGGCGCGGGCGCCGCCGCCATTGTGAGCGCTATCGCTCTCTTATTCGGGGCGACACTCTTGTTCGCGCAGCTTCAAGACGCGATGAACACGATTTGGGAAGTACGCCCCAAATCCCGTCGCGTCTGGGCGGAAATTCTCCGCACGCGCTTGCTTTCCTTCGCCATGGTTCTGGTGGTTTGTTTCCTTCTTGTAGTCTCGCTCGTCATCAGCACAGTCCTCGCGGCGATCACCGAGTACTTCTCCAATCTCGTGCCGGGAACGGCTCGACTCCTCCCGACGGTCGATTTCCTCGTCACATTCGTCATGACGACCATACTTTTCGCCGCCATATACAAGATTCTTCCAGACGTTCATATCGCATGGCGGGACGTTTGGACCGGCGCCGCAGTCACCTCGGCCCTGTTCACGGCGGGCAAGATTTTCATCGGTTTCTATCTGGCGCGAAGCGGCATAACGTCGGCGTATGGTGCGGCAAGCTCCCTGATGGTGCTGCTCTTGTGGGTGTACTTTTCGGCGCAGCTCCTGTTTCTGGGCGCGGAGTTCACCCGGGTCTATGCGGACCGGTATGGAAGGCAAGTCCACCCTGCCCGAGGCGCTATTTCCTTCGATGAGTATTTCCGCATCCGCCAGGGAATCCCGCATCGCGAAGTCATTGAGCAGGTTGAGAAAAAACATATCGCTTAACAGCTGGTCTGGAAAGAAACCTGCAGGCTTCATTGTGGATGCTACAACGCCTTCTTTTTATCATTGGAATCGTTTGCCTGGGACTGTATGTGACGTTCTCAGTGCAGGCCTGGCGCCACCAGCATGAACTGGAACGGCAATTCGAGCGCGAGCTGTTCAAGGCGAAGCCCGAAGCGAAATCTCCTCTCCCTCGAAAAAAGATGACTGAAGGGGAGCTGGTCGGGCGGCTGGAAATTCCACGTCTGAACATGAGCGTCATGGTGATGGAAGGAATTGCGGACCATACGCTGCGGCTGGGCGCCGGTCGAATCCCGGGAACAGCTCTTCCGTGGGCGACCGGAAACATCGGTATCGCGGCACATCGCGATACGTACTTCCGAGGCCTCGAGAAGATCAGGAAAGACGACACGATTCGGTTTTCAACAGTGGATGGACTGAAATCCTATCGCGTTACCTCCACGACTATCGTCAAACCGGATGAGGTGAAAGTCCTCCAACCTACAAAAGACGACACGATAACGCTCGTCACATGCTACCCCTTCTACTACGTCGGCCCCGCGCCCAAGCGCTTCATTGTTCAGGCCACCAAGCAGGACGGAAGGACGGTGACGGGGACATTGAGCAATTTCTGAAGTGCAAGAAATTGCTCAATGTCCCCCTATCGAGAATCCATATTTTTTCAGAATGTCGCGGGATGCTTCATTCCGGAACCAGCTGTAGAAAGCGCGAGCAGCGGGCAGGTGTCCGGCCTGCCTGGCATGCGTCAAAACGGCCATGGCCTGGTTCAGTGTGGGATAAGCCACGAGAGGAACCTCCCAATATCGGCCTGCGGCCCGCATCGGCTCGGAAAGAGCCAGGGAGTGCGCGATAACGCCAACATCTGCGGCGCCCGAGGCGAGAAACTGTGCAGCCTGCGCAATGTTCTCTCCCAAGACCAGCCGAGGCGCCGCATGTTCATACACCTTGTAGTGACGCATGGCGGCAACAGCCGCCCGCCCGTACGGCGCTACGCTGGGATTCGCAATTGCAATCCGCTTGGCGCCAGGTTGAAGCAGCGCCTGCATGCCGAGTTTCTGAACGTCGAACGGTGATCCATTTGGCGCCCACACCACCAAGCGGCCTATGGCATAAATGAAGAGCGTGTCCGGTTCGATCAGTCCGCGCCGTTCGAGCTGACGGACATAGTCCACATCGGCTGAAATGTAGACGTCAAACGGCGCTCCATTCACGATTTGCGCCTGGAAATTTCCCGATGATCCCAATGTCAGCTTGACCGTGTGCCCGGTCCGTTTTTCAAACTGGGCGATGATCTCCTTAATCGGGAAGCTGAGATCGGAAGCCGCGGCGACGAGCACCTCGCCCGCAACAGCGCGCACCGCAAATGCCGTCAGCATGAAGACTAGAAGCACAACTTGTTTAATCAACGAACGCTCCCATCCGGCTCGTGTCATAACCGGCAAGTGTCTCTAGCTTCCGGCGCAAAGCCGAGCGCTGCAGCACATCGAGGAAAGCTTGCGCGCTTGGAAGCTCCAGTGTCTCCCGATGCAAGACGAAGTCGTACCGTTCCCGATGCAAAGGGATGAAATCCAAACCGTATGCCTGGGCGGCAGACTGAGTCGCCAGACAGCAATCGGCATCATTGGCGAAAACTGAATAAGCGGCGGCCAGGTGTCCGGCAACGATCCGGTCATATCCCTGGATGTTCCGTTTCGGGAGATCCGCCTCGTGCAAAAGCTTGTCCAGCAGGGCGCGGCTGCCGGAGCCGATCTCGCGATTTACAAAGCGAGTATTCCGGCGCGCGAGATCTTCGATCCCCCTAATCTTCTTGGGATTTCCCGCCGAGACCACCAGACCGGCTTGCCACTCCGCGAACGTGACGACGGCCACATCGTTTTTGGGGAATTCCCTGCGAACGAAAGGGACGTTGAACTGGCCGGTTTTCGGATCTTCCAGGTGGCAACCCGCAAGGTGCACCTTCCCGACGCGGAGCCATTCGAGCGCGAGGCGACTTGTGGCCGGAGCGTGCACAACGTCCACACCGCCGAGCTTTTCAACCATGCGCGTCAGAAGGCTCGCTGCCGGGTCGCATCCCGCCACCACCAGCCGCTTTGAATTCGATGTTTCCTGAGAAAAGACGTGCACCTTGGGCGGGCCTTTCCGTTCGACGTCTGCAATGACGCCGTCCGCTTCAGGCAGATGATAAGGCGCCGCGGAGACCGGAACGCTGACCCACGTCGATCCGACCTTGCACGTCTGAACCGGCCTGCCCTTTTCCGGCTTCCCTATGCTGAGATACTCTGCGCGCAGAAGCCCCACGTCTGCCTTGCCGGCGGCCGGCAGTTCGAATAGATCCTCGACACAGACCTCCAACTCCCTGGCGAGCCGCAGCGCCACTTCGGTGTTTGGAACATACGTGCCCGCTTCGATAGCGTAGATCGTCTGCCGGATCACTCCAACACGCTTGGCCAGTTCTGATGCGCTGATGCCGCGACTCCCTCGAATGGCCGCGACGTGGTTTTGAATTTTTGTCGTCATGCTATTCCGTTCATGTCGCTTAAATGCGACGTCGTTCTGTATAACATACAACAACAAGAATAATAATCATCCAGAATGAAAAATGAACATCGATTGATGGCTAATGACGACATTTGCTGATCGTCATTATTCAGGCAGCCAATTTCATTTTTCATCCGAGGGACCGGGCCATCCATCCAACTCAAAACTTTTTGCGCGTTCGAAGGGTTTTTGTGGCTAAATAAAGGTTTGCATTGGACCGTTTGTCCCGTTCGTCTAGCCCGGTCTAGGACACAGCCCTTTCAAGGCTGCAGCACGGGTTCGAATCCCGTACGGGACGTTATCCGCTGATGTGAAGAAGCGATTCGGACAACACTTCCTTTCGGATCGATCCATTCTCCGGCGCATCGTTGACCTCGCCCGGATTCAACCCGCCGACACCGTTGTCGAAATCGGGCCGGGCGCCGGGTCTCTAACCTTCGAGCTTGCCGCCGCGGCCAAACACGTCATTGCCATTGAAATCGACGCTGATCTCATTCCGGCTTTGCGCGAGAAAATGCCCGGCAACGTCGACATTATCCAAGGCGATGCACTCGAAGCCGCTTTTCCCAAAAAACCATTCCACCTAGTGGGCAACCTTCCTTACAACGTTGCGACCCCGCTCCTCCGGAAATTCATTCAGCATCGAGACAACATTCTGGACGTCACGGTCATGGTCCAAAAGGAGGTGGCCGAGCGCCTCATTGCAAAGCCGCGAACGCACGATTACGGACCTCTCTCGGTGCTGGTCCAGTACTATGCGAAAGTGACGTATGGATTCACGGCGCCCTCGGGCGCCTTCACTCCGAAGCCGAAGGTGGACTCCGCCGTCGTTCGGTTGGACTGGCATCCCAACACGCCGCCTGCTGTGGACTTCACGGATTTCGTCCATCAAGCCTTTGCTTCGCGCCGAAAGAAACTCGCGAACAATCTGCTGCATATGTTCCCTTCCGCCAGCCGGGAAAACATCCAACAAAAGCTTCAGAATGCAGAGGTCAGCTTTGACGCCAGGCCAGAAGAGCTTGGCGTAGCCGATTTTTTGCGTGTGTATAATCAATTCAGATGACGGATCAGGCGCTGGAAGTAATTGCACTTGGGGGGCTGGGTGAATTCGGAATGCACATGATGGCATTCCGATCGTCCGGATCCATTATCGTAGTGGATGCGGGAGTCATGTTCCCGGACGAGGAACTGCTCGGCGTGGACATCATTATTCCCGACATCACGTATCTCCTCGAACACAAGAGCGAGGTCCGCGGCATACTCCTCACTCACGGACACGAGGACCACATTGGCGCCCTTCCCTTCGTCCTTCCTTACTTGAATGTTCC
>CAZIPZ010000172.1:0-8870 GCA_964541075.1 uncultured Solibacteraceae bacterium | reverse complement strand
ATCCTGACTACTTTATGCCTCAGCAGTTTCGCAATCCTGCAAATCCTGAGATCCATCGAAAGACGACGGCGCAGGAAATCCTATCCGTGGTCGGCAATCAGTTGGACGTGCTGATTGTCGGCGTTGGTTCGGGCGGAACTGCCACAGGAACCGGACTGGCTCTCAAGCAGGAAATACCGAACATGAAGCTATTTGTCGTTGAGCCCTCAGACTCTCCTGTGCTGTCGGGCGGAAAGCCCGGCTGGCACAAGATTCAAGGCATCGGCGCCGGCTTTGTTCCAGAAGTCCTGGATCGAGAAGTGATCGACCGCATTTTCGCTATCGAGTATGAGGATGCCTGCACCGCAGCCCGCCGGCTCGCCCTGGAGGAGGGCATTCTTTGCGGCATCTCGTCAGGAGCGATTCTTCATGCAGGCAGCATTGTGGCGAAAGAACTCGGCCGAGGAAAACGTGTGCTGGCAATCATGCCGGACACCGGCGAGCGCTACGTCAACACGGAATGGTTTTCCTGAATTGCTCCAACGGGCTAGAGGTGCTCATTATCCTATGATCAAAAATGTGATTCGCTGTTTAACCCTCTATTTTTGCCTGGGCTCAGTAGCTGCCTGTGCACAGACTTCAACTCCGGCCGCCTCTGAAGCGCCAAAACTCGAAACAGACGACCAAAAAACGCTTTACACGCTAGGCCTGATCCTGGGAGGAAACATCAGGCAGTTTTCCCTTAGCCCGGAGGAACTCGCTATCGTCAAAGCGGGCATCACGGACGCCGTCATGAACGCAAAGCCGCAGGTCGAGCTTACGGTTTATGGTCCAAAAGTAAATGAAATGGCCCAGAAGCGAGCTTCTTCTCTGGCCGAGGATGCGAAGAAGAAAGGCCAGGAGTTTGCCGACGCCGTTGCCAAACAGACGGGCGCGGTAAAAACTCCGACCGGAGTCGTTATCCGCGTGATAACGCCGGGAACCGGCGCAAGCCCCACGGCAGACGATGTCGTCAAGGTCCACTACGAAGGCAAACTCACCGACGGCACGGTCTTCGACAGCTCGATCCAACGCGGTCAGCCAGTTGAATTTCCTTTGAAAGGCGTTGTGCCATGCTGGACCGAAGCGCTTCAGAAAATGAAGAAGGGTGAGAAATCCCAAGTCGTATGCCCGTCGTCTGTGGCGTACGGCGATCGTGGTTCACCGCCAAACATCCCGCCAGGTGCAACTCTCAGTTTTGAAGTGGAACTGCTTGATTTCCAAAAGCCTTAGAACGAATTCGTCCTGTTGGATAAGTCATTCAACATCGACTGATGAATGATGGTTAGCGCCAGAAGAGAGCAATGGAATGCAGTTTATTCCTCCAGGCGGCATTCCGGCGATAATCATTATTCGTCGTCGTTTTGTTCAACATCGCCCTAAGTCCTCAAAATCTGCCACTAACCACACCTGTGGTTAACGCCTTCACTATTAAGTAAAAACTTGTATTACTGAAAAATCTGGCTCTCTGGATACAATCCGCGGGCGAAACAGGAGGGCCTTTGGCAAGGCGCAAAATAATCCTCACTCTGGCGGCCATCATTGTCGGATTCTCGATCACGGCAGTCCACGCATTACCGCAAGATTCGTCACAAGCCGAGAACCGCAGGCTGACCCAATTGACGCTGGACGAATTGATGAATATCGAAGTGACGATTGTTTCGCGCCAGCCAAGCACCGTAGCCAACGCGGCGGCGGCCGTTTACGTTATCACTCAGGAGGACATCCAGCGTTCGGGCGCAACATTGCTCCCTGAATTGTTCCGCATGGTTCCGGGCATGAATGTGGCGCGCATCGATAACAACAAATGGGCTGTCGGCGTGCGGGGTTTCAACGACCGCTTCAACGGCAAGCTCCTGGTCCAGGTCGATGGACGGACCGTCTACAACCCGCTGTCCTCAGGCGTCTACTGGGATGCGGTGGACTACCCACTCGATGACATCGAGCGCATCGAAATCATCCGGGGTCCGGGCGCCAGCGTTTGGGGAGCAAACGCGGTGAACGGCGTCATCAACATCATTTCCAAACGTGCGAGCAACACTCAAGGAGGCGCGCTGAACCTGCGCGTGGGGAGTGAAGAACGCGGCTTCGTGAGCTTTCGTTACGGGGGAAAACTGAACGAGAGGGCCCTATACCGCGCTTATGGAAAGGCATTCCTGCGAGATAAGCAATTTTCGCTGCTGGGTGATTCCAACGACGCCTGGAGGACGGGAGGCGGGGGGCTCCGGATCGATTGGACGAAAAGCGACTCCGACACCATCACGTTGCAAGGTGATATCAGCCGCGCTGTCGCGCAAAGGAAAGATTTCAGGCCCCAGTCGGCGCCTCCCTTCTCATTCACAAATGTCGAAGACGAAACCAGCATCTCTGCAAACGTTCTTTTTCGCTGGTCTGGAGACCTGAGAAATAATTCCAAATGGACAGTTCAAGGATACTGGGACCGTTTCAAACGCATCGGCAGCCGAGGCTTCGTTGATCTTCGGTTCGATACTCTGGATTTGGATGCTCAACACGGCCTAGAGATCGGTAAGAGGAATCACATCGTCTACGGCGTAGGCTACCGCTACATTGATGCATTTCTCGGGCCGAGCACGACTGACAATGGTTTCGCTGTCAGCTTCCCGGATCCCGACCGTCGCACTCATCTTTTCAGCGCCTTTTTCCAAGATCAGATCGCTGTTGTCGAAAACAAGGTGCTCCTCACGGTAGGCTCCAAGATAGAGCACAACTCGTTTACGGGATTTGAACATCAACCAACAGTGCGCTTATTGCTCGCGCCGTCAAACCGGCAAAGCACATGGCTGGCAGTCTCACGGGCGCTCCGCACACCAACCATGAGCGAAGACGGCATCGGATCGCGACAATTGCCCTCGTTCCCGCCGACGCTCGGAGGAGCTCCCGTTTTTCCGCGCCTGAATGGAAATCGTGAGTTCGAATCGGAGAAATTGCTGGCCTATGAGGCCGGATACCGCATTCAGCCGGGCGCAATCGCCACGCTGGATGCAGCGATCTTCTATAACAAGTATGCAGATCTGAGAGTGGTGAACCCCTTGCCCCTCATCGCCGGTGCTGTTTCTGGGACATTCGATCTTCCATTAACGTTCCAAAACCGAATGAATGCTCGTACCTATGGCGGTGAATTCGGCATTTCCTTGCAGCCGGCGCCGTCATTGCGATTCAAGGGCGCCTATAGTTTCCTCAGGATGAATTTGACTCCCGACTTTGGCCTGCCTTCCTCGGTTGAGGAGCCTGAAGGGCAGAGTCCTCGTCACCAGATTTACTTGAGATCTTCCTGGAGCCTGCCCAAGAACCTGGAACTCACCCTGGCGGGCCGTTTCGTGGACCGCTTACCGGCATTCACTCCGGCGGTGCGTTCTTACTATGCGGCGGACGCAGGACTGACATGGCGGGTTGCAGAGAACTTTGAGTTCGCATTGAACGGACAAAACTTACTTGCGGATCATCACCAGGAGCACGGGACAGCACCGTTGCTTCGAAGTCTTGTTGTTGAGATTGAACGCGGAGTTTTTATCAACCTCAAGTGGAGTTTTTAGGCTGAACTTGATGCTGAACGCGTCAAAGTGGGTATCCAAGCAGCAAGATCACGCTGAACCCGCCGTCGAGGCGCCGCTTCGAGCATAAAGACCAAGGCTGCAACCGGACCCAGTTGGAACAAAAGGAACTTGTCATCGATGAAGTTCGATCGCTGCCCGGAGCGACACAAAAAACAAAGGGACGCTCTCCAGCGAGTCTTTTCTTTATTCACGCCTCCAATTCACGTTTGAACAGACGGAATGCAGCGCCTCGCTGTTCAATCGCACGACAAGTCTGCTCAGTAGCAGCGTTTATGCGTGAGCGACAAGGATCGTCGGTTCAAATGCCTGGATCACGGGCTCAACGTGCCTTCCCCAATATCCGAGGCATCCTATTCGCGGTCAGACGCAAGGTCCTCTTGTCAAAATCATCCCTTGTTTCTTGAATCGCAGATGTCATCGGCTTTCGTTTGGACCAAAAACTCGTTCGAGTCCAAAAGCCTGGATTTTATGCAATTGAACGAGGCGCGTTCGCTTTTCAACAAACCGAACTGCGTTTGAAAAGAGAGCCGGTGCGTTTGAACACAACGCACGTGGACCAGACAAGGAAGCGCATGCACTTCAATCCGAAGCACTGCGTTTGACTGGAACACGCTTGTGTTTCAGTCGGGTTGAATGGATTCTGAAAGGACCACCCTGGAAATGCGCGATGCTGGTGGTTGCAGGACTACCGCATCAATGTCGCACTGAGGAGCACCGCCGGATACGCCTCTAATCCATTCTCCCCAATGCCGCTACGCAGGGGCGCGGCGGGTGTTGTGAATGACCTTTGCAGGTTTGCCGATTTAAATCGACTGAGACCAAACCGTCGTGAGTGACGAAAGAAGCTTTTTCAGGAATAAGGAGTTGAATCAGCCTGCTGATAATGACCAGGATGGAGCAACTGGTCGTTAGGTGGGTTCCACCATCGGTAGCGGGTTCAGAACAGGAAGAACAAGTTTCAGGCAGGTGGCCGGCACTCTGCGCGCACCCTTAGGCGATGCCCAGCGCACGAAGCGTCTGAACGCTCGCGAGAGCCAAGAGATACCCCGCTCCTGTGTAGAAAAGCAGTTGCAGGCCCGCCAGTTTCCAAGAATTGGTTTCCCTATGGATCACGGCGACAGTGGACATACACTGCAGCGAAAAGAAGAAGAACACGATCAAACCAACAATCGTGGACGGAGTAAAAATCAGTTGGGATGTTCCCGGGAACGTCGCAGTGCGCATTTGCTCCAGCAGACCCGCCTGAGCTGTCTGATCGTCGCTGTCATCCACGTGGAAAACAATGGCCATGGAACTGACGAATACTTCACGGGCGGCGAAGGCGGAAATCAAACCCACTCCCACACGCCAATCGACGCCCATGGGATGGAGAACCGGTTCGAGTTTATGACCCAGCCCTGCGGCGAATGACGCTTCCATGGCTGTCGGTGCAACCCACGACTGAGGCGTCGAACCGAAATTCGACAAAAGCCACAGTATTGCGGAAACAACGAGAATCGGCATTCCGGCTCGCTTCAGATATGAGGATCCCCTTGCCCACGTCATTCTCAAAATGGGTTTCCACCGGGGCACGCGATAGACAGGCAATTCCATTGCAAGCATTGAGGGTGCGCGATAGCGGAAGACCAGCCGGCTTGCTAACCCTGCAGTTACGGATGCGATCAAAAGGCTCGACACGTAAATTACTGCCAAACTAAGCCCCGCTTGCCACGCCGCAGCGGGCAGCAATGCCGCAAGCAGCAAGGCGTAGACCGGCAAGCGTGCGCTGCAACTCATTAAAGGAATGATCCATATTGTGAGCAATCTCTCCCGCCGGGCAGGAATGGCCCTCGCCGCAAGGACAGCTGGAATCGCGCACGCGAAACCCGAAAGCATCGGCACGAAAGAACGACCGTGAAGCCCCAGATATGACAGCGGTCGATCGACGAGTGTCGCTCCACGAGCAAGGTAGCCGGAGTCTTCAAGCAGAGTCATTAAGAAGAACAAGATGAGAATCTGCGGGAAAAATACGGCAACCGAACCGATTCCGCCGATGACGCCTTCTCCCAGGAAGCGAACAACCATGGAAGAACCGAACGCTTGAATCAGAAAATCGCCGCTTTTGGAGAATGCGAGGTCTACCGCATCCATGAATGGTTGTGCGAGCCAAAAAATTGCGGCGAACAGTGACATGAGTGCGGTGAAGAAAATCGGGAAACCCCAAACGCGATGCAAAACAACGCGATCGATCCGAGAGGTGTACGCATCCAGTTCCGATTGCGCCGGACGCGTGCGGCGCACTACCTGATTTCGGTCCAACAGTTCGCGAATTGCTTTGAACGCAGAGACAGAATCTTCTGGCATAGCCGAAAGAGCACTGGCCGCTACAGGTTTTCCCAGCAATGCATGAAGCGCTTGCAACAGCAGCGCCATTCCTTGATCGTTTCGGGCGTCCACCGGCACCACTGGCGCTCCCAAAGCGCCTTCGAGTTTTGCGACGTCGATGGATTGATTCATACGGGGTAACAAATCCATCATCGTGAGGGCAATCACCATGGGCTTACCCTGCCTGGCGACGAAGGCTGCGAATTTCAGATGACGTTCCAACTGGGTGACGTCGATCACCAGCACGAACGCACTGGGTTGCACGCGGGGATGGTTTCCTTGAATCACGCGACAAGCCAGTTCCTCTTCGGGAGATGGATCAATAGGACTATGGACGCCCGGAAGGTCGACGACATTCAGCACGGGACCAAATTCCGATTTGCTCTTGCCTCGCAAGAGCGACACGGTTACCCCAGGATAGTTCGCAGTGCTAAACGAACCACCCGTAATGGAGTTCATCAGCGTGGTCTTACCGCAGTTGGGCATTCCCACGAGACAGACAGTGACTTCCTTGGTCGATTTCTTGAGTTCTTGGAGGGAGGCCTTCATTCCACGATGATCCAAGCTGCCTCGCGCTTGCGCAAGGCCAGAAGCACCCCGCGCACGCGGATCACAAGCGGATCACCGAATGGAGCAGTATTTGTAACAACAACGTCCTCGCCTGGCGTGAACCCCAAATCCACAAGGCGGTTGCAATCCAATCGCGGACCGTCCAGGCGCTTGATGCGATGGCGTCCATTGAGACCCACTTCGGAGAGACGCTTGGTCTCAGTGGCGGCTATCAGATGAAAATGACTATCATTTTCAACAATCACAGAAACAATATTGCCCCAGCAATGCTTGTACTGCAAGGAGTAAGTGCGAAAGCCGCCCGAAATATATAAACCTTATTGCGAGCAACGAATGGCGCGCCGCTAGGTCTTAGGGTGCAAGCCGACCGCCCTTCATCACCTTCCAGACGGAGTTGATGCTCCGGATGTCGGCGAGCGGATCGTCGTTCAGAATGACGAGGTCGGCCAGTTTCCCGGGCTGAAGCACCCCCAGTTCGTGATGGCGACCCATCACCGCGGCAGCATTCCGGGTTACCGAAATGATGATGTCCAAAGGACGCAATCCGGCATCAGACATGAGTTGAAGCTGGCGATCGAAAGCGTCCCGTGCGTTTTCACCAGGAGCACCTTTTTCGTACGCACCTACAATTCGAACGCCGGCCGAGTGTAATCGCACAACGTTGGCAGATGCAGAACCCCGTTTATTAAGGGTTGTCATGTAAAGAATGTCCCGGCTCTTGGCCAGTCGGATGAAGGGCCGGTCAACCAGCCGATCGTTGATGCCTCCAAGGAGAATGTCTGCGCCCACGCGGACGGCTGCCCTAGCGCTTTCAAGCACGGTTGCGTGGACAGCGACTCGAACACCGCGACTCCTACTTTCGTCGATCGCAGCGGAAAGAATAGGAAGCTGTTGCTCGTACTCTTTCTCAGAGCGCGGATCAAACCAGAGCTCTATCACATCCGGCCTATGGTCCAACTGGCGACGCACAAGCTCTCTCGCGTGCGCGGGTGATGTCGCACGCACCACACTTTCTTGTGGGAAGGGAGCGCTAGACCTGCGATTGATCGATATGAGGGGCCCGTTGGCAGACACTCGAGGAAGGACATCCGTGGTGGAGTCCATGTCGCGGATATTTGCCAGCGTGCCGCCGAAATTTGCAACGCTCGTCACACCCGATTCCAAGTATCTCTCAAAGGTGTTGGCCACCACGTCAGCTTCGGCAAAATGTGCGTGAGCGTCGATCAAGCCGGGAATGATCCATTTGCCGGTCGCGTCAACTTTCCGCGCTCCCTGGGGTATCCAGACTTGTTCGTCCGACCCGATATCCTGGATTCGGTCATCGTGAATAACGATGACGCCATCCTTAATTGGCGGCCGGCCTGTTCCGTCGATGACGGTCGCGCCCTCGATGAAGATCACGTCCGATGGCTGCTCCTGTGCGAGCAGAGTCAAAGCGGCGAGAATGGGCGCCAGGACGGCACTAATCTTCCACGTACTCATGCTTGCCTTCCTCTAAAAGGATCTGAATTCCCTTCTGCGCTATGAACGGAAACATCACCAGCGCACCGAGAGGATCCCCCCATCTGAAGCCCATGGCGGAATTTAGCAGCAACGCGATCAGCAGCACCATCGACAGATATGAGTTGCCGAATGTAAAGACTGCCGCAGACTTCAGCGTTTGGCTGCGCAATTCCACAGCCAATGTCTTCATGTACGAACCGATGATCGGCACTACGAGCATGGAAACGGCGGCCACAAGGATCCCCAGCAGGCCGTCTATCGGCATCTTACCCTGCCACAGTGCATAGGCTCCGAGTAGGGCGGCGACGCACCCGGCAGCGATATTCGCGTAGCCCACATATCGGTTGCGCCACTCACCCGGAGCGCGGAAGTAGAGTACGAGGGCTCCGATCGCACTAACAAAAGCGTCGAGTCCAAAAGCAATGAGAATTGGAGATTCCGCTCGAATTCCGAGGGCGAACGAGGCGGAGAATTGAAGGAAGTGAAAGAATGAGGTGAAGAGTGCGAGGCGACGGGAATGTTGAATCCACGTCGCGCGATCGTCCATCATGAATTCAGGACGTTAATAAGCACGAGCGAAAATCACGCGGCGGGCCGACTCTCCACCGCACTTGATGCACTTTCCCTGTTCAGCGGACTGCTCCATCGGAATGCAGCGGATCGTGGCCTTCGTCTCATCCTTTACGCGCTCCTCGCACTCCCCCGATCCGCACCAATGGCACCACAGGAAGCCGCCTTCCTCGTCGAGCATGCGTCCAAATTTCGCGTAATCCTCCACTTGATGTGTGTGCTTTTCGCGGAATTCGCGCGCCTTGTCGAATAGTGCTTTTTGAATCGTTT
>CAZIPZ010000171.1:4348-8885 GCA_964541075.1 uncultured Solibacteraceae bacterium | reverse complement strand
CGGGTCTTACCGCGATTTGCATCGGCATCGCATGATGACCCAGCAACGGCAGCTTTTCTCGACCTTCCATGGCTACTCCGTGCCGCCTGAGATAAGCCAATCCGGGCTTGCTGAGCCGTTTGAAGAGGCCCTCGCATCTGCTGATCGCCTATTCCGTAAACTCGCACTTCTTGACGCCGAACTTGCGCAGTATGTCGTTCCTCTGGCATTTCGTATGAGATTTCAGCAGTGGCAGAACTTTCGTTCGCTCTTCTGGGAGACGGAGCTGAGGACAACATCTCAAGGACATCCCGACTACCGGTTCATCGAACAGCAGAAATACCGTCTGGTAAAAGAGAAGTTTCCCCTGCTCGCGTCATTCATGCTGGTGGATATGAACGATTACGCCATAGCGCGTCGCGGAAGCGAAGAAAAAATCCTGGAGAAGGAACGTCGATTGGCGGAAAGGCTGCGAACCAAGGAGCGTTGATCGTCATCCCATGAGCAGCGCTTCGAGCGCGGCTTCCAGCTCACTTCGCGTATGCTCATCCTTCACAGAAACGGCCACCGTGATTCCCGTCCGAAAAGTTTTTTCGGCGTCATGCCGCATTTCAAGCTTTCGATACAGCTGCCCTAGCTGGTAGTAGGTCGCCAGGTAATTCGGATCATTTTTCTGCACGGTCTGGAATTCACGCAATGCGTCCTCATGTTGACCGAGTTTTACGTACTCGAGGGCTAAAGCGTACCTTGAGAAGGAGTCGGCCGAGTTTTCTTTTAGGAAGCCTTTCAGTATTTCAATTCGAGACATATTCAGCCTTTCCGGAATTTACAACCACCGAAACCGCGCGGGATCACAACCAAACCAAATGACATCGGGCCTAGAAAGAGGGTATGTGCTCACAACTCGGCCCACTTACCGTTGCCTTCCCAGACTCGCAGCGTGAACTGGAAAGGAAGTTTGTCTCTAAGTCTTTTATTTAAAAGGTCACAGATGTTTTCGACAGAAGGATATTCCAGAAAGTCATTCCACGACCGATGATCGAATTCGGCAGTGACCGCCCGCAACTCGCGTTTCAGATCTGCGAAATCAATAACCATACCGGTCTTGACCGCGCCTTCAACAACGAGCTCCAGCTTATACGTATGTCCGTGGAGAGTGCCGCATTTGGGATGCCCTGGCAGGAAATGCGCGCAATCGATGTGATCGATCACACCTAACTTCATGGTGTGAGGATAACACAGGGGATCGAACGGGAATGAAAAGGGGCGGAATCAACCGCCCCTTACATATCTATGAATTATTGCAGACTATCGGCCCCGGCCCCGGCCGCCCGACAGAGGCAATGGGCAAACAGTTTCACCACTGTCCGGTGCGATCTTGGCTTCGAGTTCTTCGATATGGCATTCCAATTCGATTCCTTCTTTTTTGCTCATCGGGTCCATCCGACTCCTCCTAGGTGAATTTGCGCAAGATGCGTGACTTCGACTTGTTAAAAGCCGCGTTCTCGAGCCGATTAAAGTACAGCAAGCTTTATGCACCTAGGCCGCCGCCAAGTAAAGAGAAAAGTGCGAAGTTTCATTGGAAAGGTGGGTTACAGATCCTCTGGACCGCAAATGACGCCTTTTACAGCAGAAGCAGCCACGACAAAGGGGTTTGCAAGATAGGCTTCTCCTTCTCCCATTCGCCCCGGCATATTCCGATTTGTCGCTGAAATCGCGACCTGACCTTTCTGCGGTCCTCCGGGGCCGGCATTGATGCATGCGCCGCAGCCCGGTTCCTCGATGATCACAACTCCCGCCAAGACGAGCGTGTCATGAATACCTCTGCGCTTGGCTTCCTCCCTCACGCGTTCGGATCCATATTGGATATATGTAGGAATCTGAACTCTGCGGCGTCGCAGAACTTGCGCGTACATATCGATTGAGGTGAGATCACCGGCGGTGCAGGAGCCTGCATAGGCCACATCCACCTTTGTTCCACGCACTTGATCGAGCGAAACGCCATTACCCGGGTGTCCCGGCTTGGCAACCATCGTTTTTACGGTCGCCAGGTTCAGTTTGATGGTCTGGTCGACCTCCGATCGCGGATCGGAATATACCAACATTTGCTGGAGCTGCTCTGGACTCACGCCGCGTCGCTTTACGAGGTATTCGATCATGGGTTCGGATGGCTCCATGATGGCGGTGAGCGCGTTGCATTCAACGGCCATGTTGGAAAGAACGGCCTGTTCTTCAAATGAGAATTTCGCCAAACCGGGTCCAACGAACTCCATGACCTTACCCGTAAACGCAGATGTGATCTTTCCACGTTGAGCAAGGTGCAGCATCACATCTTTGGCCGTGCACGAGGGAGCGAGTTTTCCAATCAGGCGAATCCTGACGGTTTGCGGTACGCGCCCCACCACTTCGTTGTGTTCCCAGATACAGGCTAACTCCGTGTTTCCGACGCCATAGGCGAAACAATTCAACGCGCCCGCCGAACAGGTATGCGAATCGGTTCCGAGAATGACTTGGCCCGGCAGCGCGATCTCTTCGCGGATGATTGTGTGGCAAATGCCGGTGCTCCCTCCGTTGGGCGAGCGGTGATAAATAATTCCGGTATCTTCAGCAAACTGCCTCTGCCGCTGCCGCAGATTGTCGATGCCGGCCGACGCTTCTAATGTGATCCATGGGAGGCCCGAAGCCAGTGTCAGATGATCAGGAAAGGTGTGTATGGATGAAGGAGTCTTTACTTTCGGCGGTCGGCCGAGGGAGGCTTCGATCATTGCCGCTGCCGGCGCGGTCGTGTAGTCATGGGAGAAACCTGCATCGACCTCAATAAAGCCGGCGTCTCCAGGTTTCACCGCCTGGTGCTTCGTCTTCATGTGACGAACGAGGATAGTCTCCGCAATTGTCATCGGCCTTTGCGGTGTATCAATAAGACGGTCGGCTTCCTTCCCCTGAGCTCTCGCCTCCATGAAGCGAAAAAGGCCGCCATAATGAACAACGCGCTTTGTTACGTCATCGAACGATTCGTTGACGGCGTCGATCGGCACTTGTTCTCCGGCGCAGAGTCTCTTGGCGAGAGCAAGGTCGGTGACCGGGAACATGCCGTTGTTGATGAGGTTCTGCTTGTGAATGGGCGCGATGCTCGGGGCGTATATGACGCCGATTCCAGCGTATAGCAGGGCCAGAGCGGCAACCTCGCGAGATGATCCTTCACCCCAACCTCCGCCGGCTAGAATCATTCCAAAACCGCCATTGCGAATTTCGCCTGGTTCAATCATGCCGCCGCCGCCGAGAGACCGCAGGACCAGCGTTCCAAGGCGGTCGTCGTAGTAATAACAATCGGGGTTCGCCATGATTATGGCGTCCGTTGAAACGTGAGCGTAGAGCTCAGCGATTGGAGGCATTTCGCCAAGCGATTCGCCGTCAAGCTGTTTTCTTAACACTGCGACGTCGCTGGTCAGAAAAAGAGGCCGGCCCGTCAATTGGATGGCCTGAACGAATCCGTCAGCATCCAGAAAAGCGTCGACGTTTCCAACCTTGCGCTTCTTGCCCATAGGAAGAGCCTAGCAGAGTAGGCGACACAACTGAGAGCAATCCATGGCGACGAGCATTGCCTGAAAGGATCCAGGCAATGCAACGATCACCTTGAATGGTGACATTTCAGGTCCCGAACGAACGCAGATGAATCGCGGATAAGCACCAAGAGGTTGGCCGCGATTCAAATGTTCTGAGAAAGGATCGCAAACCTGTCTTCTTACCGTTTTTGTGCTTCCTTCTTGAGGGTGGTCATCGCCTCGATAATGCAACCCTTGGCTTCTTCTATCTGCTGCATTACAAGACGGACATCCATCGAAGGGAATTGCGGTTGGCGAGTGCTTCTGCAATAGACCCCGTGTTGGCCCACAAGCGCCAAGGCGTCGCTGAGGACGTCGAGCGCGGTTGCGAGACCGCCTCTGATCGGTCCCATTTGAAGATCGTATCGTTCGCGGGCTTCGCGATATTGATCGAGCAAGCCGTATCCTCCCGATTTTCCATTCATGCGGGCTGTTCGGCGAATCGCTCCGCAAGGTCGACCAGCGTCTTCGTACCGAAACCGACCGCGCCCGCTTCATAGTATTTCCAATCTTTCTCACGCATATAGGGTCCGGCGATATCCAGATGAGCCCACGCTGAGCCCTCCGGCACAAATTCTTGAAGGAAGAGACCTGCAGTTAGAGCTCCAGCGACTGGTCCTCCGATATTGTTCAGGTCGGCATAAGGAGTCTTGAGCAACTCCTTATATTCTTCGGGAAGAGGCAATTCCCAATATATTTCCCCATGATTCTGACCGGAGCGGATGACTGCCTTAGTGAATTCTGGATTGTTGCCCATGATACCCGCAACGCTCAATCCCAGAGCCCGAACGACTGCGCCAGTCAGCGTCGCAATATCTAGGATGTGCGTGGCCTTTGATTCGCCGGCAAGATACAGGCCATCAGTCAGGATCAATCGACCTTCGGCGTCCGTATTGTCCACCATAATCGACTTGCCGTTTTTGGCGTAGAAGATATCCCCCGGACGCTGGGCATTG
>CAZIPZ010000171.1:259-4338 GCA_964541075.1 uncultured Solibacteraceae bacterium | reverse complement strand
TTGGCATCTGGAAAATTTTCTGCTGTTGGAACGATTCCGGTCACGTTTATTGCCGGCTTAAGTCTGCCAATTGCCTTCATGGCGCTGAGAACAGCGGCGCCCCCAGACATATCGCCCTTCATCTCAAACATCTTGTCCGCGGGTTTAAGCGAAATGCCTCCGGTATCGAAGGTGACTCCTTTGCCTACAAAGGCAAGATGTGTTTTTGCCTTGCGCGCGCGATAATCAAGACGAATCAAGCGTGGAGGATGGGCGCTGCCTCGGCCAACCTGAAGGAGGCCGTTGTACCCGTCCTTTGCGAGGCGCTTTTCGTCCCAGATCTTGACCTCCAGGCCGACCTCCTTGGCGATCCGCCGCGCAGCTTCTGCAAGGTATTCGGGCGTAACGACCGATCCAGGTTCGTTGATCATATCCCGCGCTTCGTTAATGGCTTCCGAAACGATGGTGTATCTGTCCAGGTAATGCCGATTTTGTCGGTCATGCTCTCGAACCCCGACGAGATCCAGTTGCATCTTACTCAGGTCCGCCTTTTCCTTTTTGTACTTGTCAAATGTGTAGGCGCCAAGGATTGCACCTTCCACAGCTTTTCCAACGAACGGCGCACATTCATTCGTGTTCAATAAGACTGTAATGCGGTTCAGGCCGTAATCCCTTGCAAGACGGATCGATCTAGCTACGAATATTTTGAGGTTTTCCCATACGTTTTGCGCGGGGCTCAGACTCGTCGAAAAAACCAAAAGGTTCCGCGGTCCCTTCTGGGAATCCAATGACGTGAAATATTCTTTTTTGAGGCGCTTTTCCTCAATATCACGCGCGATTCGCCGCACCGTTTCGTTCAGTGCCGAACCGGATAGGTCATGAAATTTGATTTGGGCGTCCAGGATAACCACGAGCAGGTCGGAACTGATGTCAGACGGGGCGTCGTACGTGAGTTTGATTTTCATGGCATCTCCTTGCGTTTAGCTGCGCCAAAATGGGCTTCAGAAATTTAGCACAGGGATTCCTCGCATTTTTCCGCATTTGCAGATTGCGGAGGGAATCGTTAGCAGGTCAGTGTTCTATGCGAGCCGTGATGGGTGTTTCGTTTGGATACAACTGTCCGATGAAGTGCAGCGAATCGTAACAGTTTGGGGAGGGCAGGCGAAGCAACGCCGACGTCTTGGATTTATTTAAGTTAAATGACATTAAAGGATTAGAGGAATTTTGCTAAAGACGCGAGTATTGGCAGTCACCATGCATAGGTCAGCGCAGGTCGAGGGCGAATTTATATACATGCCATACTGATTTCCTCTCCCTCGCCCACTCCTCTCATAGGCGCGAAAGGCGGTTTCAGGTTGGTCCGCTCCCAACGAAACCGCCTCTTTTTTCGCCCGCCAACGCTTTCAAGTTCTGAGTGAAAGTTTCCATCGGGACCTGACCTGGACGCCAATGCAGTCATTTTGCACCAATGCGTCCGAGATCGCAGATCGCTTTGAAAGACACCGCAGTGAGACGGCCTTCCGGTTTCACGGAGTTTCTTGGTGAACTCAAAAAGAGCGAATCGATATCGGGATATCACTACATTCCACCGCGAGCGCCGAAACTTGTCGGCATCCCTTCCGAGTTGACGCAGCCGCTGCAACAGGCGTTGAGAGGGCGCGGTATCGAAAACCTCTATTCACATCAGCGCGAGGCTTTCGAGTTAGTGGCGTCAGGAAAGAATGTAGTGATTGTCACACCCACTGCGTCAGGCAAGACTCTGTGCTACAACCTGCCGGTCCTGAATCGGATCATCCAAAGTTCGAGCGCCAGGGCCCTATACCTCTATCCAACGAAGGCTCTAACCTACGATCAACTCGATGATCTGATGGAGTGGTCGAACTCCGTCGAATCCGGCGCTGGAGTCATCCGGGTGCATGCCTACGATGGAGATACTCCGCAAGATGCACGTTCCGCAGTCCGTACGCGGGGGCATATCGTACTCACCAATCCCGACATGCTCCACAAGGGCGTCCTTCCTCATCATACGAAATGGATGAACCTGTTTGAAAACCTCGAGTTCATCGTGCTTGATGAGCTTCATGCGTATCGCGGAGTTTTCGGCAGCCACGTTGCCAATATCTTTCGCCGATTAGGACGGATCTGCGCGTTCCACGGCAGCCGTCCGCAATTCATATGCACTTCTGCAACGGTTGAAAATCCAAAAGAATTGGCTGAAAAGCTGATTGGGCAGCCGTTTGAATACATTTCGGAGAGTGGTGCGGGCGAAGGCGAAAAGCACCTGTTTTTTTACAATCCGCCAGTGGTGAATCCTCAGCTTGGGATCCGCAGATCTTTTGTAAAGGAGACGCAAGCCGTCACTACTGCATTTTTGAAGCGTAAGGTCCCTACGATCGTCTTCACGAACAGCCGCTTGATCACAGAAGTGCTGGTCAGACATTTCAAGGAGTCGCTGGAGACCGGCGCCGTCCCGCAGGAATTTGTTGTAGGTTATCGTGGCGGGTACTTGCCGAACGAACGCCGTCAAATCGAGCAGGGGCTGCGCAGCGGAAGGATTCGAGGCGTTGTCACGACAAACGCTCTCGAATTGGGCATCGATATTGGCAACCTCGACGTAGCGATTCTCGCCGGTTATCCGGGAACAGTGGCGTCAACGTGGCAGCGAATCGGGCGGGCAGGACGACGGAGCGGAGCTTCCGTGGCTGTCATGGTTGCTTCGAGCACGCCGCTTGATCAATACATCGTCAACCATCCCGAGTACTTTCTCCATCAGAGCCCGGAAGCGGGTCTGATCAACCCCGATAACATTCACATTCTTCTTAGCCATCTGCAGTGCGCAACGTTTGAGCTGCCGTTCGGCGCCGGAGAACGATTCGGAGAGCATGATGTTTCCGAGATTCTCGAATATCTTGGCGAACAAGGCTTCATACATCGCGCCGGCGACAAATGGCATTGGACGAACGATTCCTATCCGGCGGATTCCATCTCATTGCGCAGTGTGAGTTCCGATAACTTTATCGTTGTGGAGACCAGTGGGGATCCCAGAGTTATCGGCGAGGTGGACTATTCGAGCGCGTTTTCAACATTGCACGAGAAGGCGATCTATCTTCATCAGGGACGGCAGCACTACGTTCAACAGCTCGATATTCCTGAGCGTCGTGCGTACGTCAAGCAGGTCGATTCCGACTATTTCACGGATGCGATCACGTACACCAAGGTGAAGGTCCTCGAAACTGCAGAGAGTGCGGCTGGGCATCATCACGGTGAAGTGCACGTAGCTCATCAGGTGGTTGGCTTTAAGAAATTAAAATTCGTCACTCTAGAGAACATAGGTTCCGGAGAGTTGAATCTTCCGACCGAGGAGATGCACACGACGGCTTACTGGCTAACGATTCCCCGCGAAGTTTTTGAATCAATGCCATTTCCACCCGCCGAGCGTCTTGGTGGACTTCATGGTCTTTCCTATGTCCTTGCGCATCTTTCTTGCGCATTCCTGATGTGCGATAGACGCGATATCGGTTCTGCTGTCGATGCGGGGCCGAATGCCACGGTATTTGATCCGACGATCTTTATATACGACAACTTTCCGGGCGGCATCGGACTAGCGCGTCCGCTATACGAGATTCATCGCCGTGTCTTAAAGGCGTCGCAAGAGCTGATTCGGAACTGCAGGTGTACGGACGGTTGTCCGAGCTGCATCGGTCCAACGTCGCATTCAAAACCTGTGGTTCTCGCTCTTATAGACATGCTGGATCATGATTGATTTCGGGAAAGCTTTAGACCGGTTACGTCGAAAAGACTCCAATACTGAGCAGGTCAGCGAAGGGCGTCTTGCGGCCGATCCGGTTGTCGGTGCAGCATCGTTCTCATTAGGGGACCAACTCCGCTTCCTTCGGTCGTGCGCTCCGATCACTCAAACACCAGTATTGCCGCACGGCGAGATTGAACGAACCCCGCAAGGGTCACACTATGTCGTTCGAAAGGTCTATCCCAATGACCACTTTCACGGAAAGATTCTCCTCGGACGCTTGTCCGGTGCGGATCTCCATGCCTTGATGAAGCTGATGCGTGAGGATGGAGCTCCGGTTGATCGTGAACGC
>CAZIPZ010000171.1:0-249 GCA_964541075.1 uncultured Solibacteraceae bacterium | reverse complement strand
ATATCCATTCCTGATCGGCCTAGGCTTTTTTATACATGACGAATTTCGGGTGATTCAGTACTTCGCCCGTGATTTTGATGAAGAACCGTCCATGCTCTATGCGCTTGGCAAGCTCCTTGGCGGATTCCAGTTAGTCGTCACGTACAACGGAGCCTCGTTCGATATTCCATTACTTGAGACCCGGTTCGCCCTGGCTCGCCAGGATAGCCCATTTGCACTCATGGACCACCTTGACATGCTTTTCACCGC
>CAZIPZ010000170.1:0-8902 GCA_964541075.1 uncultured Solibacteraceae bacterium | reverse complement strand
GGAACCATCTTCGCGATCTTATCCACCTCGGCATATGTCATTTCCATGCCTCGGCCGGTGTCGCGAATAACTCCGCGCGCGGCGAGAGTTCCGAATGTAATGATTTGCGAAACATTGTCGCGGCCATACTTGCGAGTCACATACTCGATGACCTCAGCACGGCGATTCATGCAAAAATCGATATCGATATCCGGCAGCGTGATGCGTTCGGGATTGAGAAATCGCTCGAAAAGCAGTCCGTACTGGAGTGGATCGATATCCGTAATCCGCATGCAATACGACACGAGGCTGCCGGCGGCGGAACCGCGTCCGGGACCCACCGGAATATCGCTCTCACGCGCAAACCGAATGAGGTCCCAAACGATCAGGAAATAGCCGGCATACTTCATTTCCTGAATCATGCGAATCTCTTGAGCGATACGCCGCTCGTACTCTTCCAATGATGTCTTGAGGAAGCCTCGATCCGCCAAGGGCTTCAAATGCATGAGCCTATCCTCGTATCCGTCCTGAACGACCTTTGCGAAATACGTGTCGATCGTATAGCCCGGAGGAACCAGAAATTCTGGAAATGGATTGCTCACGCGCTGAAGCTTCAAGGCGCATCGATCTGCGATTTCGACCGTCTGATCCAGAACGAATGGTATTTCACCGAATACGCGATCCATTTCTTGACGCGTCTTGAAATAGAACTGATCGGTGTAGAACTTCATGCGATTTGGATCGTTAACCGTCTTCCCAGTTTGGATGCACAGTAGGATGTCGTGGGCGCGGCAATCATCCTGATGAATGTAGTGGCAATCGTTGGTTGCTGCGACCTTGATACCGGTCCGTTCCGAAATGCGCAGCATGTCGGGAATGATTTTTCGCTGCTTCTCAAGACCGTGATCGTGAATTTCGAGAAAGAATCGATCTTTCCCGAAGATGTCCTGATATTCGGCGGCTGATCGCTCTGCCTGCTCGATGCGGCCTCCCAAAAGGTTTGCCGAAACCTCGCCATTCAAACAAGCGGATAAACCAATCAAGCCTTCGCTATGCGTTCTCAAGAGTTCCTTGTCAATTCGCGGCTTGTAGTAAAAGCCTTCCAGGTATCCCGCGGACACGAGCTTTACAAGATTGTTGTATCCCTTCTCGTTTTCGCAAAGAAGGATGAGATGATTTGGCCGTCCACTTGCCGGATCCCGATCCTTCCTGTTGGTTTTGGCCACGTACATCTCACAGCCAATGATCGGTTTGACGCCAGCCTTTTGCGCGGCCTCATAGAAAGCAACCGCGCCGAACAGGTTCCCGTGATCGGTGACAGCGACGGCCGGCATCTTGGCTTTGACCGCAGCCTTTGCGAGCGTATCGTGGTCGCAGGCCCCATCGAGCAAACTGAACCCGGAGTGAAGATGTAGATGAACGAAGCTGGACATTAAGAGCTATTTTGAACCAGGAGTTATTCCCATTCGATCGTGGCAGGTGGTTTCGACGTGATGTCGTACACCACGCGATTGATCCCTTTCACTTCATTAACGATCCGATTCGAAATCAGTCCCATCAGTTCATGAGGCAAGCGGACCCAATCGGCAGTCATACCATCAGTGCTGTGCACGGCTCGGATGGCAAGCGTGTGGTCGTAGGTCCGCATGTCTCCCATCACGCCAACGCTTCGCACGGGAAGTAGAACTCCAAACGACTGCCAAATTTGCCGATACAATCCCGCATTCTTGATCTCAGAGATGAGGATGTCATCAGCCTCCTGCAGCATTAGGACGCCTTCCTTAGTGATCTCGCCCATGATCCGCACTGCCAGTCCTGGGCCTGGGAACGGCTGGCGCCACACCATCTCTTCAGGCAACCCAAGCTCGAGTCCCACCTTTCTGACCTCGTCTTTGAAGAGCTCGCGCAAGGGCTCTACCAACCGCAACTTCATTCGTTCAGGCAATCCACCGACGTTGTGGTGCGATTTGATAGTTTGCGAAGGCCCTCGTACGGACACGGATTCAATGACGTCGGGATAAAGGGTTCCCTGAACCAGGAACTCGGCATCCCCGATTCGCTGAGCCTCTTCTTCAAAAACGCGGACGAACTCATTACCGATGATTTTGCGTTTGCTTTCCGGATCGGTGACGCCAGCCAGGAGATTCATAAATCTGTCGGAGGCGTCCACACCTTGAACGTTCAAACGCAGGCGGTTCTGGAGCATTGAAAGAACCTTTTGATATTCGTTCTTTCGCAGCAAACCGGTGTTCACGAAAATGCACACGAGCCGGTCGCCGATTGCACGCGACACCAGTGTTGCAGCCACAGTGGAATCCACGCCGCCGCTGATGCCGCAAATCGCTCTACCATCTCCGACCTGCGTGCGAATTCTGTCCACCGAATTCTCAATAAAGGAACCAACAGTCCAATCTGCGCTGCACTTGCAGATATCGAACACAAAACGTCGCAACAACAATTCGCCGTGATGGGTATGCGTCACTTCGGGGTGGAACTGTACTCCAAACATCTTCCGCTCACGATTTTCAATCGCCGCGATTGTATTTTCCGTTTGAGCCGTCACCTCGAATCCGGGGGGAGGCGTCAAAATCCGGTCGCCGTGGCTCATCCACACCTGCCGCATACCGTTTAGCAGGCATGAAGTCTTTGATGGATCGATCTCACGCGAGCCGTATTCACGTCGCGACGCAGGCTCAACTCGGCCGCCGAGTTCTTTCCCGATCAGTTGCATTCCATAGCAAATACCCAGCACTGGAACACCGATCTGAAACACTCCGGGATCACAAATGGGTGCGTCGGGTTCGTATACGGAAGCAGGGCCTCCGGAAAGAATGATTCCCTTGGGTTTGCGCTCTCGTATTGCCTTAATCGATATGTTGAACGGGACAATCTCCGTATAGACGTTCGATTCGCGAATCCTGCGTCCAATGAGCTGCGTGTATTGTCCACCGAAATCAAGGATGAGGATGGTTTCAAACGACGGCATCGCGCCTCATTATACCAACGGCGGAGAACCTCACGAGGAGAAGATAGCTGTGCAGAAGACTCAATAACACAATGCATGTGGAAGCAATCGCGAATGTCGCGAACACCTCGCCAATCATTGAAATTCTAAGGAACGCTGCAATGATCAGGATCCATACCGCTGAGCGAATGAGCATTTCAAATGCGACCAACACGCCGATTACGCCCGTGAGCTCAATGAAAACCTTCCCGAGCAGTTCGACGGAGTCGGCACGCACCAACGTGTCGACCATCGTCACTAGAAATGCAATGCCTAGGAAGGCGACAACACCAATCAACGCGCCGCCGGCAGTTCCCGCACTGGATGCAGAAAATCCGTCATAGAGAGACGATGGGTTCGGGCCAATAATCAGAAGAATCAATATGGAGGCAGTCGATGTCAATACCGCCGCCCGGAGAACGCTTGAAGTCATAAACACGCGGAACTGACCTGGCGCGAACATTCTTGCTCTGAAATAGGACGAGAGGCAAAGCCACAACCCTCCGGAAAAAACGACCAGAGTAAAAAAAACTAGCAGGATTTCCGTCGCCTGATCCCGACCAAACCGTTGAACGATTTCAGCAGCGATCAACCTGTCAATGACTGGAATATTTGTGGAATTCAGGTTGAATTGCTCGAGACTGGAAAACAACCATGTGAATTGGAGCAGACCGACAACAATAGTCGAAGTCAGCCAGATAGCCTTCCAGAAAAGATCCAGCAGGACGACGCCTAAACGACGATTTGCCAGAATGAACCCTTGGTGAAGAACCTCTGAAACCATCCGCGCCCGCTACGCATCGAGCGCTGGGGCGAGCATGATGCTTTCCGCGATATGAATAGCGTTCCAGGCTGCGATCCTCAGGTTGTCAGCTACGACCCAGATGGAATAGGAGCCGAGATGATTTTTGTCGTGGCTAACCCGCCCGATATGCATAACATCCGCGCCAACCACGCTAACCGGAGAAGGGCCGCCCGGCCGGTCGTCTACTGACATCGTCGCCCCGCCGTCGTGGAGGCGCTGAACAATCTCCTCAGCTGATGGATTTCCCAGCAAATTCACGAAAAATGAAAAAGCATGAGAATGAAACACTGGCGCCTGAACCACTGTGATCATGGGAAGCGGAAATGTCGGCCCGAGAATCGTTGTGACCTGATCGAGAAGGCGTTTCTCAGTTTTCTCAGATGCATCCGGCTCTGATCGGACATTAAATGCAAGTTGTCCTTCAAAGACCTTGCTTTCAGTCTGCTGGAAGTTAAGCAAATTGACCGTCTGTTCCTGAAGTTCGTCCACTCCGGCTGAACCTCTTTCGGATGCGGGCTCCAGCACCGTAACCGCCGCCGACCGCATGTCGAAAGCCTTGTGGAGCTTGGACAACAGCTGCGCAATGACGATTGACGCGGGATGAGGATTCACAAAGCGCCCTCTGGATTTAAGCACTCTCGGATCAGAGATTCCCTGAAGATACATTGTGCCTTCAGGTCCGGCCTGTGTTAGATCAATGGTCAGGTCCGGAAAGCGAGATCCGCTCATCATATAAGCCTGCATGATTTCGACGCTGCAGGTGAAGAATGCGATGTCGATGTCGTTGAAGACATCGGGCGAAATGACCTGAGTGATTTGGATTTCTCCGGCAAACTCCTGCAATAGACCTGCATACTCCTCCGTTTCCAAGAGAGCAAGCCGGCCCATCGGAAACGCGCCGTCTTCCAGTATCTGGCGGAGCTCTTTTCCCAGCAGAGAGGTCGATCCAACGATGGCTAAATTGGGTGATTTACGGAGTCGGCGCTCGTCCATATTGCTTACGATTCGATGTTACCATGCGCCGGCTCGGACGTTGAGGTCCTTGCGGGAAGGAATCGTCGCACCGTTTGTACAAGCTTCGCTACAGGCCCTGAGGCGACGTAGATCGAGGCTGCAATCAGCAGAACGGTTTCCGAATAAAAAATAACAAGGCCGATCATCATGGCTGTCCAGAGCAACACGACGCGCGGTCGAGCCTGTCCAAAATTCAACTCCTTGAAGGAGTAATAACGAACCGTGCTGATCATCAGAAACGCGATTATGAGAACGAGAAAAAACCACAGCAGCGCGGAACCGACCAGCAGAATCGGCATCTTGAAGAAGTGGACGACTGCGGCCACCATGCCTGCTGCTGCAGGCGTCGGCATGCCGACAAAGTGGCGCTTAGACGTGGAATCGGCGGGCTTCTTTGTTTGAATGTTAAACCTGGCGAGACGCAAAGCTCCGCACATCAGAAAGGCAAATGTAGCGAGCCAGCCAAGCTGTTGGACGTGTTTTGCAATAGAGGCTTCCATCCCCGTGATCGAGCCCAGGCCCCAACTGAACGCTAACATTGCGGGCGCAATTCCAAACGTGATGACGTCGGCCAGCGAATCCAATTGGACGCCAAACTCGCTGGCGGTCTTTGTGAGACGAGCGACACGCCCATCCAGAGCATCGAGGACGGTTCCCAGACCGATTGCAATTGCCGCGTAATCGTAGTTGCCGCGCAAGGTGGCAATTACAGCAAAATAGCCACAGAAAATGTTTCCTGTCGTGAAAAGACTAGGAATGATCGATAGACCCCGGCGGACTCTCCCGTGATTATGCTGGACCGGAGGCTGCTCGCGAATGCGTTTTTTAGGACGTTTGTCCGCCATTGATTTGCTTAATAACCCCGATCTGGGATGAACCGCCCTGAACCCTTGCCCCCAGCTGGACGGTCACCTCTGTGTCGGCCGGGAAAAGGACATCGACACGTGAGCCGAAACGGATCAATCCAATCAGTTCGCCTTTCTCAACAGGATCGCCCACCTTCTTCCAGCATACAATCCGGCGGGCGATCAGCCCAGCAATCTGTGTGAATACCAGCTTCACCTTTCCATCCCCAATCATAATAATATTCCGTTCATTTTCAACGCTGGCCAAATGGTTAAACGCCGCACGAAACCTTCCTTTCCTGTAATCAATGGCTTCAATGCGGCCTTTCATGGGGCTGCGGTTCACATGAACGTCAAAAATCGAGAGAAAAATGCTCATTTTTGTGACGCTTCCCACGCGCTCTATCCTGACCACCCGGCCATCGGCGGGAGAAACGATGATGCTAGGGTCAAGCGGTATTTGCCTTTTGGGATTCCTGAAAAAGAAAGCGACAAAGGCGCCGAGCAAGAGCGACGCTGCTGCGGCAAACAGCCATCCCAACCAGAAACTGATGGCGGACGCAACAGCAAGAGGCAGGAGGAATATGAAAGCATCTTTGACAATCATGCTGATAAAAGTATTGGGAGGGTGATCTCGGAGGGGATTTTGGGGATGGCCTCAAACCCGGCGATTTGGATGTCCCCAAAGTCCCGCTTGTCGTCTAGGAATGCTGATGACTCCGCTCCTGTCGAGCTTTCTGAATCAAGGAGGTCATTCGATCCTTAAGGTGTAGCTTCTTCTTTTTTAGCATGACCTCATCAATGCGATCCTGTTCGGTCAAATGCGAACGGCTGTGCAATTCCTCGAGCTTGCCTTCATAGTGCCTATGCTCTTCAACCAAGTGGCGGAACTCTGGGTTCGAGGACATCAAGTGCTCCTTGATCTCCTCCTCCTTCATCATCATCACGCTCCTCCTGGGTTCTGAAAGGATGGATTGTCTCCGTCTAGGGCCACCGTAGCACACGGTTAAACCTACTTCAATCCGAAATCTCTCGCTCCATTACGTACGCATCCTCAACTGGATTTGAGTAGTAATTCTTCCGCTCGCCGGCCATCTTGAAGTCAAAACCGTAATAAAACTTTATGGCTGAAGAGTTGGATTTTCGGACTTCCAACATGATTTTTTGTGCGCTCTTCCTGCGTGATTCCTCAATGGCCGCCGCCATTAACTGTTTTCCGATTCCCGACCTGGCGTGACTGCTTTCCACAGCAATGTTATAGACCTCGGAAACGTCCGCAGCGATGTGAAAAATCACGAAACCGACGATCCGGCCCGGCTCTTCTCCTATTTCCGCCACAAAGCTCGACGTAAAGCTGTCATCGCTCAGGAGACGATGGTAGCTATCGATTGACCAATGCGAGAGGTGTTGCCATGAGCGCTCAATGTCCACAATTCGGTCAACGTCACTCTTGCGCACTTTGCGGACACGAATCTGCATTGCTTTCATAAAGGTCCTATCACCTGCCCAAGCCCGTCACGTTGATCGCGCGCAATTTCAGCATCAGTCCTGCGAATGTATAACGGCTCTAGCGGTGCGCAGTTTGGAGTCTCTGCCAGCTCAGCGATGGATGAAGCGAGATAAAAGTCCATGTCGTGGATTTTCCACTCCGGTGTTTCTTCGATTTTAGTGCGATGTGAAGACGCTCCGTCACCGCAAAATACCAAAGGCTGCCGCGGCGCGGCGGCAAACCACTCTTCGGGTTTAAGGACCACCGGCTGAACGACCTCGACAAGAACATTCCCTTCGCGCCGGTACACCGCCCCAAACACTTCCCCTCGTCTGGCGTCGATGGTCGGAGCAACAAGAACACCATGTAGCCCTGTTTTCCAGGCGAGAGCATGAAGCGTCGAAATTCCTGCGGCTCGCTTCCGATTCGCAGAAGCAAAGCCGTTGATGGCCGCCATCCCCACACGCAACCCAGTGAAGGAGCCTGGCCCGCGGGCAGCAACAAAAAGATCGATGCTCGCAAGGTCGAATGGCAGCTGCCGGAACAAGAACTCTACTGAACGGAACAACCGTTCGGAGTGCTGCATAGAGGAAGCAATCCTTACCTCACCCAGGACCCGAGAGCCCTCAGTTATACAAATGCTGCCCCGTTCCGAAGTCGTGTCGACCGCTAAAACCCGCATGCCTTATTATAAGAAGCGAGGAGAGACACCCATGGAGAAAATTGGCATCTTGACTGGCGGTGGCGACTGTCCCGGACTGAACGCCGTCATTCGGGCCGTCGTGCGGCGTGCTCGTGCGCTGGGTTATGACGTGCTCGGTATTAAGAACGGTTGGGCCGGTCTGGTGGAGGGAGTCACAGAGCCCCTTACCATCTTCTCCGTGTCGGGTATTCTGCCCAGAGGCGGCACGATCCTCGGGACCTCCAGGACAAATCCACTCAAACACGCGGAATCGCTACAGAAGTTCAAAATAAACTGGAAGAAGTTCGGCCTGAACTACCTTGTGGCGGTAGGAGGCGAGGACACACTGGGAGTTGCCCATCGCCTTTTCGCAGAAGAGGGTTATCCCATTGTTGGCGTTCCAAAGACCATTGACAATGACCTTGCCGGAACCGACTACACTTTCGGTTTCGACACAGCGGTCCAAATCGTTGCGGAAGCAATAGACCGTCTCCATACGACGGCCGAGTCGCATAAGCGTGTGATGGTGGTTGAGGTTATGGGTCGCCATGCCGGTTGGATAGCTACCTATTCTGGCATCGCAGGGGGAGCCGATTGCATTCTTGTACCGGAATACAAATTCAGCGTTGATGACGTTTGCGCACTAGTGCGCAAACGCATTGACCGCGGCCGTGAGTTTGCGATCGTCGTCGTATCAGAAGGCGCTATGGCGCGAGACAGCGATCTTCCGATTGCCAAGGGAGGCCGAATGGATGAATTCGGTCATGCCCAACTGGGAGGTGTCGGAGACTGGCTTGGCCAACAGATCGAAGAGAGGACAGGTATTGAAACTCGCGTCACGGTCTTGGGCCATGTACAGCGGGGCGGAACTCCAAGCGCTTTCGATCGCGTTCTTGCCACACGATTCGGGCTGAAGGCGATCGAACTGATCACGGAAAAGAAATTCGGATACATGGCGGCGCTGCGAAGCACCGACATCGTCGCAGTCCCGATCGAAGAAGCGCTCCATCCAAAGCTCCTAGAACCAAAAGTGATTGATGACGCCTCCGAGTTTTTCGGATAGAAACGAGTGGGATTCTTCCGT
>CAZIPZ010000169.1:0-9031 GCA_964541075.1 uncultured Solibacteraceae bacterium | reverse complement strand
CAGAGATCTTCCAATCGCTGGCTGGGGCGTCACACCATTTCAGCCAACTCACCTACGAAACCATTGGCCTGCAGGGCGCTGACGTGTCCGCGGCCAAACCCGCGCCAGAGGCTCTCGCGCCATGATGGAGATGCTGGTCATAAAAGTCATACTGGCGGGCATTGTTTTCTTTGGTGTGCTCAATCTGGCCGGTTTGCACACGTGGGTGGAACGAAAGCAATCAGCCTTGATCCAAGACCGGATTGGCGCGAACCGGGCTGAAATCTTTGGATTCCGAGTATTGGGACTGTTCCACGGTATCGCCGACGCCGTGAAAATGTTTACGAAGGAAGACATCGTTCCCGCCGGCGCCGATAAGGTGCTTCATACTCTCGCACCATTCTTTTCCGTTTTCTTCGCACTTGTTGCATTTGCCGGAATTCCATTCGGCGATCGCTTGATTATCGGAGACCGTGTCATCGAACTTCAGGTTGCGAAGATGGATGCCGCGTTGCTTTTCATCTTCGCTATGCTTTCCTTGGGTGTGTACGGGGTCATCCTCGCGGGTTTCGCTTCGCGCAACAATTACGCTATTCTCGGCGGACTCAGAGCCACCGCGCAGATGATTTCCTACGAGATCGCACTAGGCATCGCGGTGTTGGGCGTCATCATGGTGTACGGAACCATGGACCTCGGAGATTTGGTGCGGGCTCAGGGACGCACACTCGGCGGCTGGATTCCGCTTTGGGGCATCGTGACGCAGCCGATTGCGTTCTTTGTATTCGTGACGGCGGCTCTCGCTGAGACCAAGAGAGTGCCTTTTGATTTACCTGAAGGCGAGTCCGAAATTATCGGCTATTTCGTGGAATATAGCGGAATGAAGTTCGGGATGTTTTTCCTTACAGACTTTCTTGAGACCATTCTTGTCGCTTGTCTTTCCACGACGCTGTTTTTCGGCGGATGGCAGGTGCCGTATCTGATGCCGGATGGCTTCCACTTTCCCTGGGGAACTGTGATTCCGCTCTCTAATCTGGTATATGTCCTGCTGGGCGTCGCGAGCTTTACCATTAAGGTTCTCGTGTTTTGTTTTCTGTTTATGCAACTGCGGTGGACGCTCCCCAGATTCCGTTATGATCAGCTGATGAACCTTGGTTGGAAGGGGTTGTTTCCTGTGTCTGTGGTCAACATCATTGTGACCGCGCTTGTTCTCTTCTTTCTCGCGGGGGCGCGTTAATGGGTGTAAAGGTCGTCCGAAGACGCGAGTTGACGTTCTGGGAAAAGATCTACGTGCCCCAGATCATCTCGGGGCTCAAGATTACATTCACCCACTTCTTCCGGAATCTGTTTATTCATACGGCCCACTTGTTCGGCGGCATGAAAAACGTCCGTGCGTCGGCGACGATTCAGTACCCCGAGGAAAGAAGACCGCTGATGTCTAGATTCCGAAGCCGACATCGATTAACGCTGCGTGACAACAAGACGCCGCGTTGTGTCGGATGTATGTTGTGCGAGACCGTCTGCCCGGCTAGGTGCATTACGATTGTGCCCGGTGAACATCCGGATCCAGACGTTGAAAAGTATCCTGTTCGCTTCGATATCGACCTCGGAATGTGTGTTTACTGCGGGTATTGCGTTGAGGTCTGCCCGGAAGATGCGATCCGGATGGATACTGGAATCCTCGATGTAGCGGCGTACTCACGCCAAGCCATGCAGTTGGATATTCACGAGTTGATGGATCCAACGATCCGAAAACCGATTACGGTTTGCACCTTAAACTTTCCCCACAAATGCTCTATAAACGGCGGCCAGATGAAGGGCAGCTGGGAAGCCGTTAACGTTTCGTCTTCACACTAGCCAAACTCTTCGTTCAATCCACCGATTTTTACAGTAAAGAATTGTTTGTGTTGCCTGAGCAGTTCGGTTTTACTGTCTGAATCCACAGGAGGTTATATGGGCGGTGCAAGAGTTTTGCTTTCGTTGAGCATGCTGGCGGCGTTACTACTGGCGCTGGTTTTAGGGATGCCTTCTGCGTCTGTGATGAAGGCCCAGGAAAAGGGAGGCGCCGATATTACCGGACCATACGATGTTGTGCCGAACTGGCCGCAGCCGATTCATAACGATGGCTGGTCTTTCGGGGGCATCGCTGCGATCTGGGCAGAATCCCCGGATCGCGTCTTGGTGTTCATGCGCGGTGAGGCGCCGGCTTTGAAACTGACGGGAACACCGAATGCGCTCGCCTTGATCGACGCTGTAAGAGCCCAGTCGAGAGAGCAAAAACGCATGGAGCATTTTTTCATGGTTTTTGATCGCACCGGCAAGATGGTGGAGTCCTGGGATCAGCACAATGGGCTTTTTACAAATCCGCATCGCATATACATCAGCCCATACGATCCAGAGAAGCACGTTTGGTTGATCGACACCTTGAGCCAGCAGGTTTGGAAGTTTTCGCATGACGGTAAGAAAATCGTAATGACGCTTGGGGAAAAGGGCGTGCCTGGAAATGACCAGACTCATTTCAATCAGCCGTCCGACATTGTTTTTCTTCCTAACGGAGACTTCTACGTCACGGACGGATATAAGAACTCGCGCGTGATCAAGTTTTCGAAGGAGGGTAAGTTTCTCTTTCAATTCGGTAAGCCCGGAACCGGCCCCGGTGAATTCAACAACGTCACCAACGGAGGATCTGCTGCGGTTCACAATATCGTTATCGATGCAAAACGCCGCCTATATGTCGCAGAACAGGCCAATTCGCGAATTCAAGTATTCGATGAAAACGGCAAGTTTATTGAGCAGTGGCCCAACATACCGACGCCGTATTACCTCTACATGTCAAAAGACCAACACCTTTGGGTTGGTGACGGCGGCTCACAGAAGATCCTGAAATTTGATCTCAATGGGAAGCTGCTGTATTCGTGGGGCACCTTCGGTGCACAACCTGGAAATATTTGGGGCCCGCATCAATTGAGCGTGGATAGCGAAGGAAGTTTTTATATCGCCAACGCTCAAGGGAACAGCTTTTGGAAGCTGCGCCCAAAGCCCGGCGCGGATCCAGCGAAATTGATCGGTCCTCCGTTCCTGCTGTCCGCCACCTCAGGCCAGTGAACAGAAAATAGGGGGCGAGGAGCTTTGTATGGCCAAAGCTCCTCACTCCGTTCTTTTCGCTAGGTCCGCCTTCTTACTGTTTCCTTTGATCGGAAGCTCGATTTGGAAAATAGAGCCTTCCTGAGGCGTGCTTACAAATGACAGCCTGCCCCTGTGTTCTTCCACAAGCCGCTTTGAAACAGCGAGACCAAGTCCGGTGCCCAGTCCCTTTGTCTTGGTCGTAAAAAACGGCTCAAAGATTCTGGCGCTAAGATGGGCCGGTATCCCTTCGCCACGGTCTTTGACTTCGATCCGAATGACTTCTTTTTGACGATCGTGAGTGGACCGTATTCTGATGCTGCGCTCATCGTTCCTGTCACGCATCGCATCTTCGGCGTTCCGCAAGAGATTAAGAAGGACCTGCTGAATTTTTCCGGGATCCGCTTTTATTGAGGGCAGCGTCTCCAGGTCGAGTGCGACGGCGATCCCGGATCTTCTGAGTTCGTAGGTCAGCAAGTCGACTGTCTGCATCACGATTGCATTGACGTCAGTAGGCACGCTTTCATTGCCTCGTTCGCGGGCAAAGCTGAGGAAATTCCCCGCGATCTTCAGGGCCCGATGTATAGATGACTCGATTTTTTCAATTCTTCTCGCCGCATCGTCACTAGTGTCGGCGCGCTCGCGCAGCATTGCGCATTGCCCGAGCGCCACAGTCAACGGATTTTTCATTTCATGGATGATGCCGGCGACCAATTCACCCAATGCGGAGCGTTTTTCCGCCTGTCCAAGCCGTTCGCTGACCATCCGGAATTCCTGTTCGATGTTTCGGCTTTCCAACAATTGACGATGCGTCCAGGCGTTGTGCACGGCCATGCCGATATAGGTGCAAATGTTTGAAAGAAAATCCTTGTCGCGGTCATCAAGCGGCCTGGATCGATTCAAAAGCTGTAACACACCGATGACGTCGCCTTGGCGATTGAAGATGGGCATCGCGAGAACATCCTTGGTCCGGAAACCCAGCGTTTCATCGAAGCGCGAATAGAAACGGTCATCCTGGTACGGATGCTCAACGTCAACGATTTCACCTGTAGCGGCTACCGTTCCTGCGAGACCCTGCCCGACCGCAAGTTTGAGTTCGGACTTCTCGACGCCCTGAGCGATAAACGAGCGGAGCACGTCATGCCGCCGGTCCAGGACAAACAGCGTGCACCGTTCCATGCCGACTTCATCCTGCACGATTCTAAAAACGATCTCAGTGAGCTCGGATAACTCAAGAGTTGAGTTAAGCAATCGGCTTGCATCAAGGAGCCGTTCGAGTCTACGGATGTAGGTGGTGGTGTCTTTAATCGGGGCCTCGCTATGCATTTCGCATAGCCGACCTTATGAATTCGGCAGGAGAAAATCCAGCAAAATAACCGAATAACTATAAAAGCGCCTGAAATCCAACCTTTAGAAAACGCGGACTAGAGACGTCATCGTTTTCCAATCTCAAGGCTGCGCCAGCAATACCACGCGCCCAGAGTGGCGTAAGGACGCCAGGCTGATGCGATTTGGAGGCAATGCTCCGGCGTAGGCAGTTCCTCGAGATGGTAAAGATTCTTCAAAGCGACTCGAACCCCTAAATCTGTGGCAGGGAAGACATTGAGCCGGCCTAGAGAGAAGATCAAGAACATTTGAGCAGTCCAGACGCCGATGCCTTTGACTTGGGTTAAGGTCTCAATGACCTGCTCGTCTGAAAGGCGGCCAATTCGCTCCAATCGAATTGTTCCGGACAGCACGTGGGATGTGAGATCCATAAGGTATGTTGTTTTCTGGTTGGAGATTCCCGCGCTGCGGAACTCTTCGCGAGTGAGCGCGGATAGCGCCACAGGACTGATCTTTTGGGGTGCGATGTAGTTTGTCAGCCGCCTCTGGATTGACTCGGCCGCCTTGTCCGAGATTTGCTGCGCGATAATCGCGTGCACCAGGGCCTGAAAGCGATTTCGCACCATCCTGGCGCGGAAGGGTCTGGCGCGGCGTATGAGATTTTTCATCACCGGATCTGCAGCACGAAGGCGCCGGACGGCCCGGCTGATCTTGTCGTCGCGAAAAGGCATAAACGAGGGTTGAGTATAATTCCGCTATGAAGGCTGTTCAATCAGGCAATTCTCGCAATTCTCGCGGTCAACTTCGGCAGCTCACGGTGCTTATTGCGGTAGCGACAATCGATATGATCGGCGGGGCGATGGTTTTTCCGTTGATGCCTTTCTATGCGTTAAAACTAGACGCGTCTCCCGCGATCATCGGCATGATCCTGGCTTCATTTTTTGTCGCCCAACTGATATCCGCGCCCGTGTGGGGGCGCGTATCGGATCGTTATGGCCGGCGGCCCGCGTTGCTCGTGGGGCTGACGGCCTCTTCGATCGGTTTCATTATTTTCGGTTTCGCGGATTCCGTCTGGTTGTTGTTCCTTTCGAGGATCATTCAGGGCGCAGGGGGCGGTACGACAGGCGTGCTCCAAGCCTATGTCAGCGACACGATTCCAGTAGACGACCGGGCGCGGTCGTTAGGATGGCTTTCGGCGGGAACGAATCTTGGCACGATGTTGGGTCCCGTCATTGGATCCTTCGCTTCGCATTGGGGGCAGGAGGCCCCAGGCGTTCTGGCGTCCCTCCTGTGCATGGCGAACGCGTTCTTTGCATGGAAGTGGCTTCCGGAATCGAAAACGCATTCAGACGCCGCGGAAGCGCGCAGGCCTGTGTGGCACGGAGTGTGGTCCGTCATCCGGCATCCCCAGGGTTCGGTTGAACGTCTCACGATTATCTATGCGGTATCCATGTTCGCGTTTTCCGCGATGAGTTCTGTGCTCGCCTTATATATGGGAGCGACATTCGGTGTGACTGAAGCGACGATCGGATACGTGTTTCTTTATATTGGGATCTTTTCTGTCGTCATGCGATCGGCCTTCATCGGTCCGATCGTTGATCGTATCGGTGAAACCTGGTCGATGCGGTTGGGGGCCGCCAGCTTGATGCTCGGTCTTCTCGGTTATGCCGTCGCGCCGACGGTATGGGTGCTGGGAGCGATTATCCCTCTCGTTCCCATCGGTACAGCGCTCCTGTTTCCTGCAACCACGGCGTTGATGTCCAAGGCGGCCAGGAAAACGGAATTTGGCCTGACGATGGGTGCGGCGCAGACCTTTGCCGGTGTTTCGCGGGTAATTGCGCCGGTGCTGTCGACAAACCTGTTTCAACGGGTTGGCCATGCGTCTCCGTTCTATTTCGCGGCCATGGTGGTTGCGCTTGTGAGCCTGCTAGCCTGGCAGGGCGGCCCCAAAGCCAACGCCGAGCCCGTCCGTGTGGTAGACTGAGGCCTGATTCCGAGAGAGGAGCCAAATCGTGGCGCTGCCTAAATACGCGTTTTTTAAGGGACGCGTCGTTCCTTATTCCGAGGCGAAAGTCGGCGTCCTCACGCACGCTTTGAATTATGGAACCGCCGTGTTCGGCGGACTCCGAGCTTATTGGAACGACGACGAGAAGCAGTTATTTGTTTTCCGTCCGTTGGATCATTTCCGGCGATTCCTGCAGTGCGCAAAGCTGTTGTGCATGGAACTGCCCTATTCACCGGAGAAGCTAACGGCTTCGCTGGATGAGTTGATCCAAACCGAGGGCCACAAAGAGGATCTGTATTGCAGGCCGCTGGCGTTCTATGCCGATGAAATTATCGGGGTTCGTCTGCACGATTTGAATCCCGAGGTGTCGATAGTCGCCATGCCATTCGGCATGTATGTAAAGAATGAGGACAACGTCCATGTGACTATTTCTTCTTGGCGCCGCATCGACGACAACGTTATTCCAGCTCGAGGCAAGATCGCGGGCGCATACGTGAATTCCGCGTTCGCCAAAACGGATGCGCAACGGTCGGGGTTCGATGAAGTCATTGTATTGAACCAAGACGGCCATATTTCCGAAGGCTCGGCCGCCAACTTTTTCATGTTCCGTAACGGCGTATTTGCGACCCCTCCGATAACCGACAACGTTCTGGAGGGGATCACACGCCGAACGATCATGCAACTCATTCGGGAAGAGATGAACATGGATGTCCAAGAGCGGCAGGTCGACCGGACTGAACTCTATCTTGCCGATGAGGCTTTCTTCTGCGGAACAGGCCTTCAGATCAGCGCGATCACGCGCGTGGATTACCGTCCAATCGGAACAGGCAAGATGGGACCGTATACCGAGAGCCTTAGGAAGATCTTCTTTGATGTTGTGAAAGGCCGGTCACCAAAATACCGCCATTGGTGCCATCCCGTTTACGATCCCGTTTCCAGCGCACCATCCAAAGAACGAACTCACGTAACGGTGGAATGAGTGTGGGGCCGTGATCCGTGCGGCCCTTTCCTTTCATGGTTGAATTTGAGATTCGATCCGCTACCGAAGACGATGTTCCCTTAATTCTGTCGTTCATCCGCCAGCTTGCTGAATACGAAAAACTCTCCGACGCCGTCGTGGTTACGGAAAGCCTCCTGCGCGAACACTTGTTCGGGGCAAGACCTGTCGCAGAGGTAGTGCTCGGCTATCACGCGGCACAGCCGGTGGCTTTCGCAGTATTCTTTCACAATTTTTCCACATTCGTGGGCAAACCAGGCCTATACCTCGAGGATTTGTTCGTGATTCCCGAAATGCGGGGCAATGGCTTCGGAGCCGCCATGCTGGCTCATCTGGCGAGGATTGCAACAGCACGAAATTGCGGCCGCTTCGAGTGGTCGGTCCTCGACTGGAACCGGCCTGCGATCGATTTCTACCGGAATCTCGGAGCTACACCGATGGACGAGTGGACAACGTTTCGAGTCGCCGGCGAATCGTTAGGACGACTTGCCGGCGAACGCTAGATCGCAGATGGCGCATGGCTGCGAATTAGTTAGCGACCAGCGAGGCTAGCCTTGATGTTCGGGAATGCCGGAGAAGGGACTTGAACCCCCACGGGGAGTGAACCCCGGCAGATTTTAGGTCTGCGCAACGTTGTTGGGAATCATTACCAGAAGCTACCAAAACCCACAGCCGGCCGCTGGTCTCAGCCAATCGGCATTTCTAACGTATTGTCCTGCCACGATCAATCTGCAGGAGAAATAAAGGAGGCGCGTTTTCGTCTGATACTGTTCTCAGGCGCGCGGGGCGTGTGTCTAGTGGGATTTCGTGCAATACAATACGTGGCGACGTTATCCGGCATGACCTCGACGCAATTGATGATCATGAGCGGTCTGGCTGATCCTGTCGAGACGACGGTGGTTTCTTTCGCGATCGCGGGCCTGGCTAGCTGAGAAATGCGCTCTAAGCGAGCGAAGCCTCGAGGGCGTGCTCGCCGCCAGGTGCGGGCGTTTCGGGAGGATTCATTGAGTAATATGCGCGGCTGATTTTCGGCATATAATGCCGCCGTTTCCATGAGTCATCGTCGCCAACCATAGAAACGCGTTTCGTCAGATCTCTCGCCATCGTTTCGGCAGTCTGATTTCTGATGGTCTGGTGTTTTGAGAGCGTTGCGCCGGGGGGCTGAAGTGGACTTCGTTCACATTCTTCGGTTGATTAAGCAGAACGCCGCACTCGCCACGCCTCGGGGCGTTGGCAATACGTTGCGGTACAGGATCTCTGCCGCGCCGGACGGTTATCCCATTCCGCCGGCGCGCATGATTCATCTCGTTGCAGCCCATGTATGGGGAGACCGGTTCTGGGTTTCGGGACAAGTGAACGCGTCGAGAATGTTGGCTTTGTGGCACCGAAACGGCATCACCCTCCCCGGCAAGCGGATTCTCGATTTCGGCTGCGGCTGCGGACGCCTGATTCGGCACTTTCACGGATATGGCGCGCAGCTCACCGGAACCGACTCGAGCGGCGCGACCATTTTGCTCGTCGCGTTCGAGTCGGCTGACCATCCGCTCGACGCCTGGATCGCCCGTGCCGTCGAGTGCATACGCGACTACGGCGGCGTCGTCGAC
>CAZIPZ010000168.1:8653-9128 GCA_964541075.1 uncultured Solibacteraceae bacterium | reverse complement strand
GCTTTTAAATCAATAGCTTATAGCCTTCCATTTTCCATAGACTTCCGTTTACTCCTGGCTACCCGGCTAGACAAAAAAACGCAAGCGTCAAATCCGAATTGAACTCAACAATCCATTTGGATCGTTGAGGATCCTTATATTCTTCTCGCGCTGTACCTCGCCATCACCGCCTCTATAAGTTGCGTGAAGAAGGAAGAGTTGAGCGCACCACGAAGCTCGGAAGAAAAGTACAATCAGCTACTTGATTCCGCTGAATTGTTTGTGACGTCAAAATCTGCGGATCTTTCGGCACTCCGTATTGAATCCCAATCTGTTCGGTTGCATACGATGGAAAACTCTTTCTGGGTTGCAACGTCCGCGGGCGCTAAGAATGGCATGACTTCGGTGTTCTTGCACTCTGATCGAACATGCAGATCGTCACAAACTTTTACAATTGCATTCTTGTCTCGTTCTCCCGAAGTAGGCAATAGTCCAG
>CAZIPZ010000168.1:0-8643 GCA_964541075.1 uncultured Solibacteraceae bacterium | reverse complement strand
ATCACAAACCTATTGTATGGAATTGCATCTTATTGACGTCCGCCACTATTTGGCTGAATAAGGAGATAGCATGCGTCCAAAAGCCACTTATGTCGCACCTGTGGGAGTCCTGCTTCTCGCAACATTTTCATTGCTTGCGTTGGGCCAGACTGGGACGACGGGAGCACTGACCGGCACGACATTCGATGCCAGTCGCGCGGTAATACCCGGCGTCGAAGTAAGCATCACGAACGAAGCCACGGGCGACGTCCGAACTGTTGTTTCCGGAGAGACCGGCGTGTATAGGGCGCCGCTATTACCTCCTGGTTCTTATACCGTTGTTGCCACGCTGCCTGGTTTCAAAGTGTCCAGCCGGTCGGGTTTGCGTGTAACCGTTGCGGAGACTACGCGATTGGATGTTCAGTTGGAGCTCGGCAATCTTGCCGAAACAGTGACGGTGGAAGCGGAAGCGATCATGGTGCAACAGGAGAACAGTGCGCTAGGCCGCGTCGCCAGCGAAGTGGTGGTCAAGAGTCTTCCCTTGGCCACGAGAAACTTCACGCAGATTCTCGGTTTGTCGCCAGGCATTGTCGCAGATGTGACCAACGCAGGCGAACTCGGGAGAGGCAGCGGCTCACAGGCGACCGGGCGAGTCAGCGTCCACGGCAGCCGCTCATTTGACCACAATTACCAGGTTGACGGCATCGATGCGAATGATTTTCAGCTTAGCGTGAATGGCGCTTCCGTCGGTACGGCTGTGCCCAACCCCGACGCGATTGAGGAATTCAAAGCAACGACCGCGCTGGCGGATGCGTCGTTCGGACGTGGTGCAGGCGCCCACGTCAATGTCATCACAAAGCCGGGAACCAACGAATACCGTGGAACCCTTTTCCATTTCTTTCGCAATGAGGCCCTGAATGCGAATGACTTTTTTTTCAATAGCGCCGGGCAGCCAAAACCGATCTTCCGGCAGAACCAGTTCGGCGGCACTCTCGGCGGGGCCATCAAGCGCGAGAAAGTTTTCTTTTTCGCATCGTACCAGGGAATGCATCAAAAGAACGGAGTCGATGCAGGCCGAGCATCAGGGAACTGTAGCGCGACTGTTTCCTCTCCGCCGTTGACGAATGACCGTTCTGCAGCTGCGCTCGGCAATATGTTTGCCGGCAGAAGCGGAAGGCAGGGCGGTGTTTCCATTCTGCGCGACGGCTCAAACATCCATCCAGTGGCGTTGCGGCTGCTTCAGGCCAAGAATGCAGATGGGACTTATTTTCTACCTACGCCGCAGGTCATCGATCCGACCCAGCCTTTCGATCGCCAGGGATTCTCAGCCTTCAGCAGGCCATGCACCTTCGAAGAAAACCAAGTGGTTTCTAATTTCGACATTCTGCATACGCAAAAAAGCAAGTTTGCCGTTCGAGTCTTCTACGCCAAGAGCAATCAGGTGGCTACATTCACCGATGCGAACAAGAATATTCTCGGCAGTGAATTTATCGGTGTGAACAGGTTTTTAGTCGCCTCCCTGGCACACAGCTTTGTGTTCAGTCCGACGACCTTTAACGAGTTCCGTATTGGAATGTATCGAAACAGCAGACCTATAACGTTCACTCAGACGCTAGGGTGGCCCGACATTGGAGTTCGGGGCACAGAGGCGATGGCCAGAAACGATGTGCGTTTCTCCATCACCGGTTCATTCAACGTCGGTGGCGGCACGGACGCGGACATCCCCCAGGGAAATCTGGTGATCCAGAACCATCTTTCACATGTACGAGCGAAGAGCACGTGGCGCTTCGGAGGTACGATGAACCGACGCCATAATAATATTCGATGGGGTTCCGGCGGAATGAGCGGATCCTTGAGTTTTCTTAGCTTTCCTGATTTCCTGCTTGGCCAGGATGGTGCAACTAACGAGTCGGGTTTCAGTAATATCTTCAGTTCAAGCTATTCGAAAGGTCCGGGCCTCGACCGTAATTTCAGGTTCTCCGAAAGCTCGGTCTACATTCAGCACGATGCAAGGGTCTCCCCTCGCCTAACGTTGAATATGGGTTTGCGATACGAACGCCTTGAAAATCCCGACGATAAGCTCGGTTACCACTTCAATTTTGATGTCAATCGCGCCAACCGGAATGCGCCCGCAAGTGGGACGCTTGAGGGTTGGGTCGTTCCCAGTAACTTCGCCGGCGCCGTGCCTGCCGGCGTTACCAAACTCGATAATGAACGTGGGCTGGACGGCGTAGGAGAGAACACTTTCGCCCCCCGATTCGGCTTTGCCCTGCAGCCGTTGAACTCTTCCAGCCGGCTTATATTACGCGGCGGTTACGGGATGTACTATTCGGGATCAACGGGGCAAATGTACTGGCAGGGACTGGCGAATGGGCCGATCAAGATCAATGGCAATCGTACTGGACTCCCGAATGCTGCGGCCACATTTGAGAATCCATTTCTTCAGCCTGTGCCCAATTCTTTTCCTGTTTGGTCCGAGTCGCTGTATTCGCCTAGTACGAACTTGTCAGTGGCGGCCGTCTCAATGGATCATCGGCCTGCTCGCACGGAGCAGTACGGTCTAAACATACAAACGCAATTTGCAGGCAATTATCTGCTGGAAGTGGGCTATCTCGGAACAAGAGGAACTCACATGGGACGCGCCCGTTCCGCTAATCAGGCACTGCTGGCGAGTCCTGCAAACCCGATCCGTGGCATCACTACAAACACCGTGGCCAACGTCCGCAATCGTGTTCCAATTTTGGGTTATCAAGCACCGGGCATCAACCAAGCGGAATCGTCAGGATGGTCCCGGTACGACAGTGGGGAACTTAGCTTGACCAAGAGGATGAGCCGTGGCGTACAGTTTCTCGCATCCTACACATGGTCCAAGAATCTGGACACATCAGGAGCAAGCGCCCAGAGCGCCCATAATACGTCTGCGGGTCCCGGCGACCAGAACGATCCTCGGCAGACTTATGGCCCTAGCGAACTCAGCCGCGCCAGGCGACTGGTTTTCAGCTATCTCTTCGACATCAACATTTTTGTGAACCGACGGGATGCGTTGGGTTTGTTATTGGGTGGATGGTCGATCTCCGGCGTGACAACCTTCCAGACAGGGCGACCGCTCACTATTCTGTTTACGAACCCCAACAACGCCTACGGGATCACAAACGATCGTGCACAACTGGCGCCCGGGTGCACGCACGACAACCTGGTGACTCCAGGTAATGTGAAGGGGAAACTGCGCAATTACTTCCGCAGCGACTGCTTCACAACGCCCGTCGTTATTGGCGATGACGGCAGGGCCACTGCTTTTGGCAACAGTGGTGTCGGGATCGTTAGAGGGCCGGGTCAGGGCAACATGGACATGGCTCTGGCGAAGAGATTCCAAGGCTGGAATGACCGATCCGGTCTAGAGTTTCGCGCTGAGTTCTTCAACGTTCTTAACACGCCCCAATTTAGGGATCCGGACCTGGATCGCAGCTCAGCGAGTTTCGGTCAGATTAGGGCAACGTCCGTAAATCCGCGCATGATGCAGTTGGCGTTGAAGCTGACCTTTTAGTCGCTGAAAACCGTTTTAGGGACGGGTTAAGGCATCAGCAATTTGGCGTTGCGTCCAATGGTCGCAGCGCCTTCCTTAGTATTCGTTGGTACGGCGAATGGGAAGACCTTGCTTCCGGCTGAGCGCGCCTAGAATAGTTTGACGAGGCGATGAACCGGGCCAGCGTCGTAGGCGTCAGCATTTTCGAGAATGTCGATCTTCCTTTCACTTTCGTTACATGGGCGCATTCTTCGTATTTCTCCGAGACTTTGATAACTTCCTTCAGTGGTTTTGTTCTCGCAAGGAGTACTCATGATGAAAATTAGTATGGTTTGTATACTCTTATTAACTCTAACCAACCCGAGCTTTTCACAGGCAAGTCAAAATCCTACGGATGACGGCAATCAGAAGGATGCAGCGCGAGTCGAACGACTCGTTCGCGAATGGTTTCTGAGGCTGAATGGACTCACCAGCTGGTTCATATCGATGGACGGCAAAGAGGAAACGGACGAAGTCGTGAATCGGTTTGCCGAGCTTTATAGTCCTGACGCGTTGCAGTTAATGGGACCCGGGGAAGATCAAATCGGAATGGTGACGCTGACTCGAAGGGACCAGATCAAGAAATGGGCCCAGCAATTTGCAACAAAATACGTTGAATCATCGTACCGCATTGACATGCAAACTGTTCAAGAAAAGACGACGCAGCTATTTTTGACCTCGCGACCTCCGTGGGGAGGTGACGCCGCCGCCGTCGAGATCACCGCAATTTGGAAAGACCGCGAAACTCGCCGTCAATTTATGGCGCGGGGCGCTGTATTTTTTCAGTTTGTTGAGGATAAGATCCAACGGCTTACGCTGTATGTCAGCAAAGACGACACTGCAGAGGTCTTCCGCTAGGGTTCCGCCTCGATGAACGGCCCGGTCGCGGTATCAACCTTTTGGCGTCAGGCGGTACCCGTCTCCATAGACCGTGTGAAGATAACGTGGATGGTGGGGATCCGGTTCGATTTTTGAGCGGAGCCTGGAAATGAATTGATCGACGGTTCGAGTCAGTGGTATCTCGCTGTACCCCCATGCGCATCGTAGTAGTTCGTCACGGGTGACGACCCTGTTCCGATTATTAAAGAGTAATCGCAAGACCTCAAATTCGCGGTCCGTCAGTGTAAAGGGAGCCTTTCCTTTCGTGGCTCGCATTTTATGAAAATCGATTTGTATATCACCTAGGCAGAGGCCCTCCGTTTCCGGATCAGTTCGGCGCAGGACCGCGTGCATACGCGCCAGAAGTTCGTCGAATCGAAAAGGCTTGGTAAGGTAATCATCCGCTCCAAGTTCAAGGGCGCGAATTTTGTCGCCTGTCTTGCCTCGCGCGCTGATAACAATAATGGGTATGCGAGTTGAATTCTGATTGACGGCGCGACATATTTCAAAACCATCCGCGCCCGGCAATACAAGGTCTAAAAGGATAATGTCGGGAACAAAAGCGCGGATCTCGCGTATTGCATTTTTTCCGTCGGAGATCGACCGCGCCTCGTACCCATCATGAACGAGATTGTCTTTAACCATCCGAGCGATTGACGGATCATCTTCGACAATAAGGACTCGTCTTTTCATCGACTTGTTCCTGCCGCTGGCGGGAAGCAGAGAGTCACCACGGTGCCTTCATTTTCGATGCTTTCAACCGTAATCTGGCCGCTGTGGTCCTCAATGATCTTGCGGGCGATTCGCAGCCCCAAGCCACTTCCATGGAAACGCGCGTTCCTTGCTCTGAAGAACTGGTTAAACACATAAGGTAGATCGTCGGACGGAATTCCTATTCCGTAATCGCGAACCTTAAGGATGGCCTTGCCATCTTTGTTACATGTACTTACCTCTAGCCTTTTCGACTCTCCTGAATATTTGATCGCATTCTCAATCACATTTTCGAAGGCATGCACAATCGCTGCTTGGTCGCAATATATTGGAGGCACCGGTTCAGTCATGTTGAACACAACATCGAAGTTGCCTTTTTGAAGCTGTGGCTGAAGCCTTTCAACCGCCTCGTCCACAAGTTCGCGCACATCGACGATAGTCATTTTGTAATTCTGTTTATTGCTTGCCACTCGTGAGAAGGTTAAAAAATTTTCAACAAGGCGGTTCAGGCGTGCGGTCTCCTTAGCTATAAGGCTCCCGTAATCGGCAATTTGTGTCTGGCTTGCGCGTCCTTTAATTAGTGCTTCTCCAGCTAATGTCATGCTGGCCAAGGGAGTCTTCAGCTCATGGCTCATCATGGTTATGAGATCGTCCTTTATGGCCATCAGTTCGAAATTGGCTCTTAGTAGACGCATTGCCAACAAAAGCCCGACACATGATATGGCGCTCGCAGCGACGATCATGATTAGGGTCCTGCGTGCACCGGCATTGGCGGCCCCAAGCAGCCGATCGTCGGCGGTGCTCACCCGCGCCGTCCAGCGTGGCGTTGTTGCTTCTTCAGGCCCTCCGATCGAGAGTGTGGCCGGATCAAAAAACGCCAGTTCAAACTGCCGCTCTCGCACTGGTCCATCGCCGCTCGCCGGTCTTGTCTGAGCAACAATCGTGTTGGCTTCGTCTAGAACAGATAAGGAAAGGGCTGTAGCGCCTGACGCTCCTCCGATGTGTTCCACCTGTTCCATAAGTTCGGCGAAGTACTGATTCCTCGTCCAAGAAAGGTTCACAGTGAACCCTACAACTGCGGTTGCTCGCCGGTTCGCCCCTTCTTTGAGAAAAAACAACTTTGCCACTACTTGGTATGGTACTTCATCCATATCAAAGCCAAATATTGCGAACTCGTCCTGTCGAGAAACGTGGTTTCGGGCGAGCTTGCTGAGACGGTATGCCGTGACGGAGTTGTGCGCGACAGTGACGGGAAAGGTGGTTTGCGTGGTGCTCATTGTCTCCCAAGGCGGCCTTCGGTCTGCGCGGTTAAACAGAGCGGCAGATTCGCTGCCGGCCGGGTCGGTGGTCCAAACAAAAAACGACTCCGGATAAGGATGTCGTGCGAAGGCCTGCGCGACGATCTCCGAGATATCATGCGCAGGATTGAGAACGACATCTTGCAGTGACATCGGCACCAGCACAGCTTCTTGGACGCCGCGCATGTCTCTTGTGAGCGCGGTTAGAAGCAATGCGACAACCTCGTCGGCGCGGCGGTCCACTACAGCCGCAGCGTTTTTCTGCCATTCAATTGTGGCCCTTGAGCCAAGGACGCCAGCAAGCGCGGCCGCCAGGAATAAGACTGTGCCTATAAGGGCCGCGACTGTCAGATAAGAATGCGAAGCCAGCCTTGAATCTTCACTCCTTAGGGCTGGGCTTCTTTTGCCGGGAAACCTACCCGATAAGCGTCGCAGAAAGTTCAATGACATGAATTACTTGAGTAGCTCTTGCTCACGGTAATAGCGTGCAGCGCCAGGATGCAAAGGAATTGGCGTCGAAGGAGCTTCCTTGAGCGCGATCGTGCGGTAAGAGGACTGGGTTTTCGCTAACTCGCGAACGGACTCGAAGAATACTTTCAACATGCGATAGACAATGTCGTCTTCGAGACCTTCTCGACAGAACATCACGGAGCGCACACCGACGGTTTCGACATCAAAGTCTTGACCGTACGTTCCTGCGGGAATAACGACAGGTCGAAAGAATGGATATCTGTACCGGAGTGCCGTGACTGATGGGCCTTGAATGGGAACAAGCCGCACACGAGGGTGCCTCAGTGCTGCCATCGCAAATTCGGTCGGATAACTGTCAAATACGAATTCTCCGTCTAGCGTGCCGTCGAGAATGTGTTGCGGTATTTCTGAAAAAGGAACTCGCTGCAGATCCAGTTCCGACAGTTCGATTCCAAGCTCAGGAAGAACTGTGCGAACAGTGATCTCAGTGCTGCTGCCAAAGGTGCCTACTCCGATCCGTTTTCCTCGCAGATCGGACAGAGAAATAAAGGGGACGTCCGAATCCAGCATGAGGTGCAGCGCAGACATCTGCAGCAAGGCCATACTTCTTAGCCTTGAATGGGGATAACGATTTTCTTCTGTGCCCTTGGTAAATGCGGAGTACACGATATTCGATTGCGCAACGCTGACATCGGCTTGACCGGATTGAACCAGTTCGATGTTCGTGAGACCTCCCGAGCTCTCAACTAGACTAAAGTTGACGTCTTGAAGGCCCCTTTCATAAATTCGCAGCAGCCCGCTTCTTACTGGACCACTGGAAAGTGCTGCGATGCGGACACGCTTTTCAGCGTTAAATTGTTGCTCCTCGTGACAACCTTCTGAAAGCGCTCCAATAATCAGTATCAATAGAGCGAAAGTGGATTTTCTGTGAATTGCAGGATCAGGCCCGTGCAACATTGCCCTCCGATACTTTTGCAGGGATAAATGATGCATCTTTTAACACAGCGAGTGGTGACCCACAAAGGGTTTCGGCTTCCCCACGAGATGTTGTCGGACTGTTACAAAGTTTGACAATTGACTTGTTGCCAACCTTTCAAGTCCGAACGAGACTGGCACTAACATTTCAGTCGATTTCAGTCGGAGCGGAGGAGAACGATGCGACAGTGGAAACTTGCCGTTATGGCAGTCAGCATGTTGGGGTTAAGCCTCGTTGTGGCGGCACAAAAAGATAAGCCCGTTGTCATGGACGATCGCTTTGAGAAAGCTCACGACGGTCTGTTCAGCGCGCAGCAGGACAAAGGAGTCCAAGCCGGAAGATTCACTGCCGCCGTTGCTGATGCCCTCCCACAAGCGGCTACGACCGGGAAGATCGCTCGTAAGAACTTCATTGACGATCACATTTTTGGGCGGATCGAGAAGGACCACATTCCACACGCTCCGTTAGCTAGTGACGAAGAATTCATCAGGCGCGCTTACATCGACGCTACGGGCTTGCTGCCTTCTCCGCAAGTTGTAAGGGAGTTTCTGGCGAACAGCGATCCGCAAAAAAGAGAAGCCCTCGTCGATTCACTGATTGGCACAGACGCATTTGCTGATCAGTGGGCCTGGTTCTGGGGGGACCTATTTCGGACACAGGACCAGTCGTATCATCAGTGGACAAAGGAATGGCTGAAGGCGGACAGACCGTACAATGACGTTTTTTACGACCTTGTGACAGCGACTGCCAAGGGTTACAACATCCCC
>CAZIPZ010000167.1:0-9200 GCA_964541075.1 uncultured Solibacteraceae bacterium | reverse complement strand
CTACGGTCCTCGTGGTCTGGATGTCGATCGCAATGGCTTGGTCTGGACGGCGCTGTCCGGCAGCAGTCATATGGCCAGTTTCGACCGACGCAAGTGCAAAGTGTTGCGAGGCCCAGATGTTGTTACAGGAAAGCACTGCGCGGAAGGTTGGACGCTCTATCAGACCGATGGTCCAAAATTGAAAGGGACAGACGTTCCTGCAGACTTCCACTACACGAACTGGGTGGATCAGTTCAACACGCTGGGGCTCGGCGCCAATGCGCCCCTGATGAACGGATCCAACTCGGATTCGCTGCTGCTGTTGCAACCCGAAACAAAAACTTGGGTCACGTTGCGAGTTCCGTATCCGCTGGGATTCTTCCAGCGCGGGATGGACGGACGCATCGACAATCCCAACACCGGATGGAAGGGACGTGGGCTCTGGGCCAACTACGGAACGAACTTCGTATGGCACATCGAAGGCGGAAAGGGAACCAAGAGCAAGATGGTTCACTTCCAGCTTCGGCCCGATCCGCTGGCTCACTGATAGTTCCAAATCGCGGTTCCCGCCTGGGAACCGCGCCAATATCCAACGCGGGGTGGTGCAAAACGGCCACCCCTTTTTTCGATCCCGCTCTTTTCCCGCTGCACGCAGTTTGATCCTACCAACTTCATGGAAGATTTCCATACTATGGAGGTCGGCAGAAACGGCTACCTGACTTTCGCACCGCCGAACGCCACATATCCTTTTGCGCATCAATGAACAACGTCTCAGCCGCCGGATGGTATTCACCATGCACATGCCCCTGCTGTCCCTGAAGGCATTGGAGGTGTCGCAACGTGGATCGGATCAAACAATTCAGTCTGGTAGTTTCGCTCATTCTGCTTCTGGGCTCCTATTCCGCAACCCTTGGCAAAGGCAACGATGTTCAGTTTGTAGGGACAGTCATGCGACTGGATCTGACATCAGGCGCCGAGGGAACGCTGACCGTGCGGATTATGGGCTTTGACATTCCGGTTGGAATTACAAGCGATACGGAAATTGAGACTGACGGAGACGACGTCGGTTTCGATGGAATTGACGTAGGCGACTTCGTTAAGGTGTCCGGATTCTTTTCGAGATCCTCGATCGTAGCGAAGGAGGTTGTCGTTCTTGACACTGGAATGGGAGAGTTCCGCATGCGTGGTCCAATCACGGCCGTTCAAGTTTCAACGGCCGGAACCACGATCACCCTGCTGGGCGTGAGCATCGTGGTGAACGCCGATACGCATATCGAAAGGCGCGGTCCCGACGGAGGTTTCAATGCATCCAACCTGGTAGTCGGCCTGTTTGCTGACGTGCGTGGAATTCAACGCGATGGGCAGCTTGTGGCGCGGCGAGTTAAGGTGGGCAACCGTGATGAAGCCGCCGTCCGTGTTGAGTTTGCCGGTCGGATCAACGCCGCTGCTCCGGATCGGCTGTCGATCGATACGGAGGGAGGAAGCACCGCGATAGTGTTGATTACAACATCTACCGTCGTGGTTGGCGTTCCTGCAGTCGGTCGGTTTGCCGAAGTCCGCGGCACGCTGAACGAAAGACTCGATGTTTCAGCGCAGCGGATACGCGTTCGATTGAGCCGTGACGATGACGATGCGGCCAATGAAACGCACACTAACCTGAACTTCGAAAGAAAAGTTCCCCTAGTTCCAGTTGCTGGAAGTTCCGCACATGGTCGCGTGAGCTTTGAAATCGAAAGGAATGATGATGGACGCCTTGTGCAAGAGCTGGAAGTAGAAATCGAACACGCGCGCCCGTCTTTTGAGTATCGGATTCGAGCGGAACTTGGTTCGTCGGGAAATGTCGATCTCGGAACCCTCATGACAAACCGGGAAGGTTCGGCTGAAGTGAAAAGGAATATTTCGGAGCTTTTGCCGGCGGGAAAAACGCTTCGTGACATTACAAAGATTCAAGTTCTCGCTGACAGCACAGTAGTCTTGCAAACACGCTTCTGACGAACAGGGAAATCGGGAAAGGGGACCCGATTTCTGCAGTTCAGAAATTGGGTCTCCCTGTTCGCCCTCTAGTTAATGAAGCGAACGCTGGCAACCATTTGCTCAAAGGTTGGCAAATAGCGGTTGTAGTCCTGTTGCGGCGCCGCTCCGACAAAATAGTAGAGCAGTCCATTGGGGCGTAGCACCGTTACCAGCCAATCCGTTTCGCGACCTCCCACAGGTGAATCATTGTTCAATTCAACGGTCATGCCGGTAAGTCCGTCCACCCTTCGTCCCTGGAGCGTGCGGATGACGGTCATGTTGGGATTCGAATGCCGAAGTTCATCGAGCAACTGATTCGTCGCCCTTGAGAGTGTTGTTCCGCCGATCCCTTGTCCCGGCGTTGTCAGTGTGTTTTGTCCGAAATACCCGTCCTGAGGATCAAATGTTGAGATTCTCATTCCGTATGCCAGCGATCCGGACACAATTCCACCGTACGGCGCAATCGAAATGGTTTCTCCTTCTTCGTTGACAGTCCAGTTTTCAGGGTGACGGAATTCAAGATCATGTCCGGTGAAGCGCACCATTCTCGAAGACGGTGGATCCGGCGCTTCTCCATAGTAGTCATCATCGTAAGTTGAATCCGACCGCGCCATTTCATCCCGCAGACGCGCCTGTGTTGTGTGAAGATCCGGAGAGTCGCCTCTCAAGGTTTTGAGTAAGCCTCCCATATTCGTCACTTCACGCCGGACTCTGGCGGCACGATTGGGGACCGTGGGATGGCTGCTGTCGAAATCGGCTGCCAGACCTGCAGATTCACTGTCAACTGTTTGAAAGAAGGCGACCATGTTCTGCGGGTCGAACGCCGCGTCGCGAAGAATCTGTGTTGCTATCAGATCCGCTTGACGTTCGGATTCAACCGAATGTTTCAGAACAATGGAATCGGAGTCGAAGCGAATGTTCAACCGGTTCATCGCCGTTGTAACGGGTACGCGGCCCGGAGCCGCACTTGGGATGTTGTTCGCGTAGGCCCTTGATACCTGCTGTGTGCCATGCCGTAGCACTACGTGAGCCAGTTCGTGAGCCAGCAACCCCGCGAGCTGCGGCTCGGTTTGAGCAGCGTCAATCAGGCCGCTGCTCACGTACACAAAGCCGCCGGGAAAGGCAAACGCCTCAATGTTTCTGTCATTCAGGATCTTGAATTGATACGGATACCTGTATCCCGGAGCATGGGCGGTCAGTTTCCTACCCAACGCGTCGATATAGCCATTGGCGTAACTGTCCGTCGACACTTGCATGCTGCTTTCAGCTTGCTGTGCCAATCTACGCCCCAATTCAATGTCTTGCTGGACAGTAAAAAGATTCCAGCCCTGTTTCAAAGTGGTTCGGTCCGCCAGGAGAGGCAGAACCAGCATTGAAATGGCGATTGCGGAAATAACGATATTCTTTGCTCTTGACTGCATAACTTAGTCTCCAGAGGTCCGATTGTAGAAAAGCCTCTGAATGGATAGACTGCCGCCGCGCCGTAACATGAGATAGGTGCGCGACAAATGACTGAATGGATTGACTTTAGTTTCGCGGGTTTAATTCGAATCGAGATCGTCCAAGCCGTAGATGTCCCTGCGGAAATGAACAAATCCTTCCGGGGTCGCCCAAGCGGTCAAATAGGCAAGATGGACGTCCTCGGGCGCCTTCAGCAACACCGTGGTTTCCCGGCCGCTGTGCATCGCAGAGCGAATCCTTTCTGAGGTCCAGTTCAGGTCATCGCGTAAGAGATATTCCGCCAGTTTCATCGGATCCTCGACTCGGACGCAGCCATGACTGAGACCTCGTTGGGGTGAGCGGAAAAGACCATCGGCAGGCGTGTCGTGAAGATAGACGCTGTACGGGTTTGGAAAAATGAACTTCACCAGTCCCAACGCGTTTTTGGCGCCTGGCCTCTGTCGAAATTGATAATCGCTCTTCGAGGTGATTTCCGACCAATTGATTTCCGCTGGATCAACAGTTTCCCGGCGGCTGCCCGAAACTCGAACGATCTCGATGTCTTGTTGTTCAAGGTAGTTTTCGTCTTCGACTATTTTGGGAAGAGTTTCGTTGGTCAAGATGCTTTCAGGAATGTTCCAGTAAGGACTGAAAACGATGTGTGTCATGCGGCTGTCCAAGGTGGGTGTGGGCGTCTCCGGCCTGCCGACAACCACTTTCATGGACAGCACTGTTTGCCCTTCCTCAACGAGGGTAAGCTTGAATTCCGGAATGTTCACCCAGATGTAGCGTCTTCCAAGGTCAGATGGAAGTTTTCTCAATCGCTCGAGGTTGATGGCGATTTGGCGAACTCTCTGACTGGGTGAAATGTTGATTTCTTCACGGATTTCATTGTCCATTCTCCCATCTACGCGGAATCCGTGACGGGTTTCGAATTGTTTTATGGCGTTCGTCAGATCGGAGGCATCAGTTGCTGCATTGAGATCACCGGTTTTTTGAAGCTTCACTTCGAGAGGGAGATTCTGCCAACCTTCATCTTCATCGTCGGCAAGCTGAAGGTATTTAGGGAGGGCCTGCTGAAGCCGGGCATACTCCGGATTGCCTGGAACAAGATCATCGATAATAGAAGAGAGCTTGTCGTTCTCGATTGCCTCCGCCAACAACCTTTCTACCGGCCGGCCGCGGCCTGCGATATCGAACGAAAACTGAATAAGAGCCCAGGTCAACTCTAGCTCGTGATCTGTTGTGTTGACAGATTCGCCCATATCATAGTTCTCGGGACGCAATCCGTGTTGTGAAGCCTGACTGAGTAGTTGCCTCAACTCTTCAATTTTCGGAAGGGGGCGTCCACGAGCGATCCAGACGGGGCGGAAATCCCTGCTTTGGTAGAGGTGGGCCAGGACCTGCCAGCGCTGCGAACTCTCCTTCTGGAGACCTACAAACGACGGCCGGCCATCACTCTTTATGCGAGCTGTAAGGCTCGCAACTTCTTGAATTGTTGGTTCAGGAGCGCTTGTGCACGCTGCCGCCCATACAGCAAAAACGGCGAGCGCCGATTTGAATGTACTTCTCATGCTTCAGTGAACAAAGGTGCAACCCGTATTCCGTGCCGTGGACGAGCGAAGGGAGGCATGAATTCAGTGAGATCCGCGGGAGTTCAGAATGAAAAACAAGTTAGTGTCCGAATTGGTCCGACATGTGCAATTCAGTACGGGTGCTCAGAAGAGACGAAGCAGTCATGTACGACCAGGATGCTGGCCCACGAAGCGCCGTTGAGAAGGTGTTGAACATTTTTGCCGATGTTCGTCGAGGCGAGGGAACGACGGGATTGCTCTTGATGACGAACATCTTCATCCTTCTTACGGCCTACTACATCATCAAGCCTGTTCGAGAAGCGCTCATATTGAGTAGTCAGGGAGCGGAGATAAAGAGTTATGCCGGAGCAGCCCAAGCGTTGTTGTTTCTGATGATTGTCCCGCTCTATGGCGCAGTGGCAAATCGGTTGAATCGTGTTCGCCTCGTCAACGGACTTATCGCTTTCTTCATATCCAATCTGGTGCTTTTTTACTTCCTGGCTAAAATGAACTTCTCGATTGGGATTCCATTCTTTTTGTGGGTGGGACTGTTCAATGTGATGTTGGTGGCTCAGGTGTGGGCGTTCGCGAATGATATTTACACTCAGGAACAAGGGCGGCGCCTTTTTGCCATCACTGGTATTGGAAGCTCGCTAGGGGCAATCTTTGGGGCGCAGATTGCCGGCAGTCTTTTTAAACCGGTTGGCCCTTACACCATGATGTTGGTCGCGGCATCGATGCTGAGCTTATGCATGGTGTTGACCTCCTGGATTCATCGACGCGAGAAACGCAGGCCGCCTCTCCGGAAGAATCGCGGTATCGATGCTCCGATCGACGGGAAAGGCGGCTTTCAGCTCATATTCCGCTATCGGTATCTTTTCTTGATCGCCATCCTGGTGCTCCTATCAAACCTTGTCAACACAACTGGGGAATTCATTCTCGGAAAGGCCGTCAAACTCGAAGCTGAAGCTGCCGTGGCAAATCCGTCTGCCGCCGGAATGACGCAGGAGGAGTATATCGGGAAGTTTTACGCTGACTTTTACTTCTGGGTGAACATTCTTGGCGCAGGTCTGCAGTTATTCGTCGTCTCACGGATCATGAAACACATCGGGATCAGTGCGGCCTTGCTGTTTCTTCCGATCATCGCGTTGGGGAGTTATGGTCTGCTTGCGTTCGTACCGATGTTGAGCCTGATCCGAGTGACGAAGATCATGGAGAACAGTACGGATTACTCGATTCAGAACACCGCACGGCACGCACTATTTCTACGAACGAGCCGGGATGCAAAGTACAAGGCGAAGACTGCCATCGACAATTTCTTCTGGCGCGCGGGCGACGCGCTTTCCGCAGTACTGGTGTTCGTGGGCGCTCAACTCTCGTTTGGTGTTCGGGACTTTGCCATTGCAAACATCATTCTCGTCGCCGTGTGGCTGTGTGTTGCTGTGGGCATCGTCCGGATGAGAAAAACGGATCAGGTGACTCAGCCGGCAGATCAAGCTGCGCCTGAAGGTGCTATCGCAGCCTAGTGTCCCGAGTAAAGAAGGCCATTTCAAGGTTTGTAAAACGCCTGATGATAGAATGACCTTTTCCGGAGAGCATCCATGGAGAAGGTCGCGCTCATTCTGCTCGTTGTGCTGGTGGTCGGGCTGCACCTTAGTCCGACCGCAATTGCTGTCGGGGACCTCTTGACGAACCCTCCTGAGTTTTACTTCACCCGCCTCTTGTATTCAGACAACGGCCGTCGTTGGATGGGAACGATGGCGAAGCCCGAGCCCTTCGCGTGCCCTGAGTTCGGTGGAGGCGCCTTTTTTCCTGCGCAGGGCTGGGGATGGGGAACGGACTATCCGGGAGCGGACTGCAAGTTCATGGGCGGCGTTCATCGATTGACAGGCATTCGGGTCCATCCCAATCCGAACGTCATCGGCATCATGGATGACGACCTTTTCAGGTACCCATATGTTTATGCGGTGGAGGTCGGCGGAATGTTCGTCAACGATAAAGAGGCCGCTCGTCTTCGGGAATATCTGTTGCGCGGCGGATTTTTACACGTTGATGACTTCTGGGGCCTGCGGCAGAAATCCAACTTCGAAAACCAGTTGAGGAAGATCTTTCCCGAGCGGCCCCTGCAGCGTCTCCCTTTAACGCATGAGGTGTTTCACACGTTTTTCGACATCGACCAGGTGATGCAGATCCCCAACAGAGGGAATGGTTGTTACGGCGGGGTCACCTGGGAACAGCCCGACGACACCACGCCGGCGATTTACGGAATAGCAGACGACACGGGGCGTCTGATGGTCGTCGTCACCTACAACTCAGATCTGGGAGACGCCTGGGAATATATGGATCTTGCGTGCTATCCAGAGATTTATTCGGGCCAAGCCTATCGCATGGGAATCAATTTCATGATCTACGCCATGTCGCACTGACTACTTCATAGTACTTGCCGCCGCCTGTGCAACCTGTCCATCCTGCGCGCTCGTTCCTCCCGAAACTCCGATCGCGCCAACAATCTTTCCTTCCAGCAGAAGTGGAATGCCGCCCTCAACCGGAACTGCACCTTCGAGCCGGAGAATGCGCAGACCCTCTCCGCCTGCGGCAATGTTGTCCTGAAATGCTTTGGTGGGTCGTTTGAACAAGGCAGCTGAGCGCGCCTTGTCAATGGCTACGTTAACGCTGCCGGCCTGCGTTCCATCGATTTTTTCGAAATAAACCAAATAGCCGGCTGTATCCACGATTGAAACTGCCATTGTCCAATTGTTCTTCTTGGCTTCGGCGACGGCTAGAGCAGCGGCTTTCTTGGCGGTATCGACGGAAATCGGTGCGCCGTAAGGGTTTGGCATTTGCGCGAGCAAAGGCATGGCAGCCAGAGCAAACAAAACAAGCAATAGACTGTTCCGGACGAATCTGTGGGGCATGGTGGCTTCTCCTTGTCATTGGTCAAAGTGCGGTGCGGCTCGCCGATTCTACACAATTTCGGCGATCGCTCACTAATTGATCTCGCATTGCCTTTTGGATTTGATGAATCAACGAATGCACGCAAAATGGTTGTATGCGGCTCGTTGAAAGGGTGTCCCGGATCGGAACGGAATCCGCCTTTGAGGTGCTCGCCAGGGCGCGTGCGCTGGAGAAACAAGGCAAAAGCGTGATTCACCTCGAGATTGGTGAACCGGACTTCCCAACGCCGCTGCACATTGTGGAAGCGGGCAAACGTGCATTAGACGAGGGCTGGACTAAGTATGGACCCAGTGCAGGATTGCCGGAGCTTCGTGAGGCGATTGCTGAACATGTATCGCAGACACGGGCCGTCAATGTGAGTCCCGAAAACATTTGTGTGACGCCCGGCGCGAAACCAATTCTTTTTTTCAGCATGCTGGCATTGCTGGAGGCTGGCGATGAAGTCATCTATCCCAACCCCGGATTTCCGATTTACGAATCGGTGATTCGTTTTGCCGGCGCCACGCCAGTAGCGCTCCCTCTCGTTGAGAGTCGCGGGTTTTCTTTCGATCCCGATGCGCTGCTCGATCGCCTATCCAGCAAAACAAAGATGCTCATACTCGTTTCACCGGCCAATCCCACCGGCGGCGTTATCTCGAGACACGATCTTTTACGCATTGCCGACATTCTGCAAAATTACGACGTCATGGTTCTCAGTGACGAGATCTATTCCAAGATCTGGTACGAAGATGAACCTTTTTCGATTGCCGCCTTTGATGGAATGAAGGAGAAGACCATCATTCTGGACGGATTTTCAAAGGCTTACTCGATGACCGGCTGGCGGTTGGGCTATGGCGTGATGCCGGAATGGCTCGCCAACGCCGTGACCAAATTGATGGTGAATTCCAATTCATGCACGGCGAGCTTCACCCAACGAGCCGGTATAGCAGCCCTAAAGGGTCAGCAGCAATGCGTAACGCAGATGGTCGATGAGTTTCGCCGCCGGCGGGATGCGATCGTGACAGGATTGAACGGAATCCGGGGCTTTCGTTGTATGACGCCGTCCGGCGCCTTTTATGCCTTTCCGAACATTGCCGGAACAGGCATGTCGTCGAAGGCTTTGGCGGACCTGCTGCTCGACGAGGCCGGAGTGTCATGCCTTAGCGGCGCGGCTTTTGGAGCTCACGGGGAGGGCTATCTGCGGTTCAGCTATGCCAATTCGCTTCCTAACATACTTGAAGCGATTCAGCGCATTCGTAT
>CAZIPZ010000166.1:0-9297 GCA_964541075.1 uncultured Solibacteraceae bacterium | reverse complement strand
TAATTTAATTCGCGCCACGCTGGACAGGATGTACAAAAAGTATTTTCCTGAGAATTGAAAGGCGCATGCTCGCCCCATTTTCAAACATTTTTCCCAGCGCCTTTAAGGAAAAGGCTTCCCGGTACATACGGGACCTTCAGGCTGTACTTGCTGCTCGGAACGCACTGCAGGCTTTCCGAGTCACGCCCCGAGGTCTGGCCCGGTCTTAATCTCAACCCTGGGCGACATGAATGAAAGTAACTCCTCAGCGGGACTATGACTATCGGACCGGAATGAGAACATTGCGGCGTATCATCTTATCGATACTCCTTCTTGGCAGTGTTGGAACCGGGATAGAACTGCTCCTGCTGGAACACACTGAGGATGTTTGGCAACTCCTTCCATTGATACTTATCGTTTTAAGCTTCATCGCGCTCGGGTGGCATGCGTCGGCAAGCCGGAGAGCAAGCCTTCTGGCGGTGCAACTAACAATGACGCTAGTGACTGTCAGCGGATTTGTTGGCATATGGCTGCACTATCGCGGCAATGTCGAGTTTGAACTGGAGATGTATCCGTCCCTTGCCGGATTTCAGCTATTTTGGGAAGCGATGAAGGGCGCAACTCCTGCTCTTGCTCCGGGAACAATGACGCTTTTGGGTTTGCTGGGGCTGACCTATACATATGGCCTATCTGCGAGTAGATCGGACGAAACTTCTCTAAAACAACAACGGGAGTCGGGTATGAAAGCTTTGAAGACATTTCTGTTCATCAGCGTTGCAGCGCTGTGGTGCGGAGCCTTGTTAGCACCTCCAGTCGAAGCCCAGGTCGGGCGGTCTCAGGGTTTGATTGATCCAAACATTGCAAGCGAGCAGCAATTGCTTGCTCTTCCGCATCTGAATGCAACGGTCGTTAAGGGGATCATGGAACGACGGCCGTTTCTGGCAATGACACAGCTGAATTCATTTCTCAGTTCATCACTCAATAAGCAACAACTATCCGAACTGTACGGAAAGATGTTCGTTCACATCAACCTGAACACGGCTGCCGATGAAGAAATACTCCTCATACCGGGCCTCGGCAATCGCATGCTTCATGAGTTTACGGAGTACCGCCCATACCGCGCGATTGCTCAATTCCGGCGAGAAATTGGGAAATACGTGAACGAACAAGAACTGGCCCGTCTGGAGCAATACGTCTTTGTGCCGATCAATCTGAACACAGCTACAGATGCCGACATTCTGACAATTCCCGGTCTGGGGAATCGGATGCTGAACGAGTTCAAGGAATACAGGCCGTACAGATCAATAGAACAGTTCCGGCGGGAGATTGGTAAATATGTCAACGACAAGGAAGTCGCTCGGTTTGAGCGATACATCACGTTGAATTAGTAGTATTGCAGTTTTCGATGGGATTTCGCGCATTACTAAACAGGAGGCTACCATGAACACCGGGCGCGCAAATTCCATTTCTGCACGAATAGTCACGGCTGCCATTTGTCTTTTGCTTCTGGGCGGAGTCGGTCATTCTCAGGGATCAGAACCCCAGGATCGATTTCAAGTCCGCGGCGTTACTGGATGGGCTGGCTTTGGTGACGATGTCATCAATCACTCTGTGATCGGAGTAGCATCTGACGTCCGCTTGGTTGCTGGTCTTCGAAGCGGACTTGAGGTGCTGTACCACATGGGTCCTGCCCAGGATCGGGACGTGTCGCTAATGACTGCGCTAAGTTGCTAAGTTATGACTTTAATCGTTCGAAAAGAGTCTCGACTTTTTTTATGGGTGGGTTTGGAGTCGTTTACACAACGTTCGGTCGAACATGGACGAACTCCCTCAGCGCCGGTGTGGGTGGTGGCGCGAAAATCGCGATTACCGAGAAGCTCTTCATTGCTCCTGAATTTCGCGTTGGCCTGGAACCGCTGGTACGCGCAATGGTCAGCGTCGGATACCGGTTTTGAATGTGGGAGCAAGACTATCGATGCAGATCACAGGATTTAACGTTGCGGAACTTGCACACGGTGTCCTGAGCCAGAAGTGGCAGCCTGCCCCTTCACGCGAAGAGAGACGTTATTTCTGTTTTTCGGTGGTGAAGACAAAAGTGTTGGGCCAGAGGTCGCCAAGACGAACGTTCAAGGTGAACTTCTTTTGCTGGGGTCCTTCAAAATAGATCAGACCTTCACGAACGGCGCCGGGCTGGATTTGCATGGAATGCAGGCTGTGGAGCACGAGATCGTCCTTCATCTGTTCTTCCGACGGCTTGTTTGCGACACGGCCCATCGATAGGCCGCGCAATGCCTTTGTCCCGATCGAGCCGCCTGATGCCTCTTCGATGATGCGATTCGTTGCGATATCCGGCTGGATGACCGAGTAAGTGCGGCCCTCATCATCGGTTGTGCTGAATTTCGAGATGTTCACTTCCATTGGGCGCTGCGACACATTCTGAATTCTCAGCCATAACACCGTAATCGCGGCCTTCGTGTCGGGGAGGTACCACGCGTTATCATCGTCCGGGAAGCCGAGTGTGAGCTTGTGTTGGAAAGCCTTCTCTACAACGAACGCAGAGCGATTTGCCGTTAATAGCCCGGAACTCCCTCGTACCGGATATAGCCTGTCTTGAGCCCACGCCGGAGCGGTTGCGAACAAAAACGCCAGGAAAAGAAAGATGTGGACTCCGTAGGGCATGTTCTGAAGTTCATCACAAGCGGCGATCCGCGGTCAAGCGTATGCACATAAGCGAATGCCGCGTGGAAGGCGGCCAGCCGCCGAAATGGGCTTCGGCGCCTTTTCAAATTTTGGTTCGACGTTAAGCGGGTCCTCTGGGACCGCTCACAGGGAGTCGACGCTCAACTGAATCTCCTTGCTCTTCCAGTTGGAGTCAAGGCGGCGAGTGACATCGTCCAGATTCTTGGATTGTCCCTTCAGGGCCTCACGAAGCCCAAAGAGTGCTCGCGCGTTGTTGGGATTGAGCTCGAGATCCCGCAGAAACACCTGTTCGGCATCCGCAAAGCGTCCCTGGCGAAGGTATTCGCCTCCGAGCGATTCCCGGATGGGATAGTACCAGGCGGGAGGTTCGTCGTAGTTAAGACGATCCTGGGCGGCCACTGCCTTGTTCCATAACGCAACGGCCGAGGTACGGTCGCCGGAAGCGGCCGCGAGTCGCGCGTCGAGAACCGACTCGGCAACGCTTAACACGTCTTGAGCGCGGTTGATATTCAGCATGAAATCCGCCGGCGTTTTCGACTTCGCGATCATAAATTCCGCTCGATCCCTGCGAGCCTCGTTCAGTTCGCGTTTAGCGATGTGAGCGATCGAACGCGCATAGTGCCAGAGAGCCAGAGCGGACGGGGTGGAGTCCGCCGGACGAGCCTGATTGAGAACGTCTTCCCACTTTCCGCTCCTCAACATTGCAAAGAGGGACCAGGGCAAGACGTACTCCGCCATCGGCTCATGCTGCACCATAGGGCCCGCAATATTGACGGCTTTCGCGGCAGATTCCAGGGCCTTTCCGGACTCGCCAATCATGCCGGCCGCCCAGGACAGAAACATGAAATTGTGGGTGTAATACATCATCGGATAAATACCTTCGGCATTTGTTCTCGCAATGTATTCTGCATCGACCTGAACGGCGTTTGCATTCGCTTCAACGGCGGCCTCATACGCGCCCGTGCGCGCGAAGATGTGCGCCGGCATATGGACCAAATGGCCGGCGCCGGGGACAAGAGTCTTGAGACGCATCGCGCTTGGTAGCGCCCTGCCGGGATCAGGAGACGCCTCAACGGCGTGAATGTAGTAGTGGTTCGCTCCCGGGTGGTTGGGCTCACGCGCTAGAACTTGTTCCAGCACACGCATGATTTCGAGTGTCCCATCCTGCGGCCTGCCGTCCGCCGTCCACAGCTGCCATGGTTTAAGGTCCATCAACGACTCCGCATAGAGGACTGCGGCGTCGTTGTCCTCAGGATGGCGCCTTGAAAGTTCCGCCATTGCTTCACTGTACTTGCGGTCAAGCTGCGCCCGCTCGACCTTGGAATCCGAAGAGTAACGGGTTGCTATAGAGGAAATGTACGCCCGCTCAACATCATTGGCTTTCCCGGAAAGCGCCTGCGCCTTTTCAACCGCATCCAAAGCGCGCTTGTTGCGTTCGTCGTCGAGTGGGAGGTTGATATTCGGACCCAAGGCAACCGCAACCCCCCACCACGCCATCGCACAATCAGGATCCAGGCGGGCCGCTTCGCGAAAAGCGCGCTCCGCCTCATCGTGATTGAACCCGTACACGAACCGCAGTCCCTGGTCGAAAAACTTCTGCGCCAATTCGTTCGAAGTCGTGACCGAGTGATGATGTTCGCCGAGATTATCAAAGAGAGGAACTGCCGGACCCTCAGAAGCTTTCTCCGCGGATTGGTCCCGGACCGTGTTTCCGGAGCAACCCGGTATTGCTATCGCCAGTACGAAGAGAATCCCAGGAATAAGACGAGAAGCCTTCTTCATGATTAAGACTCCTGTTCGCAATAAGATCAGTCGCACTGGGTATGTTACACGGCGCACCGGTCCGATCGAAGGTATAGCGGCGATGTGCGTCGCATGGTTAAAAAAGCCACACACCCCTAAACACCAGTAGAAACTTTTTCACCATCCCGACGCCAACGACGCTCAGCAGCTCATGCCGAACTTCCCGCGGGTGGACATTGATTCACCACCAGCCAATAGAGTCCAAGCTGACGGATAGTGTGATTGAATTTCTCAAAGTCCACCGGTTTCTGAATGTAGCTGTTGACTCCGAGCTTGTAACTGTCGATGAGATCCCTCTGCTCCCTGGAAGATGTCAACACCACAACGGGAAGCGTCTTTGTTCGATCGTCATTGCGGATGGTCTGAAGCACCTCAAGCCCTCCCACCTTCGGGAGTTTGAGATCCAACAGAACAACTTTTGGCGCGGAAAAGTCACGATCCTTATGCGGCCCCCGACAAAAGAGAAAATCCAGCGCCTCGACCCCATCGCGGGCAATATGAATATTGTTGGCAACTCCGCTTTCCTGCAACGCAATCATGGTCAGCTCGATGTCTGCCATGTCATCTTCCACGTAAAGAATCTCAACCTCTCCGCTCTTCATACTTTCACCTCAACCCAATCGGGCGTCCTTTGAGTGCGAGCGGCTTCCTTCGCAAGCACTACGGTGAAGAAAAATGCAGCGCCTTTGTCCACCTCGCCTCTTGCCCATATCTGTCCCCCATGCTTGTGGATGATTCGTTGAACTGTTGCGAGTCCAACGCCATTGCCTTCAAATTCCTCCGCCCGATGAAGACGCTGAAACACACCAAACAGTTTGTGGGAATACTCCGGCTCAAACCCCGCACCGTTGTCCCGAATCACAATCACCGGGGCGTCGTTCTGAACGACCAGCGCAATGTTAATGACCGCGCGCTCTTTCCTGCCGGTGTATTTCACGGCGTTCGATATCAGATTGGTAAAAACAATTTTCATCAATCCACGATCAGCCTCAAGCATCGGCAAGTCTGCAATCCGCCACTCCATCCATCTCCCTTCGTATTCTGAACGCAGCTCATAGACGGCGTCCCGAATCAGCTCATTCGGGTCTACCGGCTTCACAACCAGTTCATGCCTTCCGATTCTCGCCACATTCAAAAAATCATCGACGAGCTGCCCCATCCGCTTGGCCCCGTCGCGAACCCGCCTTAGATACTGCTGCGCCTCGGGCGCCATTGCATGGGCATATTTCTGATTGAGGATCATCGAAAATCCGTCGATGTGACGCAAAGGCGCACGCAAATCATGTGAAATGGAATAAGAAAAGGCTTCCAGCTCCTTGTTGGCTGCAAGCAACTGCGAAGTCCGCTCCTGCACTCGAAATTCGAGTTCCTCTCGTGCGCTCTGCAAGGCTGCATCACGTTCCTGAATTTGCGTCAGCATTTGGTTGAAGGCGCCAATCAACATCGATACTTCACGGGACTGCGTGGATGCAGTTGCGCGCAAGGCGTAATTTTTGTCGCGAGATACTCTCGTTGCTACTCCGGCAAGCTGAGTGATCGGCTCAGAAATGGCTCGCTTCGCCAACCATGAAACCATCAACGCTACTAACAAGGAAACGCCCAGAGTGGCAACGACGATTTCCGCATAGCGCTTGAACCTGTCGTCCAGCTCCTTCAAGTCCGATTCGATGTATACGAACCCTACCTGTTCACCTTCTGCGACGATCCGGCGAGCCAGAGTGATCCGGTCTCCGTAAAAAGAGTGCGTCTCCGCCTGGTCCACTGAAATTGCGGGCAGCGGCGGAATTCGGCCGACCGATCCGCGCGAGTACCCCGCGAGGGGTTTCCTGTCCGGCGTATAGATTGCAGCCGCGGAAATGCTGGGGGATGCCCGCAGAGCTGCCAAAGTTCCCTCAGCCGCAGCCGAATCGTTGAATACAAGTGCAGAAACGCTATTGGCTCCAACAATCTGCGATTGGATAGACAGGTTGCTGACCATGGCCTCCTCAAACGTGACGCGGTCGTACAAAAACAGGCCTGCGCAAGCCAAAAGCAAAGCTGCACCGCTGACCAACATATTCATGAGGGTCAGCCTTTTAGAAATCGAGTACTCTCCACGCGTACGCATTCACGAATCCTTCGGGTCGGCACGGCTCACTACAACTTCCAAGCCGCCAGCCAGCCGCCCATTTTCACGAGATCCTTGAGGTGAAAACAGCCGGGTTCGAGCCGGATCGACGCCTAATTCACCTTTTCCACGTCATCGTTGCATAGATGCTTCGTTTGATCCCTGCGGAAGCTGGAGTTCCGAACTCCACGTGATGGGGGTGAAGTAAGTTCTGTCCCACGATGGAAAACTCAATGCTTTCTCCAAAATTGCGGCTCACTCTCAAATCTGCTGTGCTGTACGCACTGACAATCTGACCTGGCAACGCGCTGACATACCGATAGGTCTGATCGGTCTCAAATCCCTTTGGCAAATTCAACCGAGACTGGACGGACACCATGTGGCGTGGGCTCGAACCTTCGTACTTTGCAGCTACAGCGGCGCCGAGATTCCCGGATTTGTCCTCGAGATTCATGCGCAACCCAGAGTAAGAAGTCTTTAAATGCCACCACTCGGACGGCTGCCAGCTCGGTCCGATTTCGAATCCATTCGTTGAGCCTCTCACTCCGTTGGAATACGGAATCGTGCCAAGGACATACCGAACAGGCAAGATTTGGATGGAGGCCCGCGCCGGTGCATAGCTGGTCATGTTCCTGTAGTCGTTGTGAAATGCGGATGCATCCACATAGATCGACGAACCCAGCGCGCGTCTGAAGCCAATCTCGTAGCCCACCAGCTCTTCGGACTTGAGGTTCGGATTGCCGTGAATTTCGAGATAAGTCAGAGGATTCGCCTGAAAAAACGAGAGGCTTCGCACTTCGGTATCCAGGCGCGACGGCGTCCGCACGGCGCGCGTCACAGCCCCCCAATAGGTTTGCCTCGAATCCGGAGTCCACAGAAGCCGGCCGCTAGGTTGAACCTCAAGACCTGTGTAATTGTTGTGCTCCAGTTTTGCTCCGATTGTAAGAGCGAGCCGGTTTTGAACGATCTCTATTTCATCTTGGACAAAACCACTGTAAATAGCGGCCGTATTTTCATGAGGATTGAAATCGAGTGCTTCTACGCGTTGAGTAAATTCGCTTGGGCTCAGTCTTGCGCCAAGGCCCCAACTAAAATCCTGGCGCCAGCGCCGTCCGATGTGGTGCACAAAGTCAACGTCGAATGTGTCCCGTGCTTCTTTGTACGCAATCCCGCTGCGGGTCGTACGGTCATAATAAAACCCAACCTGCATGTCGGAAGTGGCGCTCAGTTCCCTTCGCCACTGAGCCATGAAATTGCCCCCCGACACTTGCGTGTCCGCGTCGACGATAACCTGAGACGGGGGCGAAAACGACGCGATGCCGGCTCTCTCTCCTTCAGCTCCCTTGTAGGCATCGCCCTGAAGCGTGAATCGATCGAATGTTTGGCCGTTCCAGTCGATTCTAAAACCGAGCTGCCCGACCCGCCTGTGATCAAAGTCCTTGTTATCGGGGTGGAACTCAGGAGCACGCGCTAAAAACTTTCCGTAGACGCGCGAATCGTACGCGCCGTTGCCCGCAATCCCATGCCGGAATCCGATAAGTCCCTGATCGACATTCCCGCCGCCGATGGACATGGTGGTTCCATGAGTGTCCTTCGCAGCCTTCGTGATGATGTTGACCACTCCATTGAAGGCGTTCGCTCCCCAGATCGTGCCTCCCGGGCCCCGAATGACTTCGATCCTGTCGATATCACTTATGAGCGTGTCCTGAACGTCCCAAAAGACCCCTGCGAAAAGCGGGGTGTAAACACTCCGGCCGTCGATCAGAACAAGAACAGCCTTGGAGAATTGATCGCCGAAACCGCGAACACCGACGGCCCAATGGTTGGAGTTTATCCGGGATACGTGGACGCCTGGCGCCAGACGCAGAATTTCGGGAATTGTTGTGGCGCCGGATCGCCGAATATCCTCCTGCGTGATGACATGAATTGCAGCCGCAACCCGACGGATTTCCTCCGGTTCCTTGGAGACGCTGGTGACCTCAATATTCCCGAGCTGTTCCAGACTGAGACGCTTGAGCGAATCCGCACTACCCTTTTGCGCGCCTTCCACAAGAAGCACGTTCAACGGCGACATCAACAAAAGAAGAATCGTTGCGGCGGAGACAATCGGCCTGGGAGCGGCAGGCAAACCCGCAGATCTGGACCTTATATACGAATGCACCGGTTCACTATTCATCGTTGAAATAGCGTTATGGTTCAGCCTTTGCCCAGAGCAAGGTCCGAAAACGCACGCCTTTGACCGTAAATAGTTAATTCAACAGGCTCAACCCAGAACGGGCGCCAATGTAAGAAAGGAGCAAAATGTTTTCAAGCTATTTCGTGATTTTTATTAGATGCGAGCTGCGGCTAAAGAGTCTCTCGTAATAGACCGATAACGTTGGAGATGTTGAGTCGAACCGCGCCCGCGATACTCTTTGTTGACGACCAACGCGAAGTTACAGAAGCGCTCGAAACGGCTTTTCACAAAAAGCCGTTCGAGGTTCACACGGCGAATTCAGCCGACGAAGCGTTTGGCATACTTGCGCTAAACACGATCGACGCAGTCGTTTCAGATGAGCGAATGCCGGGAATGACAGGCTCAAAACTCCTTTCGATTGTGAGGCAGCAGTATCCTGAAACGATCCGGATCATTCTCTCCGGGCAGGCCGATTTGAACGCAACTCTGGCCGCAATCAACGACGCGCAAGCCCATCACTTCCTGCTGAAAC
>CAZIPZ010000165.1:5613-9379 GCA_964541075.1 uncultured Solibacteraceae bacterium | reverse complement strand
CGCGTAGCGCGCGAAGTGGGAACGGAAGGAAAGCTGGGCGGTCAGGCGCAAGTTCCCGGTGTCGCCGGAACCTGGAAAGACTTGACCGACAACGTGAACGTGATGGCCGCCAACCTCACTGAGCAGGTGCGCGGCATCGTGCGTGTTGTTACTGCCGTCGCGGAAGGTGATCTAAAGCAGAAACTCATCGTGAACGCGAAAGGCGAAGTGGCCGCGCTTGCGGAAACCATCAATAACATGACCGACACGCTCGCAACGTTCGCACAGCAGGTCACAACGGTGGCGCGCGAGGTCGGAGTGGAAGGGCGGTTGGGCGGCCAGGCGAATGTGCCGGGAGCAGCAGGCACGTGGAAAGATCTCACCGGCAACGTCAACCTGCTAGCCGCGAACCTTACCAATCAGGTTCGCGCGATCGCGGAGGTGGCGACCGCAGTTACGAAGGGCGATCTCACACGATCCATTCAAGTCGAGGCGCGCGGAGAGGTTGCGGAGTTGAAGGACAACATCAACACGATGATCGACAACCTCCGCCTTACCACTGACCGAAATACTGAACAGGACTGGTTGAAAACAAACCTCGCGCGTTTCACCGGAATGTTGCAGGGGCAGCGCGACTTGGCGACCGTCGGAAAGATGCTGCTAAGCGAACTTGTTCCGCTTGTGAACGCGCATCAGGGGTTGCTGTATCAGATGCAGGAGGACGACATTGCCTACCTGAAGATGCTTGCCAGCTATGGCAATTCTCCCGAGAACGGTTATCCGAAGCAGATCGCGCTCGGCGAAGGGTTCGTCGGACAGTGCGCTGCAGATAAGCGCCGGATTCTCATTACGAAACTTCCGCCAGATACGGTTCCGGTTGGTTCCTCCGCATTCTTCCAGGCGCTGCCGCGTAGTCTGGTGGTGCTGCCAATTTTGTTTGAAGACCAGGTCAAGGCGGTCATCGGCCTTGCATCTTTGAATGAGTTCGTGCCTGCTCACCTGGGATTTCTCGAACAACTTACGGTCAGTATTGGCATCGTGTTTAACAGCATCGAAGCCACGATGAAGACCGAAGAACTGCTCAAGCAGTCTCAACAGCTCGCCGTTGAATTGCAGACCCAGCAGAAAGAGTTGCAGCAGACAAACGAACAACTCGCTCAGAAGGCGCAGCAGCTTGCTGAACGAAACGTCGAAGTCGAGCGCAAGAACCAGGAGATCGAGCAGGCGCGCGGTGCGTTGGAAGAAAAGGCGGCGGAACTCGCCCTCACTTCCAAGTACAAATCCGAATTTTTGGCCAACATGTCGCACGAGCTCCGAACACCGTTGAACAGCATTCTGATACTGGGACAGCAGCTCAGCGACAATCCCGAGGGCAATCTCTCTCCGAAGCAAGTTGAATTCGCTCGTACGATTCACGCTGCGGGCTCAGATCTGTTGAACCTCATTAGCGATATTTTGGACCTCTCCAAAATCGAGTCCGGAACCGTCAGCGTTGAAGTTGAAGACATCTTGTTCGCAAATCTCTTGGAGAAAGTCGAGCGCACATTCCGCCATGAGGCGGAGAACCGAAGGCTTACATTCGAAGTTGTCCCAGATGCAAATCTGGGGCGCAGCATCAGCACGGATTCCAAGCGTTTGCAGCAGATTCTTAAGAACCTGTTGTCCAATGCGTTCAAATTCACTGAGCATGGCGGCATCAGATTGAACGTCACCACGGCGCCCACTGGCTGGTCATCGGATCATCCAATTCTTAAGACGGCCGGCGCCGTTGTTGCCTTCGAAGTATCGGATACGGGCGTCGGCATTCCGCTGGAGAAACAGCGAATCATCTTTGAGGCCTTCCAGCAGGCGGATGCCAGCACTAGCCGAAAGTACGGGGGAACTGGGCTTGGTTTGGCGATCAGCCGTGAACTCGCTAATTTGCTCGGCGGCGAAATTCAACTGCGCAGCACACCGGGAGTCGGTAGTACGTTCACTCTCTATCTCCCGCAGAAATATGTGGAGACGGGTATCGGACCGAAGAAGGCTTTGGAGGAGCCTGCGGCAAAGCAAACCAGCCTGTTGACTGCACGCACCTCGGAAGCTCCGGCGGAAAAGATTGCTGACGACCGCGACAATCTCGACGCAAACGACGCTGTTCTGTTGATCGTCGAAGACGATCAGCATTACGCGAGGATCATAGTGGACCTGGCGCACGACCAGGGCTTCAAGGTGCTTGTGGCGATGCGCGGCGCGGAGGCGGTGGATCTTGCTAAGCAATTCCATCCGACAGCAGTTTCATTGGATATTTTCCTTCCTGATATGCTGGGTTGGACCGTTCTCAATCACCTGAAACAGGATCCTGCCACCAGACATATCCCAGTCCAGATCGTTACACTCGACGAGGACCGGCAACATGGTTTGGCAAGGGGAGCGTTTGATTTCGTCAGCAAGCCAACTAGTCCTGAGGGTCTCAACGCTGCGTTGACACGGATCCGGGATTATGCAAAACCTCATCGGAAGCGGCTCCTTATTGTCGAAGACAATGATTCTGAACGGTTGGGTATTACTGCCTTGCTCGGCCACGATGACGTGGATATTGATGCCGCCACGACCGGAGGCGAGGCTCTAAGCCGGCTGCGAGAACAACCTTACGATTGCGTTGTTCTCGATTTGCGGCTGCCCGACATGACTGGCTTCGAGGTGCTCGAAGAAATTCGCGATGATCAGGATCTGCGAAGTGTCCCAGTAGTAGTGTTTACAGGTAAGGAACTGACGCCCGAGGAACACACGAGATTGCATGCAATGGCCCGAAGCGTAGTAGTGAAAGGAGTGGAGTCGCCGGAACGGCTGTTGGATGAGACAGCTCTATTCCTGCACCGGGTGATCGGTGAGCTGCCGCCGGAGAAGCAGAGGCTTCTCGAGCGTCTCCATCGTTCGGATGAAAATCTCCTCGGCAAGCAAGTTCTCGTTGTAGACGATGACGTTCGTAATATATTTGCGCTCAGCAGTGTGCTTGAACGAAGAGGCATGAGGGTTCTAACCGCAAGCACGGGCCGCGAAGCCATTGAAAAACTGGAGGCGACGCCCAATGTGTCCATTGTCCTAATGGACATCATGATGCCTGAGATGGATGGATATCAAACTACTCAGGTTATCAGACGGAATCCGGCGTTTCGGCGCTTGCCTATCATCGCATTGACCGCGAAAGCTATGAAAGGCGACCGGGAGAAGTGCCTGGAAGCGGGAGCTTCCGATTACCTCGCGAAGCCAGTTAACACGGAGCAGTTGTTGTCAGCGCTGCGCACTTGGCTGCACCGCTAGCAACCAAAATCGCCGATGAGCAGTAAAGATCCAGTCAACATACTGATGGTCGACGACCAGCCCGCGAAGCTCTTGAGCTATGAGTCCATTCTCAGCGATCTTGGCGAGAACCTCATCCGGGCCAGTTCCGGCAAAGAAGCACTAGACCAACTTCTGCGGATCGATATTGCAGTCGTTCTAATGGACGTATGCATGCCGGACTTGGACGGATTCGAACTAGCTTCGATGATCCGGCAGCATCCACGTTTTCAAAAAACCGCAATCATCCTCATTTCGGCGATCCATCTGACAGACCTTGATCGCCTCAAGGGATATGAGGTCGGTGCGGTCGATTACATTCCTGTTCCGGTTATTCCTGAGATTCTGCGGGCGAAAGTCGGTGTTTTCGCTGAACTCTACAGAAAGACGCAACAGCTGGAGCGTTTGAACTTGGAGCTTGAGCAAAGAGTGGCGGAACGCACTGCAGATCTTGAAGCGTCAACCG
>CAZIPZ010000165.1:0-5603 GCA_964541075.1 uncultured Solibacteraceae bacterium | reverse complement strand
CGCCGGAAGGATCAGTTCCTTGCAACGCTTGCGCACGAACTCAGAAATCCCCTGGCTCCAATTGCAAGCGCCGCAAAGATATTGCAGATAAAAAAGACAGACGATCCGGAGCTTCGTTGGAGCCAGCAGGTGATTGATAGGCAGGTGCAACATCTGACGCGACTTGTCGACGATTTGTTGGATGTCAGCCGCATTTCGCGCAACAAACTGGAACTCCGCAAGGATCGCGTTGATTTAGCCGGCATCCTCACGGCTGCTGTTGAGGCAAGCTTGCCCTTGATTGAGAAAAACGATCAGAGGCTCACTGTCAAGGTGCCGCCTCAACCGATTTATCTGGCTGCGGATCGTATCAGGCTCGCACAGGTATTCACCAATTTGCTGAATAACAGCGCCAAGTTTACGCCTCGAGGCGGTGAGATTACCCTGAGCGCGTTCATAGAGGACAAGCATGTCAGTATCCGGGTCGTAGATAACGGCATCGGCATCGCGCCTGAGCAACTTCCGCATATATCGGAGCTGTTCTACCAATTGGATACATCGCTCGAAAAGTCGCAGGGGGGGCTCGGTGTCGGATTAACCCTCGTCTGGCAGTTGGTTGCAATGCATGGAGGAAGAGTGGATGCCCGGAGTGAAGGTCTTGGGAAGGGAAGCGAGTTTGAGGTTCACCTTCCTACACTTGTCGAAGGGAGTCCGAAACCTTCCATCGAGTCTCCTTCAGAGGCTGCGACGGGCTCCGGACTTCGCGTGCTTGTTGCCGATGACAATGTGGATTCAGCTGATGGTCTGGCACTGTTCCTCACGCTGGATGGCCACTCGGTGCAAACTGCTTACGACGGAGTGGAGGCCTTGCAGGCGGCGGAAAAATTCAGACCAGATGTCATACTTCTCGATATCGGTATGCCGCAAATGAATGGTTACGCAGTCGCGGAGCGTATTCGCGAGCGTCCCTGGGGCAAGAATGTGATGCTGATTGCCCAAACTGGCTGGGGGCAGCAGGAGGACGTTGATAGATCGCGACAGGCGGGCTTCGATTTTCATCTAACCAAGCCCACAAACTTTGACGCCCTGCGGAAACTGTTAAGCGGCGTTCAGATCCCATAGGACTTCACTGATCCCGGACTTCCCGTCCTCTTTCTTTGAAATCTTCAGCAACAGGTGGATGAATTGTCAGATCGAGAGCAAGCCACAGCATTTTGGCGTAGCGAACTGACCACGTTCCGAACGCCAGGGCCACTGCGGCAAGAATTCCTGCGGTCCACCAGAAGCTCTCCAGTCCAAACAGGTATCGCAAAACTGGCCACGAACCGAGCGAGACAATGACTGTGGCAGCGTATCCGATAGGAACATGCGGGAGAAAATAGCCATTTTCCCTCATAAAGTAGTAGCCACATTCAGGACACCGATCCGGATTGTCGAAGTACCCCCTGAAGAGCTTGCCCTTCCCGCAAACCGGGCATTTGAGTAGAAGTATGCTTCGGAGTGTCATCATTCGCGCTCTGTTATTCAGTATACTTACGCAAATATGCCTGATAACAGTTTTGACGTCGTATCCATAGTTGACATGCCGGAAGTACTAAATGCGGTGCAGCAGGCTCGCAAAGAAGTTCTTACACGCTTCGATCTTAAAGATTCCAAGTCCGAGATGACCTTGAATGAAAAGGACAAGAAACTTGTCATCCAAAGCATCGACGATTTTAAGCTAAAGGCTGTCGTTGAAATCCTTCAACAAAAATTGGCCAAGCGGAAGGTTCCGTTGAAAAACTTCTCATATGGTCCAATCATCCCTGCGGCAGGCTCAACAGCGCGCCAGGAGATCACGATTCAGTCGGGACTGGCTGTCGAGAAGTCAAAGGAGATCGTCAAGAAGATCAAAGACAGCAAGATCAAGGTTCAAGCTTCTATTCAAGGGGATCTTGTACGCGTCAGTGGAAAGAGCCGCGACCTTCTGCAAGAAGCGATTCAGCTACTGAGGCAATCCGATTTCGGCGTAGAGTTGCAGTTTACGAACTACCGTACCTTCTAAAGTCTGTCGATCGCACAAACCAAGCGGTTCTTTTCAGTAAGGAGCCAAGATGGTTGTCTTCATCGCACTGTTTGCAGCCCTTACTTTGAGCACGCAAGCGTCTCGTTCCGCGCAGCAAGACGAAGCCGTTCGGAGGGCGTTTCTTGATCTGATTGACCGTCCCAGGGCGCCATTGGACCCTGAATTGACGGAATTGCCAAGCGTTCGCGGCCTTCTTGGAACGCATTTCACCTTTGCGGCCGAGTCCGGCCAGCGCGTTCCGGGACTGCTCATAAAAAGGTCATTTCCCGGGGGGAAACGACCGGTCATTATCGTGTTGCACTCCACGGGTGGAAATAAGAATGACCAGTTCGTTCTCTTAAAACAGTTTGCTGATCGCGGTTTTATAGGAGTCGCAATCGATGGGCGATATCACGGCGAGCGCAACAAGAAGGACGAAACTGGTTCTGAATACGAACAGGCGATATTGCGGGCGTATAGGTCGGGGAAAGAGCATCCCTTTCTTTACGACGCTGTCTGGGACGTTATGCGCCTGATTGACTATCTTGTGACGCGGGATGACGTTGATCCCAATCGCATAGGACTCATCGGCATTTCCAAGGGCGGAATGGAGACATATCTGGCTGCTGCAGTCGATCCACGGATTGCCGTGGCAATACCCTTTATCGGCGTTCAAAGTTTCCGTTGGGCGCTGGACAATGACGCCTGGCAGCCCAGAGTAAAGACATTTCAGTCGGCCGTTGACGGTGCGGCGCAAGAATCGGGCGCCGCCATCAATGCGGAATTTGTACGGAAGTTTTACGATAGAGTTGCACCAGGCATCTACGCGCAGTTCGATGCTCCATCGATGCTGCCGTTGATTGCTCCACGGCCGCTCATGGTCGTCAATGGCGACCGTGACGAGCGCACTCCCCGCGCGGGCGTTGAGGAAGCGGCGGAAAAAGCTTCTCAGGCATACGAGGCAGCTGAAGCAAAAGACAAGTTTGTACTCCTGCTGGAGCCAGACACCGGGCACGCCGTAACAGCGGATGCTCTCGAACAAGCCGTAAATTGGCTCGTAAAATGGCTTAAGCCTGGGCAGAAAACGCCGTAAGAGCGCATCCGACGGGAGCGCTCCTTACAGGTTGTCTAAGCTCCTCTAATTTCGAGCCCGCGATTAAATGGTGTTTCCGTAGCGCGTCGCAATTTGCGGTTGCCACAGGCGACAGCCACCTTCCTTAGCCCTCTATTCAAGGTATGATGTCTTGACTACTTTTCGATCCCGTAGGCCTTCATTTTGCGGTAGAGATAACTGCGTTCGAGTCCCAGCAGTCGAGCTGTCTGCGAAATATTCCAATCGTTTTCTTTGAGTTTTGTCAGGATGAAATCGCGTTCGTATTGCGCCCGCGCTTCCTGAAGCGTGGAAGTTCGCGACCGCCCGCCGCCGTTTGGCAGCGAAAGGTCGGCGCTCTGAATAACGCTGCCCGGAATCATGATCACGAGCCTTTCAATTTCATTTCGCAGCTCGCGGACATTTCCCGGCCAAGAGTAGTCCACTAGCATATCGAGAGCACTTGCAGACAAGTCCTTCGGGCTACGGCCGTGCTCTGCCGAGAAGATTCGCATAAAGTACCTCGCCAGCACCGGTATATCTTCGCGGCGGTCGCGCAGCGGCGGAACGAAAAATGGAATAACGTTGAGCCTGTAAAATAGATCTTCACGAAATCGTCCTGCCGCAATCTCATTCGGTAAATTCTTATTGGTTGCGGCAACGACACGTACGTCCACTCGAACTGCTGTGCGCGCCCCGATAGGTTGAAAGTGTTGCTCTTCGACGGCACGGAGAACCTTTGCCTGCGTCTTCAAACTCATGTCTCCGATTTCATCGAGAAACAATGTGCCGCCATCGGCCAGCTCAAATTTTCCTCTTTTATCCTCAGTTGCTCCCGTAAATGAACCCTTGGTATGCCCGAAGAGTTCGCTTTCGATGAGTTCTTCGGGAATGGCGGCGCAGTTCACTTCAATGAAGGGTTCTGATGCCCGTTTGCTGAGGAAATGGATATTGCGGCTGACGAGTTCCTTACCCGTCCCGCTTTCTCCATAGATCAGGACGCGGCTGTTTGTTGGTGCTACAACTGCGATTTGCTTACGAAGCGCCTTCGTCGGAATGCTTTCACCCACGATGCTGAAGCGTTCTTCGATTTCACGGCGTAGTTTTTCATTCGTTTGTTCGAGGCGCTTATGCGATAGCGCGTTGCGAGCGATCAACAGCGTGTGTTCCAGTGAAAGCGGTTTTTCAATGAAGTCGTAGGCACCAAGCTTGGTCGCGCTCACCGCTGTAGCGATCGTTGCATGGCCGGAAATCATGATCACATGCGTGGCAGGCGACTTTTCGCGCAGGCGGCGAAGGGTTTCGAGTCCGTCAATGCCGGGCAGCCAAATGTCGAGCAGAATGAGGTCGTAAGAATGGTCTTCAATCCTTTTCAGACATTCTTCGCCATTCGAGACAGCTTCGGCAGCGAAGCCTTCGTCTTCGAAAACTCCTTTTAGAGACTGCCGGATGCCTGGCTCGTCATCGACAATGAGGATTCTTGACATACAGGTAACTCAAGGATGAAACGTGTGCCTTTCGGAGAATTCGGCTCCGCGCCGATATAACCGCCGTGATCGGCGACGATCCGGCTCGAAATCGCCAAGCCGAGACCCGTACCGTTCTTGCGCGTTGAAAAATAAGGCGTAAAAAGGCGTTCACGATCTTCGGCGGCAATCCCGCGACCAGTGTCTGAAATTGTCAGTCGCACCATCGTTTCATCGCGTGCGAGCTGGCACTGAATGGCTAATGCTTGAGTCGGCTCTCCAGAGAGGGCCTCCAGCGCGTTGTCGATTAGGTTCACCAGCACCCGTTTCATTTGAAGTGGGTCGATGAGGACGGGGGGAAGGTCATCGGGGATCTTTAGAGATACACCAACGCCATTCAATCGGTCGTCATAAAGCGCCATTGTCCGATCGACAAGGTCCCTAACTCTGTTGGGAACTCTGGAAACAGCAGGCAGACGAGCAAATCGAACGAATTCGTCGACGAGGTTTTTAAGGCTAGAGACCTCCTGAATGATGGCTTCCACGCATTCTTCAATCACATTGGTGACTCGCGGTGGGGCTGCTGGAAGACGCGCAATGTTTCGTCCGATCCGCTCGGCGGAAAGCTGGATGGGTGTCAGAGGGTTCTTGATTTCATGAGCAAGGCGTCTGGCGACCTCGCGCCACGCCGAGGCTTTCTGGGCGCGTACAACCTCCGTGAGGTCCTCAACGACAAGAACGAATCCGCCTGTCATCAACTGCGTTGCCGTAACCGCGCTATGGACCGGACGTCCCACGCCGGAAAAGGCGATTTCGCGAGCAGCGGGTCCTGCTTTTGCGTCCTGAAGCAGATCGCGAATCGACTCGATATCGGGCCCCTTGAAGATTTGTTCAAGCGTCGTCGCCTCCTCGGCTGAAAACATCGTCCGCGCCGCACGATTGATTTTGTTAATCGTGTAGTTTTGATCAACTGAGATGACACCCGTCGGAATGCTTTCGAGAATGATTTCCATATACCGACGCC
>CAZIPZ010000164.1:3705-9463 GCA_964541075.1 uncultured Solibacteraceae bacterium | reverse complement strand
CCCCTTCAAAATATGGGAGCGCAGATGGTGAAGGAAGTCGCTTCCAAAACCAGCGATGTGGCAGGCGACGGGACCACTACCGCCACCGTGCTGGCCCAGGCGATCTTTCGTGAAGGTGTGAAAACCGTCGCAGCCGGCGCCAATCCCATGGCTGTGAAGAGGGGCATTGAGCGAGCCGTCGAAGTTGCAACCGAAGAGATCAAGAAGCTCGCGAAGCCTGTGAAGGGCGAAATGATCGCACAGGTTGCGACGGTTTCGGCGAACAACGATTCCACCATTGGAAACATCATTGCCGAAGCGATGAAGAAGGTTGGCAAGGACGGCGTCATTACAGTTGAAGAGGCAAAAGCGATCGAAACGACGTTGGACGTCGTTGAGGGCATGCAGTTTGATCGCGGTTACCTGTCCCCTTACTTCGTGACAGATCCCGATCGCATGGAATGCGTTCTTGAAAATTGCTTCATTCTGATTCACGAGAAAAAGATCAGCACCATGAAGGACCTGCTTCCAATCCTGGAGCAAGTGGCCAAGATGGGACGCCCATTGCTTATCGTGGCGGAAGACGTAGAAGGAGAGGCGCTCGCCACCCTTGTGGTGAATAAGCTTCGTGGCACGCTTCAAGCCGCGGCAGTGAAGGCTCCCGGTTTTGGTGATCGTCGCAAGGCGATGTTGGATGATATTGCTGTTCTAACAGGCGGCAAGTCGATTACAGAAGATCTGGGAATCAAGCTGGAGAACGTTCATGTCGAAGATCTTGGCAGAGCCAAGAAAGTTGTCATCGATAAAGATAACACGACCATTGTCGAGGGCTCGGGGAAGTCTGCCGCTATCGAAGGCCGCGTGAAGCAAATTAGAGCTCAGATCGACGAGACGACATCTGATTACGACCGCGAAAAACTTCAGGAACGCCTGGCAAAGCTGGTCGGTGGTGTGGCTGTTATCAAGGTGGGTGCTGCGACTGAAACGGAAATGAAAGAGAAGAAGGCTCGCGTTGAAGATGCGATGCACGCGACTCGCGCCGCAGTGGAAGAAGGCATTGTTCCAGGCGGGGGCGTCGTATTTATTCGGACAATTCCCGCACTGGATAAACTGAAGTTGGAAGGGGACGAGCAGATTGGCGTCAGCATCGTCAAGCGCGCTTTGGAAGAACCTCTAAGGATGATTGCGTCAAATGCCGGCCATGAGAGTGCTGTGGTTATTGGAAAGATCAAGGAATCCAAAGACTCTAGTTTTGGATTTAATGCTGCCACCGAAGAGTATGCGGACATGATTTCGGCCGGCATCATCGATCCTGCGAAAGTCGGACGGACCGCCCTTCAGAACGCAGCCTCAATTTCGGCCTTGATGCTTACAACCGAAGCGCTCGTCGCTGAGATTCCAGAGGAGGAGAAGGCGCCGGCCGGACCTCCGGGCGGAGGCGCCCCGCCGATGTACTAGTCTCTGAGTTGAACATAGTCCACGCCGAGCAGGCGTGGACTATGTGTCTTTGTTCTCCGTTAACGTTGGACCTGCCCTGTCCAGTCTCGCCGGAAAATAGCTGCATGCGTGATTCAATGAATCAAGGACCATCTCTCTTCGATGCGGAGTCTTCAGCCGAACCTGCCATCCTCTCAGACGACAAGATCAAAGATAGGATTGCCAGAGATTTCATTGGGTGGTGCTGTAGTTTTGGGAACGACTTTCGAAACAGTCCTGACATTGCAAACCTCCGATTTTGGGCGCAGAGGGCGAAAGTGAAGCTCAAAGAGGAAGATGAAGCCAAGGTCCTCGCGACCGCCGCACTGCTTTTTTTGAAGCGCCTCGAACAACTCACCAGATCCGAACCTACGAACTAATCGGTTGCGGCCTGCTTTTCGGCATACCCGTAGTCCAATAAATGTTTGCATCAGGAAAAAATCTTGTTCCATTAACTAAGGTATGGAAATGGCTGAAAGCAATCAGTCCATGAAAGAGCGTGCTTCACAGCTCCGAGAACTCATACGCGAGCACGAGCATCACTATTATGTTTTGGATCGCCCTACAATCGCGGATAGGGAGTTTGACCTGCTGATGCGAGAACTTCAGGAACTTGAAAGGAAGAATCCGGAGCTCATTACCACCGACTCGCCCACCCAACGTGTTGGCGGTCAGCCGGCTAAGGATTTTCCCACATATCAGTTTTCGCGGCCGATGCTAAGCCTGGAGAACGCATATTCGGAAAATGAGCTCGCAGACTGGGGCCGCAGGAATTCACAGCTTGCGGAAACCGACGAGATTGACTACGTCGTCGAACTCAAAATTGATGGACTGAGTGTGGCGTTGCTTTATGAGGATGGTCTACTCATGCGTGGTGTGACTCGAGGGGACGGACGGACAGGCGAGGTCGTTACCGGCAACGTTCGCACGATCCGTTCAATACCCCTTCGATTGAAGGAGCCTTTGTCGGTGGAGGTTCGCGGTGAAATTTTTTTGGGACTGAAAGCGTTTCGCGAACTCAATGAGGAGCGGGAACAAGAAGGAGAAGGACGTTTTGCGAATCCACGTAATGCGGCAGCGGGCTCATTGCGCCAGTTAGATCCAGGCATTGCTGCCAAGCGACCTCTGGACTTTTATGGATACTCCATCCTTCCCTCAAGGCGCACTCAGGCGGAGAATCTTGATTGGATTTCCAGGCTGGGACTGAAGGTCAATCCCCATCGCAAGCTGTGCCAAGCATTGGAGGAAGTGATCGATTTTTGTAGGGAGTGGGAAGCCAGGAGGGATGAACTTGATTACGAAATCGACGGGGCAGTTGTAAAAGTCAATTCAATGGAAATTCAGCAACGGTTGGGCAGTACGTCCAAGTCGCCGAGATGGGCTATCGCCGTCAAGTTTCGTGCGCGACAAGCGACCACAAAGCTTTTGAACATCCGAGTGCAGGTGGGGCGAACGGGAGCCCTAACGCCCGTTGCCGAACTCGAACCGGTGCAGCTTGGCGGCATAACAATCCGCAATGCCACGCTTCACAATGAGGACGAAGTGGAGCGCTTAGGTCTTCGGATCAACGATCGTGTTCTTATTGAGCGCGGTGGAGACGTGATTCCAAAAGTGGTCAGCGTCGTTGAGCAGGCTGCCGGCAGGGTGCCTTTCAGTATGCCGACGCAGTGTCCAGTGTGTGGCGGTAAGGTGTATCGTCCTGAAGGAGAAGCAGTGAGCCGGTGCTTGTCCCAGACCTGTCCGGCAAAGCTGAAGGAGTCGCTCCTTCACTGGGCGGGCCGAAAGGCCATGAGAATCGACGGCCTCGGCGCGCGCCTCGTGGATCAGCTTGTTGAAAAGAACATGGTTCGCGATGTTTCCGATCTTTACCATTTGACTCAGGAACAAATCGAGAGCCTGGAACACATGGGACCGAAATCAGCGGAGAATCTCCTTCAGCAGATTGCATCGAGCCGCACCCTGGACTTCAGCCGCCTTCTTTTTGGCCTTGGTATTCGACATGTCGGTGAGCGGACGGCCCAGATCCTTTCCAGCCATTTCGGATCTCTCGATGCTATCGAGCAAGCCAGTCAGGAGGATCTTGAGAAAGTGCATGAGATCGGACCACGTCTGGCGGAAAGCATCTATACATTCCTTAAAGCTGCCGAAAATCGCGCGTTGATTGATAGACTCCGGCAAGCCGGGTTGCCGATGCAATCCATGCGCCCGATCGGTGAGGAAATCCCCAAGGTATTTGTAGGACAGACGTTCGTCCTTACCGGCGTGCTCGAAGGTTTGACGCGCGATGAGGCGATTGCTTTAATTGAGGAAAGAGGGGGACGAGTGACCTCTACCGTCAGCAAGAAAACCACTTATGTGATTGCCGGCCGCGACCCTGGGTCCAAGCTCAATAAAGCCAAGGAATTGAAGGTGCAGATCATTGATGAGTCTAAATTTCAAGCGATGTTATAATTCAAACACCTATGAAAGTCTTCAGAGTCCTTCTATTGGTCTGCATGATTGGTTCGGCGTTAGTTGCACAAACGCCTCCCCGGCCGGCGCCCGCGCTACCGGGACAAGCAAACCGCCCGCAAGAAGACCAAACGATTTCGGTGAACGTCGACCTGGTCAACGTTCTCTTCACTGTGGCTGACCGTAAAGGGAAATTCATCACGAATCTAAAGAAAGAGGACTTCCGCGTTTTCGAGGATGATAAACAGCAAGTTGTGACCAACTTCAGTAGTGAGACGGACCTTCCTCTCACGATCGCCTTGTTGGTGGACACCAGCGGCAGTATTCGAGACAAGCTGCGATTTGAGCAGGAAGCAGCCATCGAATTTTTTTATTCTGCGCTACGACGGGGCAAAGACAAGGCGCTGGTCATCAGCTTCGACTCGGGCGTCGATTTGCTTCAGGACTTTACCGATGATCCCGAAGTGCTTGCTGATGCAGTCCGCCGAATACGCGCCGGAGGAGGCACTTCGCTCTACGATGCGATCTTCCTGGCAGTTAATGAGAAGTTATCAGTTCAGGATGGCCGTCGCGTGATCATCTTGATCAGTGATGGCGACGATAATTCCAGTCGTCTTTCACTCACCGAGACTCTAGAGGCAGCTCAGAAGAGTGACGTGTCCATCTATGCAATCAGCACGAATTCGACAGCTTACTTTGGCGGCGGAGACCAGGCCCGTGGCGACAAGACTCTGAAGAGATTCGCCGAAGACACTGGAGGGAAGTCGTTTTTTCCATTCAAGGTCCAGGATCTGGCAGTCAGTTTCCAGGATATCGGGCAGGAGTTGCGCTCGCAGTACACGATCGCTTATCGACCAAGCAACGATATGGCTGACGGCACGTTTAGAAAAATTCGCGTTGAAGTAGCCAACAAACAATACAGAGCCAAGTCACGCTCGGGTTATTACGCGCCCAAAGCTCAGTCCTCCTTGCAGCGATGACGAGGTTTCGGCCGCATTTTGGGGCGTCAGGCTTCAGTCCACCTTCAGCTTCCTGACGAAAATTCCGGCTTCGTTGAGAAGCCGGAAAGAGTTTTCATTCAGCGGATAGTCCATATTGAAGATGACCTCGCGAATTCCGGAATTAATAATCATTTTTGCGCACATCAAACACGGAGCGAAGGTCGAATAGATGATCGCATCCTTTAGCGACATGCCGTGATAGGACGCTTGAACGATGGCGTTCTCTTCCCCGTGAGAGCACAAGCATTCATCCAGGCTTGTTCCTGAGGTGGCAAGGTTATTGCAGCGGGGGCACCCCCCCTCGTTGCAGTTGCGCGTCCCTCTCGGGGTCCCATTATATCCGGTTGATATTATCCTCTTATCTTTGACGATTATCGCCGCAACCTTCCGCTTCATGCAATTGGACCGGGACGCAACTACCTTTGCGATATTCATGAAGTACTCGTCCCAGTCGGGACGTTGAACTTCCTTCAGAAGAGTGGACAGAAGACCGTCGATCTTTGGGTGTAAATCCACAAGCGCTCCATCGTTCACGACGGTGTGATCCGCCATTAACTCGACCTGTACAAGGTTTTGGGAGTTTTCATCTCCCTGAGCTTCCCGATTTTCGAGTTCGATAAACTTCTCCAGGGTGAGGGGATCATTTTCTCTGCGCCTATTCAGAATTCTTTGGAATCGAATCTCTGGAGGCGCATCGACTCTAATCAGTTTGAAGTGTTTGGCATTCCTGAACGCGTTAACTTCCGCCGGGTTGCGTATGGAATCGATCACGTAGTGTCTGTCGTCTTCTATCCTTGATAGCACTCGTTCCGCCAGCACCGCTGCGCCATGCCTCTGTCGCATCTCATTAC
>CAZIPZ010000164.1:0-3695 GCA_964541075.1 uncultured Solibacteraceae bacterium | reverse complement strand
TTCAATGAGTTTCTCGCGAGTAGGTTCGAGGTTGCGACTGCGGATTTCATCCCGGATGACATCGGAGAGCGAATAGTAATAAAAGCTCTTCGCTTGCAGGTACTGAGCAACTTCGCCTTTGCCGGAGGCGTTCCGGCCAGTAAGTCCTATCAACATTTGGAGCCTTACGATACTATGATTCCTTTTGACTGGAAAGGTGCTGCATGTTCGATAACAAGAGGATAGCCGTCATCGGCGCCGGCAAGCTTGGCGAGGCCCTGATCACCGGAATGGTCGATGCTGCAATTGTTAAGAAGGACCAGTTCATTGCCACAGCAGCGCATCGGGAGCGGTTGGACCAGGTTCATGCGAAGCTAAAGGTGGAGACTACGCTTTCCAATGGGGAGGCGGTCCGTAAGGCGCATTTGGTCTTGCTTTGCGTGAAGCCACAAACGGTTGAGGAGGTCTTACGCCAGATATCCGATGATTTGACGCCAAATCATTTGGTTATTTCGGTAGCGGCGAGCGTCAGCACTCGCTTCATCGAATCCGTCCTCGACAAGGCGGTCCCTGTCATCCGAACCATGCCCAACACTCCCTGTCTCATCAAGTCAGGAATGACTGCAATTGCGGCAGGAAAGCACGCAACCGCCGATCACGTTGCACTGGCGCGCAAGATCTTCGACGCCATTGGTAGATCATTGATTGTTGACGAAAAGCACATGGATGCCGTGACGGGTCTCAGTGCCAGTGGTCCGGCATTTGTGTACATCATCATCGAATCTTTCATCGAAGCCGGAGTCAAAGTGGGCTTACCGCGCGAGGTTGCCACGCAATTGGCTGCCCAGATGGTTCTGGGAGCATCGAGCATGGTTCTTCAAACTGGCGAACATCCGGCCAAACTCAAAGATGTCGTAACGACCCCCGCAGGCTGCACGATAGATGGCATTCTCGAGCTTGAGGACGGCGGTTTGAGAGTGACTCTGATCAAGGCGGTCGTGCGGGCAACCCAGCGTGCCAAGGAACTTGTCAACGGCTGAGATGTTCAAGTGTATCCAATCGCCAACAGGGCGGTTTCCGTGAATACACACGTAACTTGAGCCGACTCCGACTTTGTTGCCTGCATCGTGTGGACGACTGATAGACTCAGTGTTTGCTTCATTTGTCGACAATAAGTTCACAAAAACTGTAGCAACTGAGGTGTAACAGAGTCGTGCCTGACCAACACAGCGTCGTTATGGTCGCTGGTGAGTGCGTCCCTTTTGCCAAAGTCGGTGGTCTGGCGGATGTAATCGGCGCTTTGCCTCTCGAACTTGAGAAACTGGGCCTCTCGGTCACCGTCATCATTCCCCGATACAAGGTCATTGACGTTCAGAAGCACGGCTTCGAATCCTATTCTGTTCCGGATCATTACGGTGTCCCACTGGGCTTTGAGCACGTCCCTTTCGACGTTCATAGGGGAAGGCTTCCCAATTCGTCGGTTGAAGTCTACCTCATTGGGAGCGACCGTTTCTTTGATCGAGACGGCATATATGTCGACTCCGTCACTGGAGAGGACTATCCGGACCAAGCGGACCGCTGGATCTTTTTTCAGCGATCCGCGATCGAACTCCTCAAGCTGGCGTTTCCGCAAATCGGCATTGTTCACTGCCACGACTATCAGACCGGTCTGATTCCCGCCTATATCGCTAGGCTGCGTAGTAGCGAGCGAGCTTTCCATAAGGCTCGATCAGTCTTCACTATTCACAATCTCGGTTATCAAGGTCTGTTTCCGAGAGAGGTCATGCCCCGAATGGGCTTCAGTGACGCAGATTTTTATTCCGGAGGCCCATTCGAGTTTTTCGGAATGGTCAATTTCATGAAGATTGGAGTCTCTCACGCAGATCTGATTACAACGGTGAGTGAGCGGTATGCGCGGGAAATTCAAACTCCGGAATTCGGATACGGGCTGGAGGGCGTGCTTCAAGAAAGATCTAATGATTTGACCGGAATTTTGAATGGTGTCGATGATCGGATCTGGAATCCCGAGATTGATCCACTCATTCCTGTGGTGTACAGCCCACATGACCTTTCGGGGAAAGTAGAGAACAAAAGAGCGCTTCTACGAAAATTCGGATTCGATGAATCGAAGCTGGACTGGCCGTTGATTGCGATGCTTTCTCGAATCGATGTGCAGAAGGGATTCGATCTCGTCATCGGAATCCTCGACAGTCTTCTTCAGAACGAAGTCCTATTCGTCCTAATTGGTACGGGTAACAAGGAGATTGAAGCATCGCTGCAGGCGATTGTCGCACGCCACCCGGACCGGGCGGGAATGCGCTTTGAGTTCGATAATGGCAGCGCTCACCTGGCCGAAGCGGGTGCGGACATGTTCTTGATGCCCTCAAAGTATGAGCCCTGCGGTTTGAATCAAATGTACAGCATGCGGTACGGAACCGTGCCGATCGTACGCGCGACGGGCGGTCTGGCGGACACCGTTACCGAATTCAATTCCATCTCTGGGGAAGGGACTGGGTTTTGTTTCGCGGAGTACGACTCAGCGGCGCTGGAGGCAGCTGTCAAGCGAGCGCTCACTCTATGGCCCGACCGCGTTGCATGGGAGAAACTGATGCTGAACGGCATGCGACAGGATTTCAGTTGGAAGAAATCCGCTCAGAAATACTTCAATGCCTATCAACGATTAGCTTCGGCTTGATTCCATCCTAGCCCGATTTATAAGGAAACATAGTTTCTTCCCGATTTCAGAATAATTTAGTGAGCCCTGCTGGTAAGCCGTTGATTCTAGGAATAGAGGTTTGGCTTGATTCTTGCAAATGTGAGTCTCTACGGATTTCCGGGGTCCGGCCTTTCAGAATGTCTCGTTCTCACAGGGGGGTGAGGGGAGAAATGAAAGACGGCCCCGGAAAACAGCCGCGAGTTGAACGCATTGCGCGTTTGGTTTGCGGCTGTTTCTTTTTTGGCGCATTTCGTAGGGTTCAAAGGCGACATTCCTTTCTTCTGCACTAACAATGAATGCCACGAGAGCGATCCGTGCGGAAGTTACTCCGCCACCTTGTTGATGGTCAGCGTCACAGCGCCCGGAGGAATTTCCTTCGGAACCTCGGTCACATAGCGGACATTCATTGCGGCTTGGTTATGTGGATCGTAGGTATCGGTAATGAACATCACTGACTGCGCCTGAATTGGAATGCCTCGCACCGGGATGCCGTCCGCTTTCACGACGATGTATTTGAGCACGGGACGAGGAATGGACATCAATTGGCGTGCGGTTTCGAGATACTCAGCGTTGAAGGCAAGCGCAACCTTAGGATGCCTGGCCCATCGGTGGAAATATTTGTGATATTCGCCCATCGCCGTAACGGCGAGCGCAAACACCAACACGCCGTTCGCCGCGTATCGTGCGCCGAACGGATGCCGGATTCCAAGCCACTCATTGATAAAACTGTGGACGAGCCATGCGCCTATTGCTGCAAACAGATATACAACAGGGGTGACGATGACGCTGCGAAGGGCGTGAGGTATACCTTCTCTAGATAGCGTCACCGGGAGCAACGCGGCTAGGAACCATGACAACATGAGGGCATCGAGAGGAGGAAAACTCCGGCTTCTCAAACATTCGCGAATCAAGAAAATGAGACTTCGTGACAATCCGATGAAGAAGAAAGCCCCGATAATAGGTGGAAGCAGAGGCTCGCCTGGAAAGTTGTGACGCCAGT
>CAZIPZ010000163.1:0-9530 GCA_964541075.1 uncultured Solibacteraceae bacterium | reverse complement strand
TGGCGAGAGACGGAAAAATCTATCCCATCCTCCGCAACCTGACATCTGAAGCGATCTTTACTGATGGCAAGTTGCGTGAACAAGAGCTTCAGGTTGTAGGGCGTTTGCACCCCGACAAAAAGGGTTTTTTTGAGATCATTCAGTTTTATTCGATAAAAAACGGCGTCCTTAACGAAATCTACTATTGGTGTGAGACCTGTCACATCCGGGCTACTGCGCCGGGTCCATGCTGGTGCTGCTTCATGCCGTTCGAATTTAAAGAAGTGCCTACGAATCAAACGCCAATTCCATAGGGTTCACCTTCCCAGGCACTTTCGTTTTGCTTTAGGGAAACACTCCAAGCTGTTCGTAGGTCAACGCTACCTTTTGAATAGCGATGATGAATGCCGCAGTCCGCATGCTTTCTTTGGGTGCTTTGGAATGATGAAGTTCACGAATACCTCGGTAGGCCGTTGACATGGTTTCCTCAAGACCAGAGTTCACCAGATCGATCTCTTCGGGGCCTCGCACCAGAAACTTCTTGTCGACTTCCGGAACCGCCTTTCCGATCATTCGTTCGATCGTGCTGACCAGCCTTTGATTTTTGATTTCTTCCAGATGCTTTTGAAGCCGGCCAAAACGCATGTGGGAAAGGTTTTTACCCCACTCGAAATAAGAGACCGTTACGCCGCCAGCATTCAAAAAAATGTCCGGAATAATAAAAACGCCTCGTTTATGAAGTCGATCCTCTGCGGCCGGTGTTGTTGGGCCATTAGCCGCTTCCGCCAGAACTTTGGCGCTGATGCGATCACAATTTTCGAGAGTAATTTGATTTTCCAACGCCGCCGGTATGAGGATGTCGCATGGAATGTCCCAAACAGCATCCGGCGGCGTCAGTGTTTCTCCTCCTGGAAATCCACTAATGGATCCAGTTTCTCGGCGATGTTGATTCAAAGCCTCTATAGGGATGCCCTTTGGGTTGTACACCGCGCAATCCCATTCACCAATCCCGACCACCTTGCAACCGTCTTCCTCGGATAAAAACTTTGATGCGTAGTAACCGACATTGCCGAAACCCTGTATGACGACGGTCTTTCCCTCAAGGCCGGTGCTTAAACCGATTTCCTTCAGGTCCTCGCCGTACTGGAATGCCTCGCGTATGCCGAACTGAACTCCGCGCCCGGTGGCTTCGCGGCGGCCATGGATACCTCCTTGAGTGACGGGTTTGCCGGTAACACACGCCAGATTGTCGATTCCGCCTGGGAAAAATGTATCGTACGTGTCCTGCATCCAGGCCATTTCCCGCTCACCGGTACCGATATCAGGCCCCGGAACATTTTCTCCAGGTCCAATGTATCCCTTGCGAATGAGTTCAGCCGTGAAGCGCCGCGTTATCTTCTCGATCTGCTCCGCCGTATATTTTTTTGGATTGAAACGGACTCCACCCTTAGATCCACCAAAGGGCACATCCACTATCGCGCACTTATAGGTCATCAGCGCGGCTAACGCCATGATTTCATCCTGATTCACGAGTTCGCTGTAGCGAATCCCTCCCTTGACCGGCTTTTTGTGCTGACTGTGCTCGGCGCGCCAGCCTTCGAAAATTTCATAGTGATCGCCTCCGAAGCGGACAGGAAACTGAAAGTAGTAGACGTTGTTGCAGGCCTTGATCTGGTTTAGAAGGGCGGGATGGATTTTGAGATATTGTGCGGCCTTGTCGAATTGTTGAGAAACGATTCGATTGAAGTTCAGATCTTCAGCTGTTGACAGTGTCGAGGGCATCGGTCCCCTTTCAATTCAATTAAACGGCAGCCGCAACGATCACCGCTGGGCGCTATCTATTTGATTGTTCCTTCCGAATCGCGCGTCAAGATATTGGTCCAAAATCACAATAAAGTCATCAACGATGGTAGGGCCCCGGAGGGTGGTCAACAGACGGCCATCCACATAAACGGGCGCCTTTGGCTCTTCTCCAGAGCCAGGAAGAGAAATTCCGATGTCAGCATGTTTGGACTCGCCTGGGCCGTTTACAACGCAGCCCATAACGGCGACTTTGAGTTCCTCCACACCCGAATAAATCTTTCGCCAATCCGGCATTCTGGACGACAGGTAATCTTGAATATCCTGCGCCATTTCTTGAAAGAGCGTGCTCGTGGTTCTTCCACAACCTGGGCATGCGGTGACGCTCGGAGCGAAGGTGCGCAATCCCAGGCTCTGCAAAATGTCCTGACAAGCAAAGACTTCCTCACTCCGATCGCCGCCCGGCGGGGGAGTCAAACTGACGCGGATGGTATCGCCGATGCCTTCTTGCAGCAGGATTGACATCGCCGCAGTGCTGGCGACTATTCCTCGACGCCCCATTCCGGCTTCGGTGAGGCCGAGATGAAGCGCATATTCGGAGCGGCGCGCCATCTCACGGTAAACGTCGATGAGGTCTTGCACACCTGAGACCTTAGCGCTCAGCACAATTTGATCGGCAGACATTCCATAAGACTCCGCCAGTTCAGCCGACTGAATGGCGCTGAGGACCATTGCTTCCAGAATGACTTCGCGGGAATTTCGCGGTTCGCTGCGGCGGGCATTGGCGTCCATCAGGCGAGTCACGAGGTTTTGATCCAGTGATCCCCAATTGACACCGATTCGGACGGGCTTTTCATTTTCCAGAGCCACATCGATGATCGAATGAAAATTGTCATCCTGCTGCCGCCCCATACCCACATTTCCGGGGTTAATGCGGTACTTGTCCAACGCTCTCGCGCAATCGGAATACTCCTGGAGTAAGATGTGGCCGTTGTAGTGAAAATCGCCAATGATTGGAACTTTTGAACCACGACTTCTCAGCTGATAGACAATCTCAGGGACGGCCTTGGCAGCCTCGCGTGTATTGACCGTGATGCGGACGAGTTCTGATCCGGCCGCCGCGAGCATCTCGATTTGTCGGACTGTGGCAGGCACATCAGCGGTGTCCGTGTTCGTCATAGATTGCACCGCGATCGGATGCCCTCCACCAACCGTCACTTCACCAATTTTCACCGGTATGCAGCTTCTGCGAATAAGTTCAGCCATAGCCACGATTATAGATGAAACATCATTGGAACTTCTTCAGGGCTGCTGCGACGTCGCCCAAGCCGGCGCCAGGAAACATATGAGCTATAATGACCTTCTTCCACTATGACGGAACAGTTTAGGCATCAACGTGCAGATCTAGGCTGGATCGAGGTCATTTGTGGAAGTATGTTCAGCGGGAAAAGTGAAGAGTTGATTCGGAGGCTGCGCCGCGCTCAGATTGCCCGCCAGCACGTTCAAATCTTCAAGCCGCGCATTGACGACCGCTATTCCGAAGACCACATCGTCAGTCACAGTGAAATGAGGATCAAGTCGCAAATCGTCACCAAGGCGCAAGAAATTCTCGATCTTACCGAATCGATGACACAGGTTCTCGGCATAGACGAATGTCAGTTCTTCGACGAACGGTTGATTGATGTTTGCAACACACTTGCTAATACAGGCAAACGTGTAATCTTGGCAGGGCTCGACCAAGACTATCGAGGCCGCCCATTCGACCCGATGCCACAGCTGCTGTCCACAGCCGAATACATTACAAAGACCCTCGCGATTTGCGTTCGTTGCGGCGCGCCAGCCAACCGAACCCAGCGTCTGGTGGAAAGTACGAATCGTGTTTTGGTGGGCGCCAGCGGCACATACGAGGCTCGCTGCCGACTTTGTTTCGAGCCGCCGGCAGACTAGTTAATGTTCGATATTCCCCTTCATCGACTAATCATTCACTTTCCCATTGCGCTCACCATTATTGCGCTGATTTATGACGCATGGGGTTCGTACTCAAACCGGCTCGAATCGCACGACATTAGTCACGGCCTGATGATGTGGGCGTCTGTTTCCAGTCTTGCCGCCGTAATCACTGGTTTGCAACTCGCGGGCATCAGCCGAATCGAATCCGGAGTCATAACCGGACATGCAGGGTTCGGAATCATGGCGGCGATTCTTGCAACAGCGTTAGGCGTTTGGCGGTATTCTGCGCGTGCGAGGAACGATCGAAGTTATCCAGTGAAATGGCTTGTTCTAGGGGCGGCGGCCGCCTTCTTGGTGGCTGCCGCCGCCGTCACCGGACATCGACTCTCGGGTTATTAAGGTCTGAAGGCGGGCCGTTCTGCAGATAAGACTTTGTCCTTGGGGGTGCTTAGGTACCCTTTTATCCTGTCCTTATCGACGAAATTCACGACCACCTCGTATCTAAGTTTGTCGCGGCCAACGAGGAATTGGACCGGCTCGTTGGCTGTTCTATCCTTCTTTTCGAGCTTGTTATCGTCGACGCCTATAATAACGTCGTATTTCTGTCTCTTCACGTCGGTTTTCCGAAGTTCCAGCATGATGTCAGCCACGCGCTGCATTTGGTCCTTTTTACCTTTCTTCAGGTCGAACTCGAAAAAGTCACGCTCGCCTTTCTGGCGGAGCGTAGCAAGTTCGTTTGCATTGCGGGCGATTTGCTGACTCAAGCTGTTTCTAACGTCGACAAGATCACGGCGGCTTTCAGTGAGCTCTTGCTTGGTGGTTTCTAAGTTTGCGGCAACCGTCTTTACTTCGCCGGAAACGCTTCCAATCTTTGTGTCGGCGTTCTGCTGAACCTCAGCAAGTTTGGTGTTTGCCTCCTGCCGAACAGCCGCGACGTCTTCAGTTGCGGCTTTCGTTGCGAGTTGGCTTGAAAGCTCCGCCTTGGCCTTTTCTTGATCCTGCCGCAATCGTTCTGCAAACTTTCGTGATTCATCCAGCTCTTGAGAGGTGACCCCGACCCGTTTCGTGATGACATCGATATCCGACGCCAGATCGTTTGTCTGGGTTCGGATCGCTTTGCTCTCGGTTGCGAGCTGACTTTCAAGAAACGAGATCCGTTCTTCCAAAGTGATGCGAGTGCTGTAAGAGCTGTAACCCACTCCGGCGATAAGCAGTAAACATACAATTAGCGCAACGGTCATGCCGGTGTTGCTTTGTGGCTTTGCCGGACCTGAGCCAGCGCCGCCCTCTTTCGGTCTCAGACTGAACATTGATTGGCCCCTTTATGTTGTGAAAGAAACGAACAAAACATCGTAGATTATCCATAACAACAACGGTTTAGACGAGAGCATTCTCCGAAACGGCTCGTTTTGTTGGGATTTCCGCCTCTTTCGGCCGAGAATTAGCGACATCCACCGTGCGGAATGAGTTTTCGATAATGCCAAACACCCGAATCAGAAATGCAATCTATAGTTTAGTTCGGCGTATTCCAAGTGGTTCTGTCCTATCATACGGTCATGTCGCGGAGTTGGTCGGCTCTGCGCCACGTCAGGTTGCTGCCGCGATGCGGTCCTGTCCTCCGGGGCTGCCGTGGCACCGGGTGGTTGGCGCTGGCGGAAAGATTCGAAGTAAAGGCGAAATTGGATGGGTTCAGCGTGAAAGATTAACCGCTGAGGGCATTCGTTTTCGGAGGGCGTGTTTCCCATATGAGGTCTACAGATGGAGGCGGACAACGCATTGAAAAGGACTCGATGGGGGAAATGCATATTCCCGCAGGAGTTCTGTACGGAGCTCAAACCCAGCGTGCCGTTGAGAACTTTCCCATAAGCAGTTTGCGCTTCCCCCGAGAGTTCATTCGCGCTATCGGGTTAATAAAGCTGGCTGCGGCGCGGTCCAACACCGAACTGAGCTTGCTTGACCGAAGATTAGCCAACGCAATCATCAAGGCCGCTCAGGAGGTGATTGACGGAAAACTCGACCAACATTTTGTAGTCGACATTTTCCAGACTGGGTCCGGGACGTCCACGAATATGAACGCAAACGAAGTAATCTCAAATCGTGCGGTCCAGATTCTTGGCGGTGTCGTCGGTTCAAAAAAACCAGTGCATCCGAATGATCACGTCAATCTTGGACAGTCCAGCAATGATGTGATTCCTACAGCTATTCACATTTCCGCATCCGAATCGATAGAGGGTCTGCTGATTCCAGCGCTGAGACGTCTGCATAGGGCTCTTTTATCCAAGGCCAAACAGTTTGACTCGATCATTAAGATAGGACGAACTCATCTCCAGGATGCCACTCCGATCAGGTTGGGTCAGGAGTTTGGCGGCTATGCGCGACAGATCCTGCTGGGCATAGAGCGATTGGAGAAGGTTCGAGAATCCCTCGGCGAACTCGCGTTGGGCGGAACCGCTGTCGGTACGGGCATCAACACCCATCCCCAATTTCCCCAAAAGACGATCAAGCAAATTTCAAAAGTGACTGGGCTGAAATTTCGAGAGGCCGAAAATCACTTTGAGGCGCAGGGCGGCAAGGATGCGATTGTAGAAGCGAGCGGCTCTTTAAAGACGGTGGCCGTGAGCCTCAGCAAAATTGCTAATGACGTCCGGTGGCTGGCTTCCGGTCCACGATGTGGCATAGGAGAGATCATCCTTCCGGAAACCCAACCGGGTTCATCGATAATGCCCGGGAAAGTGAATCCTGTTATTGCGGAATCGGTCCTTATGGTTGCAGCGCAGGTGATTGGAAACGACGCAACCATCACGCTGGCCGCTCAGGCTGGCAATTTCGAACTAAATGTAATGATGCCAGTCATCGCGCATAACCTTCTTGAGTCCATTCGAATACTGGCCAACGCGTCAAAAAACTTCGCCGATCGTTGTGTCTCCGGTATCCAGGCGGATGTTGTCCGTTGCACGGAGATGGTCGAGAAGAGTCTAGCTATGTGCACGGCGCTTGCAGCGGAAATCGGTTACGATGCATCCGCAGAGATTGCTAAGGAGTCGTATCGGAGCGGTCAGACTGTGCGCGAGGTTGCCCTGAGAAGGAAAATACTTCCCCCAAAGCGGCTGGATGAGATTCTCAATCCCTTCCGAATGACCGTGGCAGGCATTGCTGCGAAAGGGAAATAACTTGGAAGAGAGAGATTTTTTTACCGAGAAAACAGAAACCAAACCGCACACGATTGCCTGTCCATCGTGCCGCCAGTCTGCTCAGTACCAAATTCGCTGGATCCGTCGAACTAAAAAACAATCGCTTCCGCCCCGGGCCACGCCTGAAGACCGCGCGAAGTACAAAGCGGCAAGGGACTATATGGTTCGCGTCGATGACGTTGTCCGCTGCAGCAATGCGCGCTGCGGAAAACGAATCGAAATCAGCAGTCTTCAGAGCGTGGTGCTGCTCTAGCGAGCCGGAAGCGAATCCGATTCTTCAGCGCGACTTACTTTGACTTTACGTAGTCTTTCAGGCCGCTCGCAGAGGGCTTCATAGCTTTTTCGCCCTTTTTCCAGTTTGCCGGGCACACTTCGCCGTGCTCTTCCGAGTAGTCCACCGCATCAAGGAGCCGCAGCACTTCCTCAACGTTACGACCAAGATCAAGGTGGTTTATCGTCGAATGCTTAAGAACTCCATCCTTGTTGATGATGAACAGGCCGCGAAGTGAAATGCCGTCCTTTTCAAGCAGTACGCCATAATTTCGGGCAATGCTCTTATCCAGGTCCGAAACAAGAGGATAGTTGACGCCGTTGATTCCGCCTTCCTCGCGCGCCACCTGAGCCCACGCATGGTGCGTGAATTTGGAGTCAACCGATACACCGATCACTTCAGTGTTGCGTTTCTTGAACTCCTGAATCGAATCGGAAAAAGCCAGAATCTCCGTAGGACAAACGAACGTGAAATCCAAGGGATAGAAAAACAAAACAACCTTCTTACCCTTGTAGTCGCTCAAAGAAACTTTGCGGAACTCTCCGTTAACGTAAGCGTCGGCAGAAAAATTGGGAGCGGGGTCAGAAACAAACGCAGCCATCTAAAGCCTCCATTCATTAAAAATCAACGCTTCAGGATACACTAACCAACGCTGGGGTCACCATGAGGATTGCACTCTTGGGAGCGAATGGACAACTCGGCCAGGATTTGACGCGAGCGCTTAAAGGGGCAGACCTGATTACTCTGACGAGGAGTGATTTTGATGTGGTCGATTACTCTCGCGCTCGAGAGTTATTGCTAGAGCTACATCCGGATACGATTATCAACACAACGGCGTATCACCGTGTTGACGAATGCGAGAACCGTCCAGAGACTGCATATAGCGTTAATGCAGTCGCCGTCCTCAATCTCGCTCGCGCTGCCAATGATCTGAATGCCGCATTCATGCACATCAGCACGGATTACGTGTTCGACGGAGCGTCAGACCGTCCTTACACCGAAGAGAGTATTCCCCGTCCTTTGAGCGTGTACGGTAATACAAAGCTTGCGGGTGAGTTCCTTGTGCGATCACATTCCAAAAAGCATTTTCTTGTTCGCACATGCGGCTTGTATGGCAAAGCCGGAAGTCGCGGCAAAGGGGGAAACTTTGTCGAGACTATGTTGGCGAAGGCAAAACGTGGCGAGGCCATTCAAGTTGTTGATGATCAAGTGTTGACGCCCACATCCACGCAGGATCTCGCTGAGCAACTCGCATTGCTGTTATCAACCCAACACTATGGAATCTTTCACGTAACGAACGAAGGATCATGTTCGTGGCACGAGTTTGCGGCAGAAATCTTCGCGTTGTCAGGTGTTTCGGCCGAGCTTACGCCAACCACCTCTGAACTGTACAAGGCGCCCGCCATTCGACCCAGGTTTTCCGTTTTGGAAAACGCCAATCTCAAGAAACTCGGCTTGAACAGAATGAGACATTGGAAAGCTGCACTGGCGGCTTATCTGGGATGCTAAGTAAGCTTCGCGTTGCACCGTATCTCGTCGCGTTGCTGCCATTCGACCTCCTGGTTTTCTTCACGCTGACCTTTGCGCACCTCATTGGATACGGGGTTCGCTTCCTGAAACCACGGCTCCCGAGCGAAGCCATGTCCGAACATTCGGTCACCGTCGTCATTTTGAACTGGGATGGAAGGCGCCTACTGCAAGAATCGTTGCCGAAGGTTGTAGAGGCTTGCAAAGGATGCGACATCCTTGTTGTGGATAATGGCAGCACCGACGGAAGCGCCGACTTCGTTAGCGGTCATTTTCCAGAAGTGCGTCTTTTGAAGCTCGATCGAAACTACGGATTTACTGGAGGCAACAATCGGGGTGTTCTCCAGGTGAATACTGGAATCGTTGTATTTCTCAACAACGACATGATCGTCGATCGAAACTTCCTTAAGCCACTTGTGGATGCTTTCAAGGCGCCCGATATTTTCGCGGTGACGTCACAAGTGTTTTTCACGGATCCCAGAGAACGGCGTGAGGAGACTGGGAAGACCAAGGCTCGTTTTGACCGCGGCTTTTTCTATTTATGGCATGACGACATTTCGCCACAGGACGAAATGGCCGAAACCGTTCCTGTTTTTTGGGCCGGGGGCGGATCCTGCGCGATCGATGTACAAAAATATCGCGAAATCGGGGGACTGGATCCTCTTTATCATCCCCTATATGTTGAGGACGTGGACCTGTCTTACCAAGCCTGGAAGCGAGGTTGGAAGTGTCTGCTGGCGCCCAGCAGTCGCGTCGTGCACAAACACCGCAGCACGTCGAAGCGGACCTTTGGGAAACAGTTCATCGAGAAT
>CAZIPZ010000162.1:0-9534 GCA_964541075.1 uncultured Solibacteraceae bacterium | reverse complement strand
GTGGACTGCAGCCAAATGCGGAGATTGGATTCGGGTTTACGGTGAGATCGTCGAGGATAAGCACTTTGGCGCCAGCGAAGATAAGGCGCGCGCAAGCTATCAAAGAGGCCCCCAGGGCAGCTGGAAAAAGCCGGACACGCGGGGAATGGACAAAGGCCCGCTTGGTCAAGGGACGACGCTTAGCCAGTCGGATTATCAGAAAGATCGCCTGCGTCGACGAGTCGAGTTCTCATCACTCTCAAACGCACAGAAAGGCGTCTATTCCAGCAGACTGACGCCTTCACACGAGTTAATGACGTCGATGCCGTTTGCCGGTGCCAAGAAATGGGCGATTATGTCGGACGATATTACCGGCAAGATGGACGACGTGTTTGGTCTCATGCCGGGCGCTACCATCTCCGGCACCACAACCGACAACATCTACTTCGTCAGCAAGTTTGCTGTCGCAGTCGGCGACCCGGCTCTATACCTCCTCCCATTTGGCACCATCGTCAGCGGTGGACACCACTCCCTGATCGAAGTGGCTCTTCCGCTCTCTGTTAACGGAATCATTGACTACCGCGTCGGGTGTTACTCGACCCTGATTCCGGAGGGCTTCAACTCTACAGCCTCAAATATCATAAGGACCTTCCTACGGGCGTATGAGGCCCGACCGGAAAATCGCTTGATGCTGGTTTATTACCGTGGCTCAAGTGTAGACGGCTGTTTTGTGTGCGAATCTGAGGCTGACAAACTTAAATGGAAGGAAAAATTCAAAGCAAATAAAGCCTTAATGGAGAAGTTCATTGCCCTACCACCTAATCCCAGTCGGGACAGGGTAGAGACCTTCGCCGCGCAACAAGGACTTTATCGGGATTGAAGAGCGGGAGACGGGGATCGAATCCGCGACGTCCAGCTTTGGAAATTGGTCGGTGATTAAAAAACAAGTCACTTTCCTGTTCACTGCGTTCACCGAAACCTAAGGAATTCATACCTAGTCGTTCACCAATACGGCGTTTACGAGCCGACTGGAAAAACACGGCGTGCAGATCATCCATGGACGGCCGAGGCTGGGCGATGGACAACGTTCATCGAACGGCTGTGGCGAACGGTGAACTACGAGGACATCTTTCTTCGCGATTACGCGAACATCTGCGAAATGATGGCAGGACTGAAGCGATGCTTCCGGTTCTACAATCACGAGCGTCCGAATCAGTCGTTGGGAAATTAAGCCCGGTATCGATCTAATTCGAGAACCGCAAGAAGGAGGTCTGATCCGGTCGAGATATTCACAAAGAAAAACAAAAGTACCAAACAGAAAGAAAGCAGAGGCCTGTGGAAACTGCTGCAGCCGTGGAAATCGAGCAAGGGCGCCTTCGGCGGTATATTTTCTTTCTGATTTCCACCTTGCTTGAAAAAGTCGGCGCAAAAACATCGCTGACTTTTCACTGTAACCACAGGTCCGACGGCGACAGTTACATCAATTTTCAGAGACCGCGATCCACCCAGTCACGAGTTTCAGCCTTAACCTAGATTGAGGAGACTTTCCGGAGAGTCAGCATGAAAGATGTAGTCTGCGCTGCTCGATGGATTCGGCCGAGTCATTGTCATCGCGGCACAACGTTGGGTTAAGTGGTCTGAACAGCTTGCCGTTCGGGAATCCATCCTGATTCGACCCGGCGTGTCGGCATGTCAACACTCGCGCTGTCGAGATAGGTTCTCGCCCACATTTCGAAAGAGATCAGGGTCCACAGTTGCTGGTCCAACTCTTTGCCTTTCTTGTGAAGGGCTAACATGTGCTCAATGTACTCCGGCTGGAATATCCCTCTCTGCAAGGCGGTCGGCGAAAGCAGAAGGTCGTGGACGAAGCTTTCCAGCTTCCCTCGGAACCAGCGGCCGAGGGGGATGGCAAAGCCGCGCTTCGGGCGGTCGATGATTTCATCCGGCAGCAAGCCTCGCAAAGCGCGTTTGAAGGTGTATTTTCGGATGCTCGCACGCAGCTGCAACTCCGGAGGAATTGTGGCGGCAAACTCCACCAGCTTGTGATCGAGCAAAGGAGGACGGACTTCCAAAGCATGCGCCATGCTCATCCGGTCCACTTTGGTCAGGATGTCGAGCTGCAGGTAGCGCTTCAGGTCAAGATACTGCATCACGGACAGCCAGTCTCCGTCAGCGGAATCCAACCGTGCCAGGACCTTGGGGTCCGGTCCCGAGGCGCCGTTTGCGGAAAGCAGCCGGAAAGGTTCCGGTTGAAACAATCTCCGCTTCATATCCGATCGAAACAGGTTGGACCCGTCGAGGCAGCGGGCCGCACCCGACAGAGCGATATGTCGGAGGAAGTTGCGTCCCTTGAATCCGTCGGGGAGCATCGTCCCCAAGTCACCAAGGAGCCGGCGGATGGGCGCAGGAATGCGCTCGCGCTTGCGCTCCCGCTGCTCGACCGCATACTTGTCGTATCCTGCGAACAGTTCATCGCCGCCATCGCCGGAAAGAACCACTTTCCCGTGCTGAGCTGCGAGCCTTGAAACAAAATAAGTCGGGATCGCCGAAGGATCGCCGAACGGCTCGTCCAGGTGCCAGGCAAGGCTGTCCAGGATATCCACCGCGTCCGGTTCGATGACGAGTTCGTGATGCTCCGTTCCAAGTCTCCTCGCCATCAGGCGCGCGAATCGCAGTTCGTTGTAGTCCTCCTCCGGAAAGCCGATGGAAAACGTTCTCACGCGTTCCTTCGAAAGTGGAACCATCTCGGCTACGACGGCGCTCGAATCGATCCCGCCACTCAGAAATGCCCCCACAGGAACGTCGCTCACCATGTGCAGTTTTACGGATTCCCTCAGCAGCACCTGCAACTGCTCAACGGTTTCCTCTTCGCTCCGGCGGCGGTTAGGCTCGAAATGTACGTCCCAGTAGGGCGTGATGCGGGGCCGCATAGCCGGCGTGGCGAGCAGTATGTGGCCTGCCTCCAGCTTGTGAATTCCCTCGAAGATGCTTTCCGAAGGCGGTGTGAACATCGAACTGAACAAGTGGTTCACCGAGGTCCAATTCAGTTTTCGCTCGACCTGAGGAAGTTGGAGAATCGCTTTCAATTCGGATGCGAAAACGAGCCTCCCACCGACCTCAGCGTAATAGAGCGGCTTGATACCAAGCCGGTCGCGGACCAGAAGAAGCCGTCGGTTGCGCCTGTCCCAGAGAGCGAAGGCGAACATGCCCCGCAAGTGATCGACCGCGTGCTCTCCATACTCCTCATAGAGATGCACGATGGTCTCGGTGTCGGTCGTGGTGGCAAAAGAATGCCCTCTTTTTTCGAGGTCGGCGCGCAGTTGACGGTAATTGTAGATTTCGCCGTTAAAGACCACCCAGATGGCGCCATCTTCATTCGAGATCGGCTGCCGGCCGGTTTTCAGATCGATAATACTTAGCCGGCGCATGCCAAGCCCAACATAAGGCTCCAGATGAAAACCATCTTCGTCCGGTCCGCGATGCACAATGGCCGCCGACATGTTGCGGACCTCGTGCTCTAAGACCGGCCTCTCCCCCAGGCTCATGATCCCAACAATTCCACACATGGTGCATGACAAAGCACATCGCGGACCATTTTTGCTTCTTGCGATCCACTCCGGAACGCGGTAATGCATTCCAGCACTCAGGGTAGCTGTATTCCACAGCACTGTGTCGACAGAAGCAGCACACCATACCCCACGATCAACTCAGAGCGGTTAAGGGTTGCTTAAGGGCTCCGGAGTCTCCGTGTAACCTCGTCGCAATGGCACTGTTCTTGCCACGCCATCTGCCATGAGTGAAGACGGTCTCCGAAATCCAGTTCTTGACCCAATCTCGCAACCCAGGCGCGCTCGTCTGGAAGAGTATTTGCGGAAACAACTGCAGAGATCTCCCGGAATATCGCCCGCAATCCAACGGCGTCCGCAAGGCGAAATGACGGCTCTCTCATTCTCCCAGGAGCAGTTGTATCTTCGCGAGTTGCAGGCGCCTGAGATTCCGCCCCTTTACAACGAGTGCGTCACCCTTCACATTGCGGGTCCGCTGGATGTTCGCATTTTGGAACGGTGTTTCACGGAAATTATCCGTCGTCATGAAAGTTGGCGAACAACCTTTGACTCGATAGGCGAAAAACCGGTCCAGGTCAGTCACCCGGCTCCAGAGATGCCGATTCGCCTGCCATTGGTCGACCTCCGTGTGCTTCCGCGAAAGGAACGCGAAGCAGAAGCGATTCGACTGGTGGGAGAAGATGCGAGACGTCCCTTCGACATGAGGCGCGGACCGCTTCTTCGTCCGACACTCGTACGAATGGACGATGCGGAGCACCGCCTTTACCTGATCGCCCACCAAATTATTCTGGACGGAATGTCGGCCTATCAAATCTTTCCCTCCGAGATGGCGCTTCTCTACAAGGCCTTCTGCAACGGGCAAGCCTCTCCGTTGCCTGAACTACCCATTCAGTGCGCCGACTTCGCCCGCTGGCAGCGCGATTACCTCCAAGGGAAAGAGTGGGCGCGACAGGTGGGATATTGGCGAAAGCAATTGCCGGAGAAGCCCGAACCGTTGCGGTGGCCCAATTACCGATCCAGGCCGCCGATCCGAACCTTCCGAGGAACGATTCGAAATTTTGCGCTGCCAAAGCATCTCGCATTGGATATCAAGGAATTGAGCCGGCGAGAGGGCGTCACCTTGTTCATGACTCTGCTGACGGGTTTTGCAAGCCTTCTATACCGTTACACGAATCAGGAACACATCATCGTCGGCACGCTTTCTCCAGCCGGCCGCAAGCGCTCCGAAGTCCTGGGACTTTTGGGATACTTCTTGAATCCGGTTGCTCTGCTCTTCCGCTTTGGGCGCCGATTGACGTTTCGGGAAATGCTGCAAGAAACCCGAAAACTCATTTCCGACGCCATTTCCCACGACGATGTACCGCTGGAGTTTCTGGAACGGGAGCTCCTGCAGAAAACGGATGCCAGCCGCAGCCCTTTCTTTACGGCGGCTGTTTCGCTCCAGCCTCCGACGCCGGCGCTGGACCTGGAGTGGACTGTGACCTCCATGGATGTGGAAAGCGGCGGAGCAAGTTGGGACCTCTACATTGCGTTCATTGACCGCCCAGACGGACTGATCGGTCGCGCCCAGTTCAACCCGGATCTGTTCCATCCGGAGGAAATTTCTCTGATGCTGGAAGACCTGGAGCGCCTGCTGGGACAGGCTTGCGCCAATCCTTTGCAACCGGTGAAAGACATGCCTTGCGTAAAAGAGGAGATGTAATGTCGAAAGCACTCAATCCGGCTGAAGCCAAGCGGAGCTTGTTGGAGACGTATCTTCGCGGAAGGTCTTCGACGGTTGCGAAGGGACGAGAGACCATTCCTCGCCGTCCATCCGGTGTGTCGGTTCCCCTTTCATCCTGGCAGAAACTGATCTGGCTCCATTCCAAATTGATCCCGGAACTACCCATTTATAACGAACCGTTGGTGGTCTGCCGAAAAGGACCACTGCATGTGGAAGTGCTGGAGCGCAGCCTCAGCGAGATCATACGACGTCATGAAGCGTGGCGAACCACATTCGCCGAATTTGACGGGGAACCCGTCCAGATCATTCAGCCCCCTCCCACTGTGACACTGCCTGTGACCGATCTCCGGAGTATTCCGGAATCCGCGCGCGAAGCAGAAGCTTTGCGGCTGGCTACCGAGGACGCCAAGCGCCCGTTTGATTTGGAGAAGGGCCCCCTGATCCGGGCCATATTGATCCGCCTGACGGATTGCGAACACCGTCTTTTCATGACCCTCCACCATACCGTTTTCGACGACGTCGGCAACTACAACGTATTCCTGCCGGAACTCATCGCGCTTTACGATGCATTCTCGAAGGGCGAATCTTCCCCGCTCCGTGAGTTGCCGATTCAATACGCGGACTTTGCCTGGTGGCAGCACCAACGCCTGCAGGGAGATGAGCTGGCATCTCAGATGGCCTACTGGCGGCGGCAGCTCAGCGATCCACCAACCCTGGAGTTGCCCAATGACTGGCCGCGACCTCCCATCCAATCCTTTCGAGGCTCGATGCAGGCGCTGGAGTTGAGCAGGAGTCTCAGCATCGGCCTCAAGCATTTAGCCCGGCAGGAGGGATCCACCTTGTTCATGACCCTGATGGCGGCATTTCAGACTTTGCTGCACCGCTATTCCGGGCAGGAGGATATCGCCGTCGGTACAGTCACGGCGAAGCGAGGTCGCCCCGAGTTGGAAATGATGCTCGGTTCTTTCGTGAACCCCATTGTGCTTCGCACTGACTTTTCCGGCGGGCCGACTTTCCGCGAATTGCTACGGCGAGTTCGAGACGTCACCCTGGGCGCCATGACTCATTGCGAAGTCCCTTTTGATTACCTGGTCAAAGAGCTGCATCCGAAACGAGACCAAAGCCGCAACCCGCTGTATCAAGCGCTGCTTTCTCTCGAACCTCCAATGTCAGCTTTGGATTCAGCGTGGGACTTGAGACAGGTTGCTATCAACACCGGTGTAGCAAAGTTGGATCTGTACATGGAAATGGACGACAGGCCCGACGGGCTCAGGGGGCGCTTACTGTACAACAGTGATCTTTTCAGCCCTCAGACGATCGTCCGGATGCTGGGACACTGGCAGACGCTTCTGGAAGGAATCGCCATGGATGCGCAAAGGCCACTCTCCAGGCTACCTATCCTCACAGAGTCGGAGCGTCGCCAATTCTCCGGCTGCAGAAATTCCGTCCAGCCCACAAATCCCTTTGCACCTTTCAGAAAAGAAGAAACCGCGCAATCGCTGCCCGCCCGCTTTGAAAGCATTGCAGGCCAGCATCCGCACCGCGTTGCCGTACAAACCGCCGGACGGAAATGGACATACAGGGAGCTGAACCAGCTTTCCAACCGAATTGCGCGCACATTGCTGAAGCAAGCAGACAGCGGCGAAGAGAAAATTGCGCTGATATTTGATCATGATGCGCTGATGGTTGCGGCCATGCTTGGGACGCTGAAGGCGGACAAGGCCTACATACCGATTGATCCGCTCTACCCGGCTGAAAGAATCGAATTCATGCTCGAAGATTCACAAGCGAATGCCATCTTGACGAGCGGAGCGAACCTCGAGCTTGCCGCCCGACTGGCCCAAAACAGAATTCCCGTCATCAATGTGGATGAGATCAGGTCCGTAACCTCCGGCGAGAACATTGGACGGCGCATCAGTCCCGATTCTCTGGCTTACATTCTATATACCTCAGGCTCGACTGGACGCCCCAAAGGCGTAATGCAGAGCCACCGGAATGTCCTCACTTTTATCAGGAACTATACGAACGAATTTCACATTTCTCCGGAAGACCGATTGTCATTGATCTCCTTCTACAGCTTCGACGCCGCCGTCATGGATGTATATAGCGCGTTGATGAATGGCGCCTGTCTCTGCCCGTTCGACGTCAGAAGCGAAGGCATGGGCAGAATGGCAGCCTTTCTTTCCCGTCAGAGCGTCTCGGTTTATCATTCGACTCCAACTCTCTATCGCTATTTCATGGAGACGGGCGGGAACGAAGACCTGTCCAAGATCCGCCTCGTAATCCTGGGAGGCGAGCCCGTACAAAAGCGGGATGTCGAGCGGTATCAGAAGTGTTTCTCCAACCATTGCCTCTTCGCCAATCTTTCCGGGCAGTCGGAATCCTCCCTGAACCTCGTTTACATCCTGGATCATGGCGCGGCGCCGGCGAGCAGTGCTGTTCCGATGGGTTATCCCGTCGATACCGAATTGCTGCTCCTCGATGGCGCTGGCCACGTTACAGAACTCTTTGGTGAGATCGGAATCCGGAGCAGCCACGTTGCCCTGGGATATTGGAATAGGCCAGAACTGACCTCTGCTGCCTTTGTCGCTGATCCGGACGGCGGAGGTAAGCGCCTGTATCGCACAGGGGACATGGGAAGACTTATGGCCGACGGAAGCACTTCATTCGTCGGAAGAAAAGATGCTCAGGTGAAAATTCGCGGGATTCGGATCGAGCCCGGAGAGATCGAGGCGGTTCTGGAACGCCATCCCAACGTGAAGGAGGCGGCAGCCGCCATTTATGATGACGCTTCGGGCGAGAAAAACCTTGCTGCCTACTGGGTGGCCGATGCAGAGCCGATTCCTTCGGTCACCGAGTTACGGTCCTTCCTCAAAGAAAAGCTGCCCGCGCATATGATTCCTTCCTCTTTCGTCCGTCTCGATTCGCTGCCGCTCACCCCCAGCGGGAAGCTGGACCGGCGCGCTCTTCCCGCCGTCGAGAAAGGGAAAGCTCTGGAATCGAGCGCCTTTGTGCCGGCCCGTGACAATTTAGAACTCCAATTGACGCAGATGTGGGAGCAGATGCTTGGATTCCAGCCCATCGGAATCCGCGACGACTTCTTCGAACTCGGTGGCCATTCCCTCACTGCTGTTCGGCTGTTCGCTCTAATGGAAAAAACCTTTGGCAAGCGGATTCCGCTTTCGACGCTCTTGCAGACGCCAACGATTGAGCAACTGGCCAATGTCTTGCGTGAAGAAGAAGGACCGAGCCAGTCCTGTCTGGTGCCGATCCAGCCGCAGGGCTCCCTGCCACCGCTGTTCTGTGTCCACGGCCATTTTGGCGAAGTTCTCTTCTACCGGCCGTTATCGCAGCGCCTGGGGCCGGAACAGCCATTCTTTGCTCTTCAGGCGCAGAGGCAAGATGCCTCGGCCCATCACACCATCGAGGCAATGGCCGCCCACTATCTGGCAGAGATCTGCAAAGTACAACCGCGAGGTCCTTATTTTTTGGGCGGCTTTTGTTTGGGCGCGGCAGTGGCTTTCGAGATCGCCCAACAACTTCGCGCCAGACGCGAGGACGTGCGTTTTCTAGGCCTCTTCCTGGGGTATGCTCCGAAACTCGATCCCGTCACTTATCTCAGGAAGAAAATTGCATTGCACTGGCGACAGCTTCGACAATCCGGCATGAGAACAAAGCTGACGGACCTCGCCAGGAACTCGAGTGATAAACTCGGGTCGTTGCACTGGCGCTTAAAGTACAACCTTTTCCGGAATATCGTTTCCGAATCGTCGCCCCTCTTTCGAAACATCCCTGAGATGAATCATCAGGCCTTAATAGACTATGTCCCCAGATTTTATCCGGGGCGGATGACCGTTTTCCTGAGCGGCGATGCGCCCGCGGATTTTAGGCTGGATCCCAAAGTGGATCTGGACGGGATGGAGGCGCGAGAAATCGAATTGCGAAGAGTTCCCGGAGAGCGCGACACCATGCTCCAGGAACCATTCGTCAGCGTCCTAGTCGAACAGCTGAAAGTGTGCCTTCGTAATGCGGCCTGTCCTTCGCAAATTTTGCCTTCCTCCAAAGGTTAGGCCGGGTCTGGACTGCGATTCCCTCACCTTAGGGCATTTGATCCGCCTATCGCTATCGGTGTCTTTCGACGTGCTCGATAATAAGCGTCCGGATCGAGGTAGGGTTGGGGTGCGCCGTACGTTGCACGTCTGTAAACAGCTTTAGCCCGCATTTCTCACCGATTATGAAGTAACCGAACGAGATCGTTTGGCCAGA
>CAZIPZ010000161.1:0-9566 GCA_964541075.1 uncultured Solibacteraceae bacterium | reverse complement strand
GGTCAGCTGTGGCGTGCCATTTTCGTCGGCCGATACAGGATGGAAAAATGTTCTGAAGCGCTCTGGAGGCAGAGCGGCCGTACACTCGACAAGTTTTTCTTTAATTGTGGAAAGACTCGGTGAATGGAATTCGATAACCGGCCCGGCTCTATTGGCAAATGCTTCACTTGCTCCTCGGACAGCGACAACATCCGCCGTCCCAGAATACGGGCTACAAACGAGCAGATCGTGCCCGGCCAAGATTAGACATCGCCCGATCCGCGGCATCGACTCTTCGAGAATTGCCATCTCTGCAGCGTAGTCGGCATGGTCCGTCGCGACGGTTGCCCCACCAATAACGAAAACCTTCATTCGCGATTTACTCCCTCAGTAATCATCTCAGTGTTGATTTGCGTTCCGGAAAGGTTCGTCAACACACCTCCGATTTCTCTCAAGTGAGACACCGACGCGTTTATTCCGCGTTCTTCGAGGGATGGGCTTCTTCCGAAAACAGAGAATACTGACGATTTCCCGGATGGTCAGCCGCTCCGCTTTCCGAAGGCGACGGTCCAATTCTCCATTTGGGTGGATACCATTGTTCGGTAGAAGGGAACGCGGAGCGATATCGCTGTTTGATTCGCGCCCGGCCACTCCCGTTTGCTTCCGGATGAGCAATTCGCGAGTACTTGTCTACTTCGCAAAACAGGTTTTGGCAGTCTATAAGCTGAAGAGGTCTGCCCCAAAGGTTACGAAAGGGCAGAGCATATCTTCTAAATTCGTCAGATGCGTGTTCTGTCATCGCGCGGATTACGTCCTCATCGCTTAATCCACAAGTGTCGCTAAAGACTTTTCTGAGACCACTGCGCGCGCCTGGTCCGGGCACTACAAAATCCATTTCTGAAAAGTTGATCAGGTTTGTGTAATTCAAGTCGATTGCGAACTGGAACGCTAGAAAATCGCCTATTGAGGGATAAGCTCGCAGGATTGAAAAGACATGTTCAAGTGATGTGGCGTTAACGACCTTGGCAGCCACGTTGTCCTGCATCATCTTATCGAGCAACATCAGATGATTCGTATGCTTCTTCGGCGCTCCAAAAGGAGGACACGGCATGATGTATGCCGCCGAGTACAGCTTTTCGCCTCTGCGAAGTTCATTGCTTAAGATTGCATCGTAGCGAGCCAGATTAAACGTCTTCCATGAAATAGTCCCGAACCCCTTTTCAAGCAGCTCCCAGGTGCTTATTCGGTTAAACAATTTGAAGAGAATGGTTCGAAAGAAAACCTCTTCCTCCGATTGATCACCGAAGTAAGCGACGCGACGAATGAGATATTGGCTGACACGATCAGAAGCTCGGTAGACGTTTGTGAACTTGTATTCCTGCAAGATCGGATCATTGGTCCACGGCGGAGCCATGTTCTCCGCTCGCTTGAAAAATATTTCCTGTCTTTCCGCCGCGAACTTCCAATACGTTGCGAAAATAGGAGTTGTCTTAAGGGTCTTTCCTGGTGCGACTCGAAAACAGTGATCGCTATCTTTGGACGACCCCCTTGTGCGCGACTTCAACGTCGTTTACCTTTTCTTCGCCCCGCAAATAGCGGACGCGCATAGGTAATGGTTCTGCGGCTGATGTCCCAGGTCACGGTTCCCCCTGGACCTTTTTGCAGCGAACGGAATAGACGGAAACCTTCGAGGATAGCCAGCTCCCATTGCCATATAGGTATCTGATCTACTTCATAACCGCTTACAAACGTCTGAATGGTTTTTAAAAGATCATAATCAATCTGTTTCGCACCCTTAAAGAAATTCATTTTTTTCGCGCGGCTAAACACTATGGCTGCGACGCCTTCCTCGATGATTTGGGCTCGCGCCCCATCTTGATTCTCATCGACGGATGACTTGCTCTTTCTTTTGCAACGGAGCAGCCCGCGGACGACCGGCGACCAGCCGAGAAACACAGCATAGGCGATATGGAAAATGTCGTGATAGCGATATCCATCCGGATCGGCTATGTTGTCCGTTACCCTGTCCCCAACTCCTATTCCGTTTGATCGCAGCAAGATTTCTATCCGATTTCCACGCCGTCGTTCGATGAATCGAATCCGGAATCGGCGCGGAAGCTGTTCCTCAACGGGATAACTTTCGTCAAACAAGGTGTGAAATATCCGTTTCAAAGGCCATCGGCTTCTGATCTTGGCGACGTTAGCTTCAGCAGCTTCCTTGAGACTAATGCCAGATCCCCGCGCCACATTCTGAAGTTCACTCCAAACGTTCCTGAATGAGACATTAACTTTGTTTGGCACGGTGCTCCGTAGAGCATCTATCAACGCGCCGACCGCTGCTGCTAATTTGAGGGAACTACGAATATTTTTGGAATAAACTGCTCGTTTTCTCGAATTCTGAAAATCAAGCAAGAGGCGGGCATCAACTATTGAAACCAAACGAACGTAGTACCAAAGAAAATCGCCGAGTTCCTCGGAGAGCCGGTCGCAGTAGCCTGGATAAGCACTTTTTTCTCTTTCAATTTTCTTGATTTCCGCGACAATACTGCCTGTCTCGCCAATCAGCCCACCCGCCAACAAGAACAGATGATCGCGACGATTCCGGAATGTATCCGTCGATTCGATTTCCTTGCTATATGTTTCTAACCAGCCCACTTCTATATCCAGCGAAGTTGAGTTACGACTGTTGTGTGTCAAGTTGGCCATTCGCTTGGCGGGCCCGTATATCCCGCAGCACCCACGGATCGAATCCATTGGATGAATGCTGCCACAGCCGCTTCATTCGGGAATCGGCACTTGTGTCCGCGGTGCGCGCAAACATTGAAATCAGATCGACGAAACTGCTTTGGAATTGAGGGACCGGATCGTCCCCAGTAGACGAAATCAAATCCTATGAGCATCCGGTCCGTCTGCGTATCATTCGCGATGTTGTGCGGATTCGGACGACCATCCGAAAAACTATGATGTGAATTCTCTTGGAGCCACTTTCCGCTTCTAGAATCCCGGTGATAGATGTTGTCACCCAGTGATTGTTTCAGACTACCGTCGAGATGCGGCCTCTTGTTCAGAAAGCGGATATCAGCCCAATACTGATCGAATGTTAGGGTTTCTGCCACTTGCATTGCAAATACAAGACGGCCGTCCAATCCCTTCGTTTTAGAGCCGGTTCCTACGACCCAATCACCGACGATTGCATGCCGTCGAATTAGGGGCTTACATGTTGCCAGAGTGCAGACACCATAAAAAGGGTTGGGGGCGAACCCGTAGTCGCGGGCGACGACATACGAATACAGCGTCATGCCGAGGCGGACTTAGTTGCAGCTATAACGGGTAAGGGGCCGCGGTTCGCGTTGAGCTCCATTGCACGTGTACCAGTTATTGATCTTGCCCGTTACGGCATCCATAACTCGCTCGGCTTGCCAGCCTACGACCGCATCTGCATAGCGGTCCAGGTTTGCAGGAACATTCGAATCCTGGCAGCCCTGACCCCACACGCCAATTATTCGTTTGCCTTCCTTGGCCGCATATTCAATCTCCCATCCAACCCATTTACTAGTGTGAGTATCGGGGCTAATCAGCACGATCATTGTGCTTGCCCATTAAATTCGAGGGGCGAGAATGTTGGATTTGATGTAATCGTCGCTCTGCGCGTCATTAGGTTTACTGCTGTCAATCGAGCCATCGCGGATGCTATACCCACTTCGATCTAGTAAATCCTTAAGTCCTTGAAGTACGTCATCATCTTCGTGGATGTGACTAATGAAAACATTCTTCGTTTCGTCGCTCAAAGCGACCTCCTCTCTTTAAGAAGCTTGCGTCAGATATGTTGATGGCAATTTCAACGGATCACTCTCGTTCCCATTCCCACGCATGGTCCAAAGGCGAGGTCGAACGAACACCAAGTTCGTATCCGACCATAGGCGAACAACGAAGGTCGGTCCAACCTCACGAAAGGTTGCGGGGCATCTTCTCGCGGGAATTGACGATGCGGTAGGTGGCCTTACTCTTCTCGATGGCAGTTTCAATAGCCACTTTCAGCCCACTCGGGCCGTTCACAAAAGCGAGATCCATAAAGTGGGCATAGCCGCTGACAACATTATCGTGTAGTCTATCGGGCACTATAGTCATGCCATCCGACGTTTTTTTGGCGCTGAATAACGCCAGTCCCAACAGCGCGTGCTTCTCATGCAGAGTAGAGCGGATCTCCCAGTCCACATACTTCCGCTTTCCTGTATCGGGACCCACCAGTAGGATAGTAATAGACGACCCGACAATATGATCCTCGCGGATAGCGCGGTTCACATATTCCGGATCGTCGCTGCGGATCTTCCCATCGAGCGAATTGTCATAGAAGAGTTCGAGATCCTCGCCAAACTCGCGGCTGAAGTAGTCGTAGGCCCATTGGTCGTTTCGATGGTGGTAGCTAATGAAGACCTTGCGCTTCGGCTGGCTCGACAACCGGGCGAGGAATGAAAAGTCGATCTCCGGCTTCGGCGGCGGAGTCAGGAGATCGCGCAGGGTATACAGCGGGCGGTTGTCCGGCGCTCCAAGCGGGTTCGCGAGGTCGGCCAGGGACCGGGTGGGCTTGGCGGCAGCAGCCAGTGAAAGTAACGACGGACTCCTCTCGCCGAGCAGATTTTGGTTGATGAACAACTCTGACAGAGATGACGCGAGTTTATTTTCCGACTTACGGCGGGTTTCCGAAAGGGCGAGAAGGGCAGCCTGGATAGAATTTTTATCCAAAAGGTACGACCCCTCCGTGGGGCAACTCTATTTCTACAACTTTCCGCAGCGAAGTCAATCATTGAAGCTCAATCGTAAGTCGTTTCTGCGCCCCAGCGGCTAAATATGGGGGGAGGAAAGAGGGGGTTGGGATGACGATATTTCCGAAGTCACGAAGCCGAAAGAGCTGCAGGTCAGCACGGAAAGACTCGCAGAACGATTTGGAAGCTTCTGCTACCTATTTGCTACCTTTGAAGGGGCCATCTCGCAGCCGATGTCTGTAATCTATTCATTCTAAAATGAGCCGTGGAGGAATCGAACCTCCAACCTACTGATTAAGAGTCAGTTGCTCTGCCAATTGAGCTAACGGCCCGAAGACAGCCAGAGGAATATAACACGCAATCGAATGACAGATGAAGACGCCTGTGTTGGTGGGAGACGGTCTGCGCGGAAGGAACGAGCGTCGAGGTTTCCTCAACGCTCCGTTATTAGACTCAGGCGGCGGGAACGTGCTCGTCTGCCGGGCCTGTTCTTTTCGTCCCGCGCCGGAAGAAGACGCGAAGGCCCTCTTTAACTCCGGAAACAACGGCGTTCCATTGCCGGAGGGGTGCGAGGAGCGTTCCGCTCGTTTCGTCCAGGATCTCATGGAATCTGCACCGCAGATTTTCGATTTCGGCGGTGGCGGCATCGCGCGTTTCCATCACCAGGAATTGCATTTCTTCAATTTGCTCTCGAGCGGCTTTTCCGATTTCTCGAAAATCACCAGAAACCGTTTTCAAATTTGCTGCGGCGGTCTCCAGGGGCGGCACAAGTTTTCGACTGTCCGCGACGAGTTCGCTCACCTGATTCGAAAGCTTCCGCGCTTTTAGATACATTGCTAAGAGAACACCGGCCTGCACGATGATCGAGAGCGAAATCATGATAATGGCCGCAACCAAGAGAGTTTCCATAAATCCCCCGTACTACAAATTTATCCCCTTTTCCTTTTAGACGTCGAACCAAAGTATGGCGAGAGCAAAGACCAGTTTGGCGGAGGCCGCGGTATCGGCCAACGTTGCCGGTTTGCGATACGTCACGGACCGGATGCCAGGCATCAGCAGAATCGGATCACGCAAATCGTTTCGCTATGTTGCGCCCAACGGACGAGTTATCCGAGACGCAGAAACCCTGAAGCGCATTCGATCTCTGGTCGTGCCTCCCGCATGGAGGCAAGTATGGATCTGCGCTGCCCCCGACGGCCACTTACAGGCCGTAGGACGAGACTCGCGGAAGCGTAAACAATATCGATATCACCCGCGTTGGAGGCAGGTCCGAGATGGCGTGAAATTCCATCGCATGATCGCCTTTGGCAAGGCGCTCCCCAGGATTCGAGACCGGGTCCGACGCGATCTCGCGCGTCCCGGGTTGAGCCGTGAAAAGGTTCTAGCTACGGTTGTTCGGCTGCTCGAAACGACTTTCATTCGTGTCGGCAACGAAGAGTACACGAGGCAGAATTTGTCCTACGGGCTGACTACGCTTCGCGACCGCCATGTTGATGTCGCCGGAGCGAAGATAAACTTCTATTTTCGCGGCAAGAGCGGCATACGGCATGCACTCACTATCGAGGACGCCCACTTGGCGAAGATCGTCCGCCGGTTGCGGGACCTGCCGGGATATGAATTGTTCCAATACTTCGCAGAGTCCGGGGAGCGAAAATCGGTCGGTTCCTCCGATGTGAACGAGTACCTACGCGCGATTTCCGGAGAAGATTTTACGGCGAAGGATTTCCGCACCTGGGCAGGCGCCGTCCTCGCAGTGCGCGCTCTAAGCGAGCAACTGGAGTTCAGATCTCAGAAACAGGCTCGGAAGAACATCCTTAACGCGGTCGCCTCAGTTGCCGAGCGTCTCGGGAACACCGCAGCGGTGTGCAGAAAGTGCTACATCCATCCCGCGGTATTTGAAGCTTACCTGGAAAGATCACCCGCCCTTATCCTGATGCGCGCGCAATCCGCAGGGTTGCGTCCTGAAGAGAGAGCAGTCCTGACGCTGCTGCAGAAACAATCCAAACTCCAATCGGCGCCGACGCTTGAGCAGAGCCTCCGCAGATCCATTAGATTCGCGCGCCGGACGCGCCCCACCGGTGCGTAATTTTCTAAAGAGCCGCGTTCCTGTGTCCGATAACGACGTTGAAAGGCAGAATCACGTATGTTTTCGGAATTGTTTGGAGAATATGACAAGCTTCTCCGCCTTCGACTACTGGACAAAGAAATAGAAGTGCCCGAAAACAACACGCTTCTCCGTGGACTCCAATACATTTCGCCATCAACGATTTCTTACGGCCAATTCTGTTGGAACGGTGCATGCAATAACTGCACCGTCACGGTTCGCAACGGAGTATGCGACTCCAAACGACAGGCATGCCGCCTGGACGTGCGCGAGGGAATGCACGTGACCGGTGTGTCGTCGGAGATTCGCCGAAATCTTCCTCCATCTTCGACAGCCTCCTGATCTGACCGTTCTTACGCCGCGTGTTACTATCAAAGTCAACGCATGCGAAATTTGGAAATAGCCGCCACCTTCAATCAGATCGCGGATCTTCTGGAGATTCAGGGCGCAAATCCATTCCGAATAAAGGCGTATCGCAAGGCAGCTACAAGCCTGGAAGCCTTAACAGACAACATTGAAAACGTCATGAAAAAGGGCGGGCTACGCGACATTCCAGGCATTGGTGACGATCTCGCCAGGAAAATCGTTGAGTACGGCGACACCGGCGTCATGGAATTTCACGAGCAACTGAAAAGAGAAGTGCCGCTGGGACTCATTCGCATGGTCGATGTACCCAGTGTCGGGCCGAAAACCGCCAAAGAAATCTTCGACCGTTTTCAGATTCAGACCATCGATGAGCTTGAACAACTTTGTAAGACGGACAAGCTTCTCGGGGTGCCTGGCTTCAAGAAGAAAACTGTCGAGAACATTCTGCGCGGAATCGAAATCTACAGACGCCGCAAAGGCAACTATCTGCTCGGGCGTGCGACGCCCGTGGCTGTGCAGCTTTGCAAGTATCTCGAAGGTTATTCCGAACGCGTTTCATACGCCGGAAGCTTGAGGCGAATGCGCGAAGTCGTGCACGACATCGACATCATCGCCGCGTCCACAAAGCCAGAGTCCACGATGAAGGCATTTCTGTCGATGCCTCTCATAACTGAAGTGTTGGCCCAGGGGCCCACGAAAGCCTCTGTTCGTGTTCAGGATGATCTGCAGGTCGATCTCCGGGTGGTGGAGCCCGCCTCCTGGGGAGCGGCGTTCCATTACTTCACCGGATCCAAAGCTCACAACATTCGCATGCGCGAACGTGCTATCAGGCTGGGTTTGAAGCTGAATGAATATGGTCTCTTCGATGCCGACGATATTCGCGTCGCCGGAATTGATGAGAAGGAAGTCTTTGAAAAGCTCGGATTGCCGTTCATTCCTCCTGTCTTGCGAGAGGACCAGGGAGAGTTCGAGGCGGCAGCGAACGGCGGGTTGCCCGACATCGTAAAAGTGGAGGATATTCGTGGTGATCTCCACATGCACACCACCTGGAGCGACGGGAAGTATTCGACCGAAGAGATGGTTCTGGCGGCGCGGCGGCGTGGTTACCAATATGTCGCGATTACAGATCATTCCAAGTCGCTCGGTATCGCCGGAGGGTTATCCGACGACGATCTACTCCGTCACATGGAAGAGATTCGATCGATCAATGAACAATGCTCCGATATCCGCGTACTTGTAGGAACGGAAGTCGATATCAAACTCGACGGCAGCCTGGACTACTCCGACGAGTTGCTAAGCCGGCTGGACTTCGTCGTGGCATCCGTGCACTCGGGCTTCAGACAGGATCGCAAAGAGCTGACGACCCGGGTTGTGCGTGCAATGCAGAATCCTTATGTTCGCGTGATCGGGCATCCGACCGGACGTTTGATAGGCGACCGTGATCCGTATGACCTCGATTTCGATGTAGTCATGAAGGAAGCAGCCCGAACACGCACGTGTCTGGAGGTGAATGCGAATTTTCATCGCCTGGATCTCAACGACACGCTGTGCCGCAAAGCCCGCGAGATGGGAGTTCATGTCATCATCAGTACGGATTCCCACAATTACGACGACTTGCTGAACCTCCCTTATGGCGTTGCAACTGCTCAGCGGGGATGGATCGAAAAGGAGCAGGTTTTGAACGCGCAGTCTGTAGAGGAACTGTTAAGTTTCAAGAGCCAGCCGTGAACGATCCGTCGCCGATAATATCCTCCTCTTCTCCAACAGAGACATTCTCTGAGATCCAGAAATCGAACATTCTGGCCAAGGCTCGGGAACTTGGATTTGATCTTGTTGGAATAGCGCCCTTAAAGTCATTTCCAGAAGCTGCCTTCTATCCAAAATGGTTGGAAAACGGTTACGCGGGTGAGATGCGATATATGGAGCGGCAGAAGGAGCCACGGATGAACCCATGGTCCATCCTGCCTGGAGCCCGTTCAGTCGTGGTTTGCGCTGTCAACTACAACACTCCGCATCCGACCACACGATTCGACCGCATGAGGGCCTGGATCTCGCGCTACGCCTGGGGCGCGGACTATCACGCGACCTTGAGCGAAAGTCTTCGCAAACTTGCGGAATGGATTGAGCATGCCTCTGGGGCGCGGACAAAAACATACGTGGACACCGGTCCGCTTCTGGAGCGGGTGTTCGCGAAATACGCCGGCATTGGCTGGTTCGGTAAGAATACGTGCATCATTAACCAGAGAGTTGGGTCGTGGCTGTTCTTAGGCTGCATTCTGACCGATTCCATATATGAATACGACGCACCAGCGCCGGACCGTTGCGGTTCGTGCACACGGTGTCTGGACGCGTGC
>CAZIPZ010000160.1:0-9571 GCA_964541075.1 uncultured Solibacteraceae bacterium | reverse complement strand
GTCGCCTGCCAAATCCGGCCTTCGATCTGCGGTTGGATCAGGCGCTGGAAACCACGATGCGATGTTCTTCAGAAGGCATGGATCCGCTATGCTGCGGAAATTTGGGCCGGGCGGATATTCTGCTGACTGCGGCTGAGAAATTGTCACGGCCTGGTTTGCGACTGGCTGCGGAGCAGAGAGCAAGTTGGGTGTTGAGGAGAAAACAAAAAGCTGGGAGCTACCGGCTTGTCGCGCGGAACGCCCAGCCTCTTGTTGTTCCTGGGTTCTTTCGTGGCCTCGCCGGAATCGGGTATTCGTTCCTGCGCTTCGTCAAGCCAGGATTACCTTCGATTCTCGGGTTCGAATAAACCAGAGTCGAATTCGACTATTCGTCGCAGGCGACGTCGTCTGAAATGCCGCCGGCGCCGGCTACTGCGTCCAGCTCGGCATCCGTGAGTTCGCGGGAGCCGCCTGTCAGTTCCTTCAGTCGCCCAACGATGTCCTGAACTGAGAAGTGCAACCCTTGTTCAGATCCGATCTTCACCGCCAGGTGAGCAAGACTGTCCTGATCCTTGGCAGTCTGCAAGCGCGCCTGAATGGACGGGCTGTTTCGCACGAGCTGAAGGAACTTGTTCACGAGTTCGTTGGCCATAGGACTCCTTATCCCGAGGATTGACGCAAGATGTCGCCGTGATTGTCACGTTGTGTCCGCATCCTGTCAAGTTATTAGAAGCATTCGAGGGTGGGAGTTGCAGCGTTTGTAAAGAGCCCGACAAGCCTGAAGACTGCTGAAATGTCTGAAGGCAAGGCGCCTATATGCAAGCACGCTAGCTTGCCGTCGGTAATCATAACAACTCTCATCGCTGAGATTGCGCTGCTCCAAAAGCATCTTCCCCTGAAGGAGGGGCGTTGCCCACCAGAGTTCCTCTGTCCTTTCAGCAAGATGGATGGAATCCTTTACCCAGACAGTCACAATCCATTGGAACGGAAGTTGTTAGGAGTCGGCAGCCTCTTAACTAAAGAATAAGGAGCGCTCATGAAATGGTCCTTCAGCAGGTTCGGCGCGTGGTCTATGCCGGTTCTGGCATTGGCTCTCCTTGTGGTGTTTCCGTTTTCAGGAAATGCCGAAACGATCTTTCTCTCGGGTGAAACCAACATTGTCAATGGTCTTGATGGGGTTAACAGAGGGACGGTGGAGTGTAAAAAGGGCAAAGAGGAAAACGGGTCCCTTTTTCTCTCAAAAGGACAACTTTAGGGCGACCTGAATAGTCCTCGGCGAGATGGACGTATCGACCGAACGTCCGAATGCGGGAGACTCGAGGATGCGGACCGGCACTGCAAAGTGAGTCCGATTCAGCGCGTTGAATGCTTCCAATCTCAATTGGACTTCGTTGGCTTCCTTGAGCTTGAACTTCTTGGTCAAAGCCACATCCAGGCTGTGAATGCCGTTGGCTCGGAATGTGTTGCGGCCAACGGCGCCATTTTCCCCAGCCTGCCCCAGAAGGCTGGCAATCGGGACTGTTCGGATAAGCTTGGCAGGGCCGTCGCCGGCTACCAGTCCATTGGTCGTGTTCGGCCGATCGGTGAGATTGCCATCAAGATTGTTATCGATTCCGGTGTTCACCGTGAATGGCTGGCCGCTCTGCAGCGTGTAGATTCCGGCGATCTGCCATCCGCCCCAGGCGTTCTCTTGAAGGAAGGGTAAATCCCAGACGAAAAAATTCACCATTCTGTGGCGGACATCGAAGTTTGCAGAACCACGTTCGGATCGCACCATACTATTTTGAGGCAGAGCGTAGGCGCCGCTCATGTCGAAGAAGTCCGATACCTCGTCGATGGCGTGCGAGTAGGTGAATGACGATTTCCATTGCAGCTTGCCCAACCTCAGCAGCATTTCGGTCTGCATCGCGTGATAATCCGAACGGGCCGTCGACTCATACACGGTCTGCACCGCTCCGACCGGGCGAGGGTATGCCGTAATCACAGACGGGACGGACGCCTGGGGAGGAAGGAGTATCAGTTGGTCCAACGCCTGCCAGAAGCGCGCCTGGCTTCTCAACCATCCGTCCTGCGGAGTGCTGACGCGGACAAGCCTTCGACCTTGAGTTCCCACGTACGCGACAGAAAGCGATGCGGATGATGTGAGCTGGTGTTCGAGAGTCACGACCGCCTGACGCGAAAACGGATTCTTCAAGCCGGGCGCTGGTTGGGTGAGAAGCGTCACGCCGTCTTGCTGGGCCAGTATGCCGGCGAACTTTACGGAGTCATCGGGAGTTCTCAAATCCAAAGCGGTCAGTCCAAGCGGCGCATTCGATAACAGGTTCAGTGTTCCCGGGACAGTCAGAGCCGGTCGCAAGTCGTTCAATCGCCCGAAGCCAAAGTTCTCAAAGTTCGAGTTGCCGGGATGCTGGAGCGAAATGAAAGCGGGGAATGGATCTCTGGATTCGTTTGCCAGGACCGTTGGAAAAGCTCCCGTGTATACGCCTGCGCCCAGGCGCAGGACGGTTCGGCCTCCGCCGGGGAGCACCCAGACCATGCCCAGCCGAGGATCGGTCCTGAAGCGTTCTGCTCCGAACGTTTTACCGAAATCTGCGGGAAAAGAGTCTTCCAGGATATCCAGGCTCAGCTGGCATCGAGTCGTCAAAGCCGCGGGCCGTCCTGCATAGATGGTCCCGCATGCGTTCTTGGCGGCCTCCGCCTGCTTGAACAACGTATCCACGTCAAAGGCTTGTTTGAACTTGGCATTCAGCTGCTGCGGCAATTGATTGAAAGCCAGACGAGCGCCGATGCTGACGTGGAAGCTTGGCGTCACCTGGATCTTGTCTTGAGCGAAGACATCGAGTTCGTTCCGGCGGAATGTCACCACGTGATCGGAGTCGTAAGCGAGCGTGCTGAAGATTCCTGTTGGTGATCCGTTAGCCGCCAATTGCGTGGACCACAGGATGTCCAGCGGCAGTTCGCGCTGAGAGTCTTTTGGAACTCGAAGATTTGAAAATGCAAAATATGGTCGCACGTTCTTTTCGATGGTGCTGTCCAGGTCGCGCATGCGCGCATCGAAACCGAACACGAGTTGCTGAGGGCCGGCGGTGAAGGCAGCGGAGTCCGCAAACTGAATCGTCTTGTGGGAGCGTGCCTGAGGCAGGTGAAACACGTCGACGCCCAGTCCACTGAAACCCGCAAGCGTTATCTGGCCGACAGGTCCAGTGATGCTGTCGGAAGAGGTAATCAGGCGGGGACCGGCCGGAGCAAGGCGCGACCATTCGGGAATTCTGTCTTGGATCACGTTCGTATCGAGAGATGCATAACGGAATGACGAGTCATTGGCGCCTGTGACATTAAAGAGCAGGGGCGCATTCAGCAGAAACGAATAGTCTGAAAATTGCGACGGTGGGCGAAGGAGGGGATTCCGAACTTCGCTGAAACTCGCAGAGGTGCGGCCGAAGGAAGCGCGAAAAGTATTTGCCAGGCTGCTTCCCAGGCTGCTGGTGAAGAACATTGCGAAGTTGTAATTGCGCAGCTTCGGTTTAACAGATGAAAAGAGCGCTCCTCCGGTGCTCGGCAGAATGCTGTGCTCGATGCTCGCGTTTCCGCGCGTGGTCAGGATGTGAGATGTCGGGCCGAAATTGAATTGCTGGTCGACTTTGGCGGAGATCAGATCCGCGAGAGCGTCAGCCGGCTGAATTTGAGTGAACGTGTTAGGCCCATACGGTCCCAGGGGGTTATTGGGAAAAGGATAGAGGCTGAACACGGCGTCCCCGTCCGGCTGCGTGGGGCCGCTTCTGGCCATCGGCGCCGATCGGCCATCGCATGAGCGGTCACATTCATAGAATCCCCGCTGTTCGACCGTAGGGGTTGAAAAATGCCCCTGGCGGCTGGAATGGATGATCTGCCGTTCCCAGGAACCGAACGCGAAGGTTCCGCGTTTCTGGCTGATCGGCCCGCCGCCGGCGAAGCCGCCCTGAAAACGAGTATAGGAATCCTTGCCTCGAACAGGATTGACCTGGAATCCTGGGCCTTCCAGTCCTGATCTCAATCTCACCAACGGGTGTCCAGACGGTCCGAGCGTGAAATGCACGGAAGAGCCATCAAGCTTCCCGTTGGCCGTGATCGGCACGAGATCTCGAAACGCAGCCGGGTACGCGGAGAGATTCTGGTTGTAAAAGCTGCGAGAGATCAAGGGGCTGGCCGTGCCAAAACCAAACAGACTTCCGTGAAATCGCGATTCGCCGTATCGCGAGAGCACATTGATCTGCGCGCTGATGTTGTGTCCGAACTGGGCTTCGGGGATGGCGGTGACAATCTGGAACTCTTCAATGCTTTCCGGAGACTGCGGAAACGGCGAGACGAAGCCTTGCCGGCGAACGCCGACCTCTTCATCGTTGTTATCTGAGCCGTCCGTCGTGAAGTTGTTTTCCCGGCTGCGCAGGCCGTTCACTGCGTACTGACCTGCGGTTCCCATCGTCGGTCCGAAGCTTGGGCCGGCTTTGGCATCCGTTGCCGGAGCGGGAGCGACTCCCGGCGCCAGCAAACCGAGACCGTCGATGTTTCGGATCCCGCCCAAGGGAAGCGCTCGAATCAACGCGCCGGAAAACGAGGCGGATCGCGAAAAGGTTCGCGTTTCAGGCTGGGCCGATTCCCGGAAATAGGATTCTGTTTGCTGGGCGGTGGCAGCAATTGGAGTGAGCGCCACCATGTGGTAGTCCACTGTGTTTCCATCTGAATCGATGGAGCTAATGGCGCCCTCCGGTGCGATGGTGACGATCAGCAGCTTTTCCTCGTGCCGGTCCGCGACCACATTAAAAAGGTAGTCCTTGCCTGCATCCAATTCCACAGAGTACTTGCCGTCGCCGCCGACCGTGATGTTGGCGACTTCTTCACCACTGTCCAGGCTGACGATCACAAAACCCGAAATCGGAAACTGTCCGTCCGTCACCGTTCCTTCGACCGCGAGTTTCTGAACGGGAGCCGCGGCCAGCGTAATGGCTAAGAGAAGAGGCAATAACACGCGCAATCCGTACATAAGGGAGAACACTCTATGAAGCTGCATTAAACCGTACCAGGAGGCCAAATCAGGTCGCGTCGTTGGTGTCGGCCGCTTGCAAGGGGAACCAATTCTAGCCCAAGACAAAATCGCTTTAAAGACGCGGTTGAAAGATGGAAAGGCGGCCGGTGTAAAGAGCTATGCCTTTGCGGCGAACGCCTGAGTCGGCGGTTCGCCTCCCCGGAGGGACACGAGGTCTGCGCGAAGATCGCCGCTTTTGAACAGGCGCTGTGCGATGACGAAGCCCAGCATCCGGTAAGATTCGAATTGAGATTCAGAGAAAAATTGGTCCGCAATGCTCTCCTGTGGGAAATCCGCGCTTTCGCTGAGGTAGTTGATAATGTCGCGCGGTTCATCCTTCACAAGGGAAGGCTTAACGTAGAGGAGAATGCCGTCTTTGCACTCACGATCAACCTGGCTGTAGCCGATCGTCCCGACCGCGCAATGCACTCCGCTTCCGTCCTTCGTTCGACCGATGATGTCCGGAAACGGGTTGAAGTCGATGGGAATGCCAAAGTCGACTCGAATCTTTCGCGTGGCCTGGGCCAGGGATTCATAGGAATAGGTCGCATCTGTGCTCGCATCGCTGACGATGATGAATCGGCATCGGCGCAGCACCATTTCGTAGAGGCCAAGATTCTCGAAGTGGCCGCCGTCAGACAGATACACATAAGGGGATTCGTCGTCGGTCTGTCCCAACGCTTCGAGCAGAATGGGTTTCAGAATGTTTTTCGGGGCGTGCTTGTCGAACGTGCCGTCGCCGTGAGGCCCCGGATTACCCATCCACGAGCCCAGCCGAACGTTGAACATCGTCATGAGGAAGCGGACGACGGGGGAAGTCATCATATAGCCCATATTGGGACTTGCCGCCGCTCCGGAAAGCGCGACCGCATTTCCCAGCGATATGCCCTTTCCGTACGTTTCGGAATCCCGGTACCCGAGCCAGTGCGTGCCGCAGTGCAAGGGAGAGACTGTGAACGATTCCGCCAATCGTTCCTGCCAGCTCAGTTTTTTGCTGGCTACAAGGTTCAGCGCGATGTTGATGACGTGAAACGGACGCTGCTTCCGGAGACGTGTCATTTTTAGGTTGTCTGCCGGATCGAATCCCGTGAATGCAATCATCGTCGAGGTATTCGTGTGATCTCGAGAAGCCCCCAGATATGCCCGTACGATCCTGTTGCGCCAGAAGTAGTGAAGCGAAAACTTGTTCGTATCAATAAACACAGCGAACAATTGCGCCGCCCCAAACATGATCAGAGTCGCCGCTATCAGAGCGCCTAAACCAGAGTTATCGAGAATGGCCACATGCTGGTTCCATTGGATGTTTGAGTTTCCTGCGACGCCCAGCAGTAGAAGCAGCGGACCCGTCAGTGCAGCGAACGTCGCGAGGATGAAAATGAGGGCGACGCTGGCCAATAGACTGGTGGCTTTCAGCACAAGCCATGCTTTCGTTCCGACTTTGGATTGCTTCTCATCGCCGCTTGGCGTTGTCGAAGTGAAGCCGCCAGCAAGGGAAAGGATCGTCGATAAGACGCCGATGATCGGAGCTAGCGTCAGCGCTATGTTCATCCAGGATTCCATCAATCTCGAGGGCGTTTGCGCCAACTCGAGAAATCGAAGGATCAAGTCCGGCGCCCACAACACGAGAACACACATCGTGACCCACGCCAGCAGGACGATCATCATCCACGCGCCGGCGCGCGCCCACCATTCTTCATCGTTTTCAGTCGTGTGGCGGCTTGTCAGCCCTGCGATGATCGTTCCAATTCCCATCAACAATATAAAAAGCAGTGGAAATGCGAAAGATACGTAAAGCCGTGTGTGCGCAGAATCCAGCCTGACGTACCAGGCGCAGGCGGTCACGGCGCAAACTGCGGAAATGCTCAATGGAATAAGGATGCGCTTGAGGAAAGCAAATTCACTGTCGTTCGCGCTGCCAATGATCGAAAGGTTTTGTGCGATTCTCCAAACGGCGTAGGCGCCAGTCGCGAGAGCCAATGCCAGCAGCGACCCGAGAATCGCCGTCCTGCCGACAGAGGCTTCCAGTCGGACGTTCATCAAGGCATACAAGATTCTCGGAATCATCAACGCCGCCAGAATCACCGGCGCAAGGACGGCATTGATCAGGCAAAGGTTGCGAAGGTATATCGCGACGAGGGTCCAGAAATCTGCGCTCAACAGGCCTACGCTTGGACTCAGGTAATTGCTGAAGCTTCGAAGGTGTTCGACAGGTTTCGGTTCGACCTGTGAAGGATCATTGAACTCTGGGACTGCAAGCTTTGCGAGCGGTTCGTTCAGGTCCGGCGTCTTGTTCAAATCGCGATGTTTCCACGCGGAATACCAGCCGCCGATAAAGCCGCCGCCGGAGACCGTCGAAAGATAGTCGAGCGTCTGGAGTTTGTCGTCGGCTTCCGCCTTTTGCCGCCGTGCGAGACCCTGCAGGATTCCCAAATTGAACGTGGCGCTGCGGATGCCGCCTCCAGAAAGGCACAAGGCGAAATAGTCGGCATGGTTTCGTCGTCGATGAACCTGTTTGAGGTCGGCATGCGGATCGATGGATTCGCGCTTGATCGATTCGTGCTCATCCCTCAAAACATCTTCCAGAGTCTTCATCACGCTAGGGATACTAAATGATGGGATAAGAAAGGGACAGCGCAGAGTCATGGCGCCGCTGGCGTCGCCCGAAAATATGAAAATAGCCGTTCACGGAGCTCTTTAGCATCAGTTGGTTACGGCTGTTTACAAGAGAACCTCCAGTTTCAGAATTGGGGTTTTTTATCATTCCCGTCAGAATTCTTTACACCATTGATTCCGAGCCGACGTGCGTGTCGGGCTAAATGGTTCCTTCTCATCCGCTTCCCAGTTGGAATATCAAGTGCTTTGTGTGCAACCATCATGAAGAATCTCCTTTTGGCGTTGTCACTGTTCCTTGCGCTCGTCACTCCCGCGTTAGCGGATTACACCACCAGCGTGCAGGTGAATCTCCAGGCAGTGACCAGTTTCGAGACTGCCTTTGACGTGCACACGAATGCGCCGAGCAGTGTGGCGATATCCATCAGCGGCGGCAACGACATTGGATCGGGGACCAGCAGAGGGAGCGCAAACGCCGCCGCGGGTGTGTTGGGTGTTCACGTCGAGGCTTCGAGTTCAGAATCCGCATTCACTGAAGCTGTAGGCGCAGCGAGTTTCACCGACTACATCACCGTGAATTCCGACACCTTGCCTTTGGGCGCGTTGGTCATGTTGACGCTGAGTCAGAACGTCGCGGGAGGTTTTGGCGCGGGCGGCAGGAGCTATCGCGGAGAACTTACCTCGCAAGTATGCGGTCCCAGTGCGCAGTGTTACGGCGAATCTCAGTCCGCGACGTATATTGACGATCTCGGTCTGGTTGTCGTTACGGGCTTCAGTGGAAGTCCAACGCTCACAACGACTGTCGGTGCTACGTTCATACTAAGCGGAGGCCTTAACGTTCTCGCTCGCGCCGGCCTGAACTCCTCGATCACAGGCGGTTTTGGGCAGACAGTGCACTACTATCTTGATTCTCAAACGCCAGGCGTCACCCTATCGAGCTCCAGCAATCACGACTACTCCACGCCCGTGCCGGAACCCACGAGTTTTGTGTCGCTAGGAATCGGAGTTCTTGGATTGCTGCGTCGGGTTTCTTTACGCCGGCGTCGGGATTCGTTACGGCCTTAAAGTCAGTCGACCTAAGCGTACTGGCCTGCTGCAAAACCCGATGCCCAGGCCCACTGAAAATTGAATCCCCCGAGCTGCCCGGTCACGTCGACGACCTCTCCAACGAAATACAGTCCTGGAACCTTTCTGGTTTCCATCGTCTTGGATGAAAGTTCACGAGTTAGAACTCCGCCTGCCGTGACTTCCGCTTTAGCGTAGCCTTCGGTTCCCGACGGAACCACAACCCAGGAGTGCAGCAGTTCCGGCGTGTCGCCATGGAGTTCGCGCCATTGTTGCAGGAAGCGGCGCGGCAGGATCCTGGGGTCGCCATCCGGAAGGGCATCAATGAGGATGGCCTTTCCGGGCTTCCAGTAGGACGAGATTTGCAATATCGCCGGACCGCTGAATCCGCGATGCGTGAAAAGCACCTTCTCTCGGAAGGAGACTTTTTCAAATTTCACAACTGCATCGATGGACACGCCGCTCAATTGCCGGAGCGCACGGCCTTCGGCGCCGCCAGCCGTCAATGGAACCAGAGCGGGCCGTAGGCTGGTGAGCTCCAGACCAAACTGTCGCGCGATCTTGTATCCAAAGTCCGTGGCTCCCACGGCTGGAATGGAAAGTCCGCCTGTTGCGATGACCAGAGAGCGGCATTCAAAATCCCCAAGACTGGTTGAAATCAGGAACCGGTCATCCTTCTGGATGCTTTTCACGTAACACCCGGTGCGCACGTCAACGCGGGCCGAAGAGCATTCCTTCAGCAGCATGTTGATGATTTGCTGAGAGGGACCGTCGCAAAAGAGCTGGCCCAGCTTTTTTTCTTTGAACGCAATTCGGTGTTTGCGGACCATGCGGATGAAATCGTCCGGCGTGTAT
>CAZIPZ010000159.1:0-9617 GCA_964541075.1 uncultured Solibacteraceae bacterium | reverse complement strand
TGGAAGATCTCTGCCGGATTCTTCCAATTCAAATCCAAGCCCAATTTCCTTCCAACTTCAAGAAGTATGCGCCAGTCTTCACGCGACCCGGTTCGCGGGGGAAAGACCAATCCTATCCGCTGGAGACGGCCGTGATAGTTGACGAATGTGCCGTCTTTCTCAACATATGCAGCGCTTGGAAGAAGCCAATGGGCGAAAGGAACAGTCGAGTTGTGGTTTGTCCCCGAGACAACAAACAACCGCAGTTTCTCGGACGCCTTTCGAATCTTTTCTTCACCGTATAGCTCAACAAGATCTTGTCCAAAAACCCAGAGCACATCCAGGCGGCCCGCAACGGCGTCGTCCAGAATCTGAACGGCAGGAACCGCCGTCGGCCCAGCGAAACCGAGAAGCGTTGCTCCAAAGGTGTTGGGAGTCTTATCAGCTTTAATGAGGAAGTCGTCAGACGACCCCGGTTTTTGCGGCACCTCAGCGCTAACTCGACCACCGAAACTTTTCTGGAAAATCTCACGGATCAGAAACAATTCTTCATTGGTGAGCTGCGTCGATGCAATGACGCCGACACGAACTCCGCCGGCGTTGGGCGCTCCAGGTTGCTGGCCCCCTTCGCTTCCAAGGACCTTGGAAATCGCCGTCAATGCCTGATCCCACGTTGCGTCGACTAGTTGAGTCCCGTCAGCCGACCGCCCGCGCACTCTTTCAAGACGTTCTTTGTCGACCCACCCAAAACTGAATCGGCCTTCATCGCAAAGCCACCATTGATTGACATCAGAATTGTATCGAGGCTTCACGCGCACAACGCGAGAGCCATCGTTCAAATGGGGCCGGTCGAGCAAGTAATGCATGTCGATGTTGCATCCCTGGGCGCAGCCATTACAGACAGTCGGCGCACTGGACAGATACCAGACTCTGGCCTTGAAACGAAAGTCGCGTTCGGTTAGGGCTCCAACGGGACATATATCCACCACATTAGCGGAATAGGAATTGTTCAGTTCATTGCCCGGATAGAGTCCGAGTTCAGCCCGATCGCCGCGGTTGAATATTCCGAATTCACCCGTTTTCGTAATCTCGTCGGTGAATCGAACACATCGTGAACAGAGAATGCAGCGCTCTTGATCCAGCATGACGTGGGGGCCTAGCGCGACGGCTTTGTGCTTTTTGACCTTGTGTTCCTTGAACCGGGGATTGTAGAGGCCAAAGTTCAAATAAAAATTCTGCAAATCGCATTCGCCGGACTGATCACAAACGGGACAATCGAGCGGATGGTTCGCCAGAAGAAACTCCAGGACTGCACGTCGGCCGTCCTCCGCTTTGGCGTTTTTCGTGTGCACGACCATTCCTTCGCCGACGGGAGTATTGCAGGCGATCTGGAGTTTGGGAGCCTTTTCCACATCCACCAGGCAAATACGACAGTTCCCGGCAATGGAAAGTCCTGGATGGTAGCAATAGCGTGGAATATAGATCCCAAGCTTTTCCGCGGCCTGAATCACGGTGTAGTTGTCAGGGACGGTTACTTCGCGACCGTCAATGGTCAGCTTCGCCATGCCGCGGCCTCCTTATTCAGACCTTTCGGACCTGTGTGAATATAGGCTTCGTATTCGTCGCGAAACTTGGCGATGTAAGACTGGACTGGCCACGCGGCAGCATCCGCAAAAACGCAAATTGTCTTTCCTTCCATGTCGCCGGCGATTGCGAGCAGATCGTTAAGGTCCTTTGAAGTTCCGTGCCCCTCCCGAAACCTGGTGATGATGCGATGGACCCAACCGGTTCCCTCACGACACGGCGAACATTGTCCGCAAGACTCGTCAGCGAAGAATCGGGAGGCCGCATCGAGCGCCTCTACCATGCAAGTCGTCTCGTCCATGACGATCACGCCGCCTGAACCCGCCATTGTTCCCGCAGCCATAAGTGAATTGAAGTCCATAGCCACATCGATTTCATTTGCAGTGAGAATCTTTGCTGAGATGCCGCCGGGAATAACCGCCTTAAGTTTCTTACCGCCGCGCACCCCGCCTGCCTTCTCGATGAGTTCTCTGAGAGTGATTCGAACAGATTCTTCATAGACGCCGGGCCTCACGACGTGGCCGCTCACACAGAAGAGTCGTGTGCCGCCCTGCGTTTCCGTTCCGATAGCTGCAAAACGTTCCGCACCATGTTGGATGATGAAAGGAACGCAGGCCAGGGTCTCGACATTATTCACGATCGTCGGACATCCGAAGAGACCCGAAATCGCCGGAAAAGGAGGTTTGAGCCGCGGGAATCCTTTGCCGCCCTCCAGCGAACTGAGCAGAGCTGTCTCCTCCCCGCAGATGTAGGCGCCTGCACCGCTGTGGATCACGACGTCCAGATCAAAGCCTGCACCCTGGATGTTCTTGCCGAGCCAGTTCTGACTGTAGGCTTCATCGATGGCGCGCTGCAGGCGCTTCGCAGGCCGGAAATACTCGCCACGAATGTAGACATAAGCTTTGTGACTACCGATCGCGAATGCCGCGATTAGAATCCCTTCAAGCAAAGCGTGAGGATCACGCTCGAGAATGTAACGATCCTTGAACGTGCCTGGCTCGCCCTCGTCCGCGTTGACGACAAGGTACTTCGGTTTGTCGGTCTTTGGAATGAACGACCACTTTCGCCCGGTTGGGAATCCGGCGCCGCCGAGCCCCCGTAGTTTCGCTTTGTTCACTTCGTCAATGATCTGTGCGGGCGTCATAGACGTAAGAACTCTTTTAGCGGCGCTGTATCCTTCATCGGCAATGTAGTCTTTCAACCACATTCCGTTCGGATCTTTGAAGTGTCTGGAAAGCACCGGGCCTTCTGAAGAGATGTAAGGATCGGGCTCAGGGGCGGTTTCAGTGCCGGGTTCGCTCAGCGCGTCCTTGATCAGTGCATCGACAACTTTGTCTTCCAGCGGACCGACAAAACGTTCGTCCAACTGCGCCATAGGCGCCATTTCGCACGCGCAAAGGCATTCGACCTCGGTAAGAGTAACTTCCCCTCCCGGCGTCGTTTCACCCGGGGCGATTTTTAGTCTTTCTTTAATCCGCTCCAACAAATGCTCGCTGCCCTTCAGCACGCAAGGCAGGCTCATACACACACGAAGCTCCCGGCGTCCAACCGGTTTGGTGTGATACATGTTGTAGAAGGAAACGACTTCCCGCACGTGTGAAATTGCAATTCCAACGTGCTTGGCGACCCATGCTTCTGCATCGGGTGAAATGTAGCCCCGATTTTTTTGGACAAGCCACAACAATGGCAGGGTGGCAGCCTTTGGGCGCTCATAGAGCTGTAGAATTTCGCGAGCTTTACCGTCGAGTTCTGAGAGTTTCACCTGTCGAGTTCCCCGCCGATCATGTTCACCGATCCAAAGGTGGGTATCATGTCCGCTATCATTTCACCGGTTAGAATTTTGTGCAGCGCCGACATGATCGCGAAGCAAGGAGGACGGACGCGCACGCGGTACGCATTGCCGGCGCCGTCACTAACAACATAGAAGCCGAGTTCTCCATTCGCGCCTTCCACGGGAAAGTAAGCCTCTCCTCTTGGCGGCCGCACGCCGTGCCCATACATGACGAGTTTGAACTGTTGCATTAGCCCTTCAATGTTTCCGTACGCGTCTTCTTTCGCGGGCAGGAACACCCGTTTCTCTTCCGTCGCGGTGACTGAACGTTCGGAACGGCTCCCACCGTCCAGCGTAGGACAGGCCACGGCGCGCCCGTCAGCGATGGCGGCGATGTCGCCGACTTTCGCCCGATCCACCATATCCGCTGCTGGGATGGGCCGCCCCGTGTCCGGATTCACCATTACGGGGCCCTGAGGCATTTGCTTTAAAGCAGCTTCGACAATCCGCATGGACTGCTCCATCTCTTCCATGCGGACCAGGAAACGATCCATGTTGTCGCCACGAGTGCCTATCGGGACATCAAAAGGAATCTGGTCATAGACGGCGTAAGGACAATCCTTGCGAACGTCGTAATCCAAACCTGTGGCCCGAAGAAATGGACCGGTAATTCCGTACGCAATGGCATCCTCTGCGGATATAACGCCGGTGCCATTCATTCGGTCTGCGAAAATACGGTTGCGCGTCAAAAGCCCGTCGGATTCTGAAAGAACCTTGCGAGTCTCCTCAAAAGCTTTGCGGCATGGCTCCGCAAAGTCGTCTGGCAAGTCCCCCTTCACTCCGCCAACGCGGCAGTAGCTGACGGTCATCCGAGCTCCTGTCACCTTCTCCACGAGCTCCCACAGATATTCGCGAGCCTTGATCATGTAGAGAAAGACAGTAAAGGCGCCCAGTTCCATCGCGCTGGCGCCGACGCAGGTGAGGTGGTCCGTTATTCTGGAAATCTCGGAGAGAATCACTCGGATGTATTGGCAACGTTCAGGAACCGTGATGCCAATCACCTTCTCCACGGCCATGCAATACCCCATGTTGTTGATAAGAGGGGAAACGTAGTTGAGTCGGTCGGTGTACGGCATGACGCTGTTGAAGTCGACCGTCTCCGCCATCTTCTCAAAACCTCGATGGAGGTAACCGATCTCCACTTCCGCGTGCTCGATCTTTTCCCCGTCCAGTTTCGTCACAATCCGAATGATCCCGTGCATTGCCGGATGCGCTGGGCCGATGTTGAGCAGCATGTCTCGCGTTTCCAGATCCTCAGGGTCGCTGAGAAGCGTCGCCTCAACAGCCTTCAGTTCTTTGTCGTCTTTGGGAAGCGTATCGCTTGGAGGCGATGCCATTGCTCCTGGTCCAATCAACGGCTGGCGATTCTTAACCGCAAAATCCTTACGCAAAGGATGTCCGACAAAGCCCTCGTACATGAGTATGCGCTAGAGGTCGGGATGGCCTTTGAACACGATGCCGAACATGTCCCACACTTCACGCTCGAGCCAATCTGCTGCGGGCCACAACGAGGAAACGGTGTCCACTTCCGTCCCTTCGTCAACGGGGACGATGAAACGCAGACGATGCTTGTGAGTGGTCGAATAGAAATGGTAGACGATTGTGAATCGTTGCGGAGGAGGGCCGGGCCATGGATTCTCATCTGGAATTTGAGGAGAGGGCCTTACAGTCACGCCCGAAGACGTGAAGAAAGCGGGAACAGGACGCTTCCCAAACGTGAGGTAATCTACTGCGCTCAAGTCGACCAAAAAATTCATCTGGAAGGCCGGATCGGTTTTGATGAACCGCGCCACATCAAGCAACGATGCAGGACGCAGAGTCAGGGTCGCATCACCGCGATAAGCATGGGACGACGACACCGCATCCGGAAAGCGCTGCATTACGGACTCGATCAAGGCGGAAGTTCCCATCATCCAAACATTTCCGGGCGAGGCTGGGGCATATCCGGGCGAGGCTCGGGCTCGGGCCGTACGCCAGTCGTACGTTGGGCCTGAATTTTCTCCTGCAGTTTCATCAAACCGTCGAGGACCATCTCAGGACGTGGAGGACAACCCGGTATATACACATCCACCGGAAGAATCGTGTCAATTCCCATCACAGTTGCATAGTTGTCATAAAACCCGCCAGTACAGGTGCACACCCCAAAAGCCACAACCCACTTGGGGTCGGCCATCTGTTCATAAATACGCCTCAATACGGGCGCCATCTTGTGACTGATTGTGCCTACAACAAATAGCACATCCGCCTGTCGCGGAGAGAATCTAGGAAGCCCTGCCCCAAAACGATCGACGTCGTAATGGGAACACGCCGTCGCCATATACTCCATTCCGCAACACGCTGTCACAAACGGATACTGGAAGATCGAGTACTTTCGAGCCCATCCGATAGCTTCATCAAGGCGGCTAGTTAAGAAAGACGTGTTGTTCATAGTATTAATGCCAATCCAAAGCGCCGTTATCCCAGGCGTAGATAAATCCGGCCATAAGAATCACAAGAAACACACCCATTTCAACAAGACCTGAAAAACCCAGCGCCCGATATACAACCGCCCATGGATAGAGAAAAACAAGCTCGACGTCAAACAGAATGAACAAAATGGCGACAAGATAAAACTTAACGGCAAACCTTCCCATTGGAAGCGCGAACGGCTGCTTTCCGCATTCAAATGGTTCCAGTTTTGCTTTGGTTGGATTTTTCTTGCCCAGAGTGGAGCCCAGCACAACCATCAGTGCCGCAATTCCGCCCGCCAGCGCGAACGCGACTGCTATTCCCAGGTATTCATTCACGAACAGTCAACCTCTTTTGAAGTATACCTCATTGATTAATTTCAGGGCGACACCGCCCAGCCCGTCAAACTGCCCGGCGAAATCCCACCGACCAACGTAATCAGCGCGGCCACGGCAAGCGCCGCAAAGACGGCCATAGGCAGCCTGGAAGGCGCAGGCTCGTTGGGTTCCTTCATGTACATCAATACGGCCACACGCATATAAATGAACGCTGAAACCACGCTGCAAGCCACCGCGAGTATCGCCAATCCTGTGTAACCGGCCCGCACGGCGCTGAGAATGACTACAAACTTGGCTGCAAAACCTGCCGTTGGAGGGATTCCAGTGAGGGACATGAGAAACAGAAGCATGATCATCGCTGTCCCGGGACGCTGAGCAGCCAGCCCTGCATAGCCGTCCAGAATCTCCCCGCGTTCACCCATGGCGATGACGACCCCAAACGTTCCGAGTGTCATAAAAACGTAGAAAAAGGCGTAGATCATGGTCGCGGATGTTCCAGCTGCAGTGCCCGCTATCAATCCCAGAAGTGCATAGCCTGCATGTGCGATGGAGGAATAGGCGAGCAGACGCTTCATATCCGTCTGAGACACCGCGAGCACACTACCAACGATGATGGATAGTCCGGCGAGACAGGCCAGCACCACCGACAACACATGAGACTCCGAACCAAACGCCACGAGGCATACGCGACCCAACGTCGCCAGGCCGGCCGCCTTCGAGCCCGCCGCCAGGAAGGCGGCGACTGGAGCGCTCGCGCCTTGGTATGCGTCAGGCGCCCATGCGTGAAGAGGGGCGGCTGCAACCTTGAACGCCAATCCAGCCGCAACCAAACCCATGCCAACGAGAAGTAAGGAATTTCCGCCCAGATCACTTGCGGAGAGCGCTGAAGAGATGGTTGCAAAATCCGTCGCTCCGGTCACACCGTAGATCAGGCTGATTCCGTATATAAGCAACGCCGACGCAAAGGAGCCCAAAAGAAAATACTTGATCGCGGCTTCGTTGGACATCGGCCGCTCCACACGGATGCCGACCAGAATATAGGAGCAAAGGGTCATCAACTCCAAACCGAGGTACAGCGTCAGCAGATCTATAGCGGAAACCGAAACCATCATTCCCGTCGAAGCTAACACTAGAAGAATGTGGTATTCCGCACGGGGTACGTGCTCTTTGTCCAGGCTCTTCATGGAAAGCAACGAAGCGAGCGCAAGGGTCGCGGCGAAAAGAACCTTGAAAAATTGGGAATACCCGTCGACGATGAACATTCCTGAAAATCCCGTTTGGGAGCCACTCGGCAAAATCCAAACGGATGCCGCGGCCGCGGCTACCGCCGCCAGGACCGTCCCCACGGCGGCGACTTCAACTTTCTGAATCCTGCGCGCCGCCAAGATCAGGAAGAGCGCCATGCCGACCAGAATTAACTCCGGCGCAAGCAGTGCGATGTCAGCTGCGGTGGCGCCGTTCATGGGGCAACTCCAGTGGCTAGCAATTGAGCAACGGAAACATGAAGAAAGGAAAGGACGCTTTCGGGATGGAGCCCCAGAACCACAGCAAGCAATGCAAGAGGAGCCAGAGTCGCAGCTTCGCGGGCGTTAAGCTCCAGTTTTAGCGAGGCGAGCCCGGGATTGACCTCGCCCATCACGAGCCGGTAATAAAGCCAAAGAATGTATGTTGTGCCGAGAGCCACACCCCACACCGCCATCGCTCCCAGCCAGACCTGCGTCTTGAATGCTCCGCCAATAATGAGGAATTCACCGACAAAGGAATTCAAACCAGGGAATCCCGATGCAGCCAGACAAAACAAGGCAAGCAGAGTGGAATACACCGGCGCAGCCTTGCCGACTCCGCCATAGTCCTTGATCTCTCGAGTGTGGGTTCGTTCGTAGATCATGCCTACGCATAGGAAAAGCGCCGCGGAAACGATGCCGTGATTGATCATCTGAAGGATCGCGCCTTCGACGCCGTTGCGATTAAGCGTGAAGATGCCCAGCGTAACGAAACCCATGTGGCTGATGCTTGAGAAAGCAATCAAGCGCTTGACATCGGTCTGGACCAAGGTCACATACGCGCCGTACACGATTGCGATGACCGAGACAACGAGCATCGGCTTGAGGAAAATCTGCACCCCGCTTGGAAGAATCGGCAGGGAGATGCGAAGGAACCCATACGCCCCCATCTTTAGAAGAATCCCGGCCAGAATCACACTGCCGGCCGTCGGGGCCTCAGTGTGCGCATTCGGAAGCCATGTATGCACCGGAAACATCGGAACCTTGACCGCAAAAGCCGCAAGAAAAGCGGCGAAGAGCCACGCCTGCTGGCTGGGGGAAATCGAAGATCTGGCCAAAGTCAGGGCCTTGAAATCGAATGTTCCGCATATCTGGTACAGCGTGATGATCGCCACCAGCATCAAGACGCTTCCTGCCAGCGTGAACAGAAGAAACTTCATGGCGGCGTAAACGCGTCCTGGTCCTCCCCACACTCCGATCAGGAGAAATACGGGCACCAGCATGAGTTCCCAGAAAATGAAGAAGAGGAATACATTGGAGGCAGCGAAGAGGCCGATCATCGCCGTCTCTGCCACCAGAAGCGCAGCATAAAACTCCCGCACCCTCGTCCGAACCGCCGCCCAAGACGCTCCGATGCATAAAACGCTCAGGAGAGCCGCCAGGAAAATGAAAGGGAGACTGATGCCGTCGACCCCCATGCTGTACGTGATATTGAATGAAGGAATCCAATCCGCCGATTCCACGAACTGCAGTTCGCTGGAGGTCTTATCGAACTGTTGGTAAAGGGGCGCGGATACAGCCAGGGTGGCAAGGGTCGCAAGCAGCGCAATCCAACGCGCGGTTCGGTCGTTGCCCAGAAGCAAAACCAAGACTGCGCCTGCCATCGGCAAGAATGTTAAGACCGTAAGAACAGGAAAGCCCATCATCGCACCAGTGCCGCCAAAACCATGAGCGCCAGAATTCCGGCCGCCATGATCAGCGCGTAGTGTTGTGCATGGCCGCTCACAACGGTTTTCAGGACTTGACTGAACGTTACGGTCGAACGTCCGACGCCCACCATTGTCGAGTCCACGACCGACGTGTCAATTCCTCGTAGAAAACTGGCGACGCCCAACACCGGCCGCCTTATGACAAATTCATAAATCTGTCCGACGAAACCGTATTCCAAGCGCGTCAACGGTCCACGCGCCAGCGCTGCCAAATGCTTCGCACCCCGTCGATAGAACCAGTCGGTATCTACACTGACTGTAGGCGCCGGATCCAGATGGGACAACAGCAGAAAAAAACCCAACGCCGTAAAACCGAGCATACCGAGAGTGCTTGTCACGTGGTGAAGGGTGTACGGTGCATACTCGACCGCGTTCGGAAGGTGCTCATACAACAGTCCTGGAAAAACGCCGATGACGATGCAGGCGGCGACGTTGTTGATGGAGC
>CAZIPZ010000158.1:6940-9623 GCA_964541075.1 uncultured Solibacteraceae bacterium | reverse complement strand
TTAGGCTCGATCGAAGGTGCACCTATTTTCGAAATCGGGTGAGTAAGCGCTTGGCAAGCGGTTGCAAGGAAGACAGTCCCAGCAAGACAAAACTGATCAGAAAGAACAGATTAAGAAGGTCTGCGCCGGCAAGCGTGTATCCAGTCGTAGATACGGCAATCCAATTCACACCCGCGATCACGAAAAGAACCAGCGTTACCCTTTGCAGACGGTTGAGCCGGCGAGTTCGTCTCACTACTGCAAAGTCACTCCGCGAAATCCACCAAGACGGCGTTCAGATTGGCCTTCTTCATCAATCGGAAGAGAGGAATCTGCTGAGGCCTGCTTTTGGATGACGAGATCTCAAGAAAGTCATCAAGATAACCCCACGTTGCCAGGTTATCGTCTGTCTCGGGTTCTAACAAATAGCTCACGAGGTTCGAACGAGGTTGGCCGGCCGGCACAAAAAATGTTCCAACCGGTAAGTGGACGAGCTCTTGACGTTTCTCAGCGCTGATCTTTCGCAGATAGTGTCCCTGAAAGTATTCGTCGCCGCGAACTTCTTTAGCGTAATAAACCTCAGCTTCAACAGACGTCGGACTAACAAGCCGTTTAACGGTGACCTGCTGCTTTCTCAAGAGGGGCACGATACGAGCCAGGCCAGCAGGAATCAGATAACCCCAGGGGCGGGTTGTCGTTCGGGTCGCTTCAAATTTCGTGAATACCGGCCGATGGACCAGCGCATAACCGGAATTGGACGCATCGCCGATGGAAAGCCAAAAATGGTCATTGCCCTTGTTGACCTGCTTGTAGTCGATCAAGATCTGATCGTTATCCGAATCATTGTTGCCCCGCTCAGTTGCTCGCACCTTGGCGTCACTGGTGATCTTCCTCAACTCAGCGGCATGCTGGGCGGCGAACCGGATCAGTTCCCGCTGACCAATATACTGACCGCGAACTTGATGTCGATAGGTTTGACTCTGCGGAATCTGGACAACGCGAGATCCATTATCGATGATCCGATGTGTGCTTGAAGGGCTTTCGAAGAGAAGACCTATACTATTCACGAACGTTCCGTACACATGCTGCTTGCGAGGCTCAACGGATGTCGGCGCCCATCCGTCCACGCCGTTCAGCTGCGCCGGACCCGAATACCAGAATCCGTCGTAGTTTTCGGCGCGCAAGGCCTCTCGAACTCTGGTCAGAATTTTTTCGCTGCCGTATTGCATCAGTTCGGAATCGCCGCCCGGATTCATATTCGTCTGGTAAGTGAGCGTATAAGGCTCGGCGCCACCATGGTGGGTGTCCACCCATATTTCAGGTTGCCAACGGTTGATAACGCGGGTGACGAGGGCCTCGATTTCTCTCGACTCCAACTTGACGTAATCCCGATTGAGATCGAAGTTCTGCTCGTTTGTGCGCCTGTCGGCTTCCGCTCCGTCCGGATTGATCGTAGGAATATTCAGGACGACGACCTGGTCCAGCAACGGTCTGAGGTCGCCGAAAACCAGGTCTCGCATGATCTCGAGGCTTGCGTCCTTACCTGCAACTTCCTCGCCGTGAACGTTGTTGACGATGAGGACGACAGGCTTAGAGGTTTTCTGAATGTCTTCCGGGCGAAATACCGGTGGGTTTGAAAGGATGCACAGAACCACGTCCCGGCCGCCGAGGGTCTCGGTGAGCTTCTGAATGCTCATGAGCTCTGTTTGCGACGCGAGTCCGTAAACGAAGTCCATTAGAGGCTGGTACATCGTACCGCCCTCTTGATAGTTCACGCTCTCGGCCGGGGTTTGAGGCCTTTGTGCTTCTGCGAAACCAATGAATAGGGTGAGCACAAGGCCCAGCGCGATCCGCGCTCGCGTGAACATGGCCGAATCTTATCAGATCGATAGACTATCTCGCAGGTTGAAGGATGGCGCCCGCGGCGGCGGTGGCGCCGTCCTCGTCGATGAGGATGAAACCGCCAATTTCGCGGTTGTCGCGGTAAGAATCGCAAAAAACGGGATTCAAAGTTTTCACGACCACTCGTCCTATTTCGTTCTTACTCAGCTGGTCGCTCCGCTCCAGTTCGGCAAAAGTATTCACATCAATAACACAGTCGATGCAGGATACAACGGCCTTCACGTTTCGTGTAGTTTGCCGGAGCAGATACTTTCTTCCTACTCGCAACGGTTGTTCGCCCATCCAGCAAATCGTTGCATTGAACTCGAACTCCAGTCTTGGAGGATCGCATATTCCGCAAATCAGCTCTCCTCGGGTGATATCAATGTCATGGTCAAGGGTGAGCGTAACAGAGTCCGGAACACACGCAACTTCGCGGTTGCCATCGAACGTCAGAATTCCAGTTACTGTGCTGCGAGGTCCACCCGGCAAAACCATGACGGGATCACCCACACGCACCGAACCCGACGCGATCCGTCCCATATAACCTCGAAAATCCGAGATGGAGGAATTCGTCGGCCGGCTGATCAGTTGAACAGGAAATCTAAAGCTCGTGAGGTTGTATCGGTCCTGAACCTGAACTGTTTCAAGCGTATCCAGGACGGTTTCGCCCTTGTACCAAGGCATATTGTCCCCGCGCTCGACTACCATATCTCCGAGCAGAGCGGAAATCGGGATATATCGGACATCTGGTGCACCGAAGCGCAGAACGATCTGCTCAAGCTCTTGACGAATCCGCTCGTACTCCGCTTGACTGTAGTCC
>CAZIPZ010000158.1:0-6930 GCA_964541075.1 uncultured Solibacteraceae bacterium | reverse complement strand
GCCAGGAGATCCGATAGGTAAATGTGACGGCGCGTTTGCGTTGTGACGCCATGTCGGGCGTCTACCAGGATGACGGCAAGATCCGCAGTGCTCGCCGCCGTGACCATGTTGCGTGTGTATTGCTCGTGGCCCGGCGCGTCCGCAATGATGAACTTTCGGCGGCGCGTCGTGAAATACCGGTAAGCCACATCGATCGTGATTCCCTGTTCCCGCTCGGCTTTCAAGCCGTCGGTGAAGAGAGAAAAATCAATACCTGCTCCACCTCGGCGCTCATTCTCCGATTTCGCCGCCGATACATGGTCCTCGTACGCATTTTCAGTGTCGACGAGAAGCCGTCCAATCAACGTCGATTTACCGTCGTCAACGCTTCCTGCGGTCGTAAAACGAAGTACGTCGTTCAAAAATAGCCCTCCCGCTTCTTGTCTTCCATGGAGTTCGAGCCGTGGTCGATGATCCGTGTCGCACGCTCGCTACGCGTCGCTCCTATCGTCTCAGAGACGATCTCATCGAGAGTGGTTGCATTCGATAACACCGCCCCGGTGCATGGCATGCATCCCAGCGTCCGAAACCGTATGCACTGTTTTTCAACTTGTTCGGCTTCGTTCAGGACGGCGTCCTTGTCCACCGGGATCCATTGGTCACGGCGATGAACGACCTGACGCTCCTGAGCGTAATAGAGCGGAACAATTGGGATGTTTTCTTCGCGGATGTACTGCCAGACGTCCTGCTCGGTCCAATTCGATAGAGGAAAAATCCGCATCGTCTCACCTTCTCCGACAACGCCGTTATAGAGATTCCATAGCTCAGGACGTTGATTCCTCGGATCCCACTGGCCGAAACGGTCGCGCGCCGAAAACACGCGCTCTTTCGCTCGTGATCGCTCCTCATCACGCCGCGCCCCGCCGATGGCGGCATCAAAGCTGTACTTTTCCAAAGCCTGTAGAAGAGCCGCGGTCTTCAACTGACCGCAACAGCGGCCGACGCCAAGTTTGAGCGGATGAGCGCCCTGTGCAATCGCTTCTTCATTGCGATGTACGATGAGACGCGCGCCAATTGAAGCCGCGAATCGATCCCGGAACTCGATCATCTCGGGAAACTTGTAACCAGTGTCGACGTGCAACAACGGAAATGGCAACGGCCCCGGATAGAAGGCCTTCCTGGCCAGATGCACAAGCGCGCTTGAATCCTTGCCGATCGAATAAAGCAGAACGGGATTGCGAAACTGCCCAACCACCTCCCGCATGATATAGACGGCTTCACTCTCGAGTGTCGATAGATAGCTCAAGATTTCAACTCCTCTGAATCCTTCTCGTGGCGAATGTGCAAGCCGCACTCTTTCGTGTCCCTGCCTTCCCACCACCACCGGCCTGCACGGAGATCCTCGCCTGGAACGATCGCCCGAGTGCATGGCGCGCAACCGATGCTCGGAAAACCACGGTCATGGAGAGCGTTATAAGGTACTCTGTTCTGACGTACATAGGACCACACGTCATCGAACGTCCACTCTAAAAGCGGGTTAAACTTCTGCAGGCGATTGGCGTCGTCCCATTCCTCCACCTGCAGATCCGTTCGCGTGACAGACTGCTCTCTCCGCAGACCGGTTATCCATGCGCCTTTGCCAGACAACGCCCGCTGCAGCGGAATGACCTTGCGAATATGACAGCACTGCTTCCTTTGAGAAACGCTGTTATAAAAGGCGTTCGGTCCGTTTTCTTCGATCCACTTTTCCAACGCCTGTGTGTCAGGGCAATACACGCGGATCGGTACGCCGTACTGGTTTCGCACCGCCTCCATCAGTGAATATGTCTCGCTATGCAGCCGACCCGTATCGAGTACGAAGACCTCGATGCTTCGAGCGCGCTTGGCGATAAGATCTAGCAGCACCATGTCCTCAAGGCCAAAGCTGCACGCAAACGCCGCAGGCGAGTATGAAGACTGTATGCGCTCGATGATTTGAATAACCTGATCGACCGCTTGCTGTTTCACGTCCATCCGGAGATTAAAAAAGCCCACCGAAATGGTGGGCTCCCTGATTGGCGCCGATCAATCGGCGGGTGGAAGCCTTTAGGAATGACAACACATCTTGGACACCACCAGCAAAAAAATATATGATCGCGGGATGATTGTCAAGTTACTGGACTAAGTTAGTCAATTATCTGCAAGCCCCTGTTCTTATTCATATTTGAAGGGCTGGCGAATCTAACACCGCTAATCCAAAACGTTTAACCAGCGTTGGGAGCGTCGCTTAATTGCAGTGGGTTGATTATTATTTTCCACAGGTCTCGGCGAGCATCTCGAGCCAGGTTACACTAAGGCGCTCATCGCCGGGATTCTTCAGAAAGAAGCCTTTGGCCTCCATCTTGTGGCCGCTATGCGTGTTAATGCGAAATCCTGGAGTGAAGGAATCAGGATAAATCAGACGCAGGCTGCCGTTGCCGAGCGGTATCAAACTTGCCGCTTTCAGGTCCTCGGGCGCCGATTTCTCTTTTACGCGAGTTCGAATCGGATCACTCGCATTAATCAAAATCCAGGAGCCATCAGAAGCTCGAGTCAAACAGCCGACGGATTGGACAAGTGCGAAGTCGGGCAACGGCTTCGGTCCGTCTTTTCTCTCGATCCGAATACCGGCCAGAGAGTTGGCCTTAAGCTCATCGGCGCCGGCAGGAAACATATTCACCTGCATGATGTGAGCGATGATGTCGAGATACGCGTCATCACTGAGGCTGGGACGCCGGGGCGGCATGGTTGTCTTGACGTAGTTAAAGAGATTCCTCATCGTATCTTCACGCCAGTTTTCCATGAACACATCGCCCTTGAGCGATGGTGCATTGATCCCTTCCATATCCGCTCCATGGCAGGAAGTGCAACTTGTCGCAAAAGCGTCCTTGCCGCGCGCCGCCTGTGCCTCCGTGTAGGCGCCTTGCCAAATTGTTTTCGACGGAGCCTGCTGCGGAGCAGAAACGGTCGAAGCATTCATCAGAAGTACTAGGATCAGCCCAATCACTCCGTACATATGCGACCTTCCCAATCTCGAATCGATTCCGCCATTCTAGCACCCGATGCGGAAAAATTCAGACGTAGCGCGTATCAGCATACAAGATGTGAAGCATCAACTCTGAAGCAGAAAACCTGCTAAAGCGCCGCCAAGAACGATCCACAATGCATTTATACGAAACAGCAGTAGAACGCTGCTGCTTACGAGCGTAACCGCCAATGCGTTGAGATCGATCCATGCCGCGCGTCCGATCTGGAAAGTCACAACAGCCATTAGAGCCAAAGCGGCGACATTGACTCCATCTAGAAAACCGGCGGTCACCAAAGACGCTCTAAGTCGGGGCAGGAGCGGTGTGCTCACTGCAACGAAGAAAAAGGCAGGAAGAAAGATACCAAGGGTGGCCCAAAATGCTCCGGGCGTTCCACCAAGAACGTAGCCAATGAATGTTGCCGTCGTAAAGAGCGGGCCAGGCGTCACTTGACCGACTGCAATCGCATCCAGTAGCTGAGATTCGGTTAACCAGTGCCACCGTTCCACAAGATCGGCGCGAAGAAACGCGATCAGCACGTAGCCACTCCCAAAAATGACTGAGCCCGTTTTGAGAAAAAACAGAAACAGGGCAAAAAGACTGAATGGTACAACTGCGACCGCGGCAGCAGCAAAGGAAGCGACTGGCGCAAATACGAACACCAACGGGCGATCGCCGCGTCCCGGCAGCCATCGGACGATGGCCACAAGAAAACCGGCTCCAAATAGGAGGGCGATCTCATTGACCCCCGCTAGATTGAAAAACAACGTAGCAAGGGCAATGGCCGCCAATTGAGCGTTTTTCACTGCGGCACGACTCAGCCGGTATAAAGCTTCAACAATGATTGCTATGATCGCAGGCTTCACTCCGTACAGAATCGCGCTCCCTCCAGGAAGCGATTGAAATCGCACGTATGCCCAGGCCGCTAACAGGACGATCACGGCGGCGGGCAGGATGAAGCAGGAGCCCGCCACGAATAGGCCGGGCCATCCCGCCTTTCGGCGGCCGATGTGAATGGCCATCTCGGTGGAGTTCGGACCGGGTATAAGATTGGAGGCGCCCAGAAGATCCAGGAATTCATCAGACGACAGCCACTGCTTTCGTCTAACGATTTCACGCTCCATGAGTGCGATGTGAGCAGCCGGACCGCCAAAACCTATCATCCCCAGCTTCAGGAACATCACAGCAAGCTGGCGCAAGCTTACGGCCGAAGTCGAATCGCGCGTATTGTCTGCTGCATTGTTCACCCGGTCTAGTCGACGTCAGGGCTTCGTCTTGCCGTCTGCTGTAGGGTTTTCCTTCTCCCTGTAATCACGTACGAAATTTCGCATGACGACCTCGTGTTTCCGAATTACAACAGTCTATTGGAACATTTGACAGGCCGACTTTACGGCGACACAATCTCCGCTGTCAAACGAGGAAGAAAACCCGTTTGCGTCAAAGCAGGCGCGAATTGCATGTTTCGAATACTTCAAAAAATTGTTCTTCTTTGCGCCACCACTCTTTTGAGCGTGGGTTGCAGTCGCGAGACTGAGCAGCAGACGCCCCAGGCAGCTTCCTTCACTCCCGGTTTCGGGGAGATGATGACGGTGTTCCAGATGAGGCACACGAAGTTGTGGTTTGCAGGACAACATTCGAGTTGGGCGCTGGCTCAATATCAAGTGGACGGTCTTCGCGAGGGTCTTCAACATGCAGCCAAGTTGCACCCGACACACAAGAATGCCCCAAAACCCATACCGGAATTGATCGATATGACGATGACGCCTGGTTTGCAGCACCTTGACGAGGCAATTGCCGCGGCGGATCTGCTGGAATTCGATTTAGGGTACGACAAGCTTACGGATGGCTGCAATCGCTGCCATCAGGCCACCAAATCCGGCTTCCATATCATCGTGCGGCCCACTTCAAATCCATATTCCAACCAGAATTTCCAGGAAGAACCGGCGCCGGCATCGAAATAGCATGTTATGCAAGAACGGGCCTGGGCCGGACCGAATGATTTTCCCTGGGGCTCTCGCAGCTTCCTCACCGCTTCTGTCCGTGAAACCTAATACACTCCCTTGGCCAACTATTGATCCTTGACGCAAGCCCAACAGTTCTCCCCCTTCACTTGTGTGTTCGCCAATTGAGGTAATGACACCACCGACATCGAGAAACAGCTGTTCCATGCCTTCCTAGCGTTCCGAACTTCTCGCAGGCTTCCAGAATCCTTTGCACCTCATCATCGGTGAAAGGGAGTGTCGGTTTCTGCTGAACTTTCGGGGGTTTTAGACTTTTGCATGGATTCTTGGACCAAACGTTGTTCTCACAGAACAAGAAAAATGAACGAAGGCGTTCAAATTTCTTGAGGGCAGTAAGAGGCGCATCAGACCACGAGGCCCGAAACTTGATGACTTCTTCCGGCGTCAATCCTTCAAGAAGGGTGATGTTCCGGTCTTTGCAGAACTCCATGAGCTGATTTTCCAAAATCAGTCGCAACTTCGGGCAAGCGTCGCAGTTGAAAGATTCCGTGCACGGGCATCTTCCATAAACCTTCTTTCACCGAAACTTTTTCTTTCGGCTTCTCCCCCGCTTCCCATTCGAGGATTTTCTTCGAGACAAGTTCCCAGTTCGTCAGGTCCATCGCGCGGCGAATCCAGCAACCATTGAGCGTTCCCTGGACCCAAGGTCGGCAGCGGCACTTGATGTAGAGGAGAGATTTGTGAGGGCAAGATTTCTTGTGACGCCGGTACAACTTCAGCATGGAACCGAGCATAAACGCGGTTTTGTACAAATCTTGTACAGGCCGCCCGCGTCTCGCGGAACTTTCGTATTTTGAGCTATTTACTATTATGCCGAAGGCGGGACTCGAACCCGCACGCCTTGCGGCGCCACCCCCTCAAGATGGTGTGTCTGCCAATTCCACCACTTCGGCTAAGGCGACCTTTTCAATCTACGATTCTATTTTTCAGGCGCAGCAGGCGTAGCGGGTGCGGATGGAGCAGCCGGCGCGGCCTGATTTTGCGTTGGGACCTGCTGACCGGCCGGCGGCTGGGCCGGCGCGGCATTCTGCTGAGTTGCGTCTTCCCGAATGACTGACCCTCCACTCGGACGTGAAATCAGGATCGTGAGCGCCATGGACGTAATCATAAAAATGATCGCCGCGGCTGTGGTTGCTTTGCTCAGAATCGTCGCAGTGCCGCGGGCGCCGAACGCCGTCTGGCTTCCGCCTCCTCCAAAAGCGCCAGACCAGTCGGCGCTTTTGCCCTGCTGCAACAGAACTACGAGAATCAGGAAGACTGAAACAATTACGTGAACGATCGTCAAAAGAGTGGTCATAAATATTTGATGATGGCTGCGAACGAAGCCGGATCCAGGCTTGCGCCTCCGACTAGTGCGCCATCAATATCCTCTTTGCTCATTAAAGCCGAAATATTATCGGGCTTGACGCTTCCGCCATACAAGATGCGAATTTGGTCAGCTTGAGCCGCACCATAGATTTCTGCAAGGGTCTTGCGGATTTCGGCGTGCATTTCAGCGGCGATTTCCGGAGTTGCGGTGCGACCGGTGCCAATAGCCCAGACAGGCTCGTAAGCGACAATAATATGGAAAAGCTCATCCGCCGTCAATTGACCCAACCCTTCGTGCACCTGCCGCCGCACAACTTCCGTCGCTCGCTGCGCATCACGTTCGGAAAGCGTTTCGCCAACACAAACAATCGCGTTCAGGCCTTCCTTAGCTGCCGCCCGCGCCTTCTTGTAAACAAACTCATCGGTTTCGGAAAAATACTGGCGTCGCTCAGAGTGACCGATGATGGTATAGGTGCACCCAACGTCCTTCAACATGACAGCAGATACTTCGCCCGTGAATGCTCCCTTCTCTTCCCAGTGAAGGTCTTGAGCCGAGATTGCGACGCGAGTTCCGTCTA
>CAZIPZ010000157.1:0-9672 GCA_964541075.1 uncultured Solibacteraceae bacterium | reverse complement strand
ATTCCACGAAGGAAGACCTGATTAACATATTTGACGCTCCGGATTCGAAGATATCTGTCATTTATAACGCGCTGGACGAGCGCTTCGCATTCACGCACACGGCTGAAGAACGAAAACGCGTTCTGGAGCGTTATCAGCTTAAGGATCCCTTCGTGCTGTATTCAGGCAAGATCAAGCCGCACAAGAACCTGCATCGGTTGATTGAAGCCTTTGCAGTGTTGAAGAGCGAGTTGTCCGAAGACGAAAACTACAAGAACCTCAAGCTCATCATCATTGGCGATGAATTGAGCCGGCACCAGTATCTTCGCCTGACAGTCATTCGCAGCGGAGTGCAGCAGGACGTGCGCTTCTTCGGGTTTGTCCCTTACCCCATTCTCCGTGTCTTCTACCAAAGCGCGGCGTTGTTTGCGTTTCCATCTTTGTATGAAGGTTTCGGCCTGCCGCCTCTCGAAGCGATGGCGAATCGGACGCCTGTGATTGCGTCCAACACCTCATCCTTGCCCGAAGTCCTCGAGGAGGCCGCGCTGCTCGTGAATCCGGAAAATGTCTTTGAGATCGCTCGCGGCATGAAGATGATTCTGTTAGATGAGGTCACACGCCAGCGTTTGATTCAAAGAGGAATTGAACAGGTTGGAAAGTTCTCGTGGAAACTAGCCGCACAAAACGTGCTGGACGCCTACCGCCGGATTGGAACAAGCGTGTCCGACTCGAACCCCAAAGTCATGGCTCGCCTCCGCGGCTGAGCGTGACAAGCCGCCGCAGCCTCCTTCACCTTCGGCGCAATCTCAACTTGTAGAAGCAGCGTCCGGTGCTACGGCGCGTCCGACCGCTTTAGCGGATTGACTTCAGTCACTTCCTCAAACTTGATATTGGAAATGGCCGCAATGCGAGTGCCCGGTGTGTCGATGCGAGTTGTGTTAGTGCCGCGCGTAATCGTCAATGCGTTTCCGACAATGCTGATGGACTGCGGACCAGGTTTGATGTCCAGAGTGATTTTCTTCCTGGCGAAAGGAGTCACAAATTGATCGATCTCCGCCTTGCTGACTTTGACAATCGATTCGTCAAACCTGTCGCCAGGAGCGATCCTACTGGAAATCGTATAGACGCCGAGGCTATTTGTTCCGCCCGTAATGACCTCGACAACCGTGGTGACTTCAGCCGGAAGACCGAAATCGTCGGTCATTGCAATGCGATGATGCAGATCGAAAGTGAGTTTTCCACCCTTCTTTGTGTAGGGCAGCTTGACCAAGACTCCTGCAGTAGGTTGACGAGTGATGACGACGTCCCAATATTCAGCCGTCGTCTGTTCGCCCTTTCCGAGCAAGAGATTTGGATTCGCACGCAAAACGTAGGATGGCGGTTTCGCTTCCTGCGCGAGCGGCGCCAGCGCGAGCAGGAACGAAATCAATATAGACGTCATAGAATCTCCATGATTAGCGCCTAGACTATAGCATGAACCTCAATTTCGATGACTTCGCCATCACTTATTCTGAAAGCCGCAACTGACGGGCGATCCAGATCCGCCAGCGACACAATAAGATAGGCTGATTTAGGATAGTATGCCTGTTCGATGTCCCTCTTCGATGGCCGGGCTGGGCCATGCGGGTGCGAATGATAGATGGCCGTTAATTGCTCTCCCTTTTCCCGCAATCTGCGCAGGGCTTCAATGAGCTCCTGCGGCGCCATGTCAAAGGCGGTTTCGCTGTCGAGAGCGTTCGTCATTGGAATAAATCGAGCGCCGTGCGCTGGACCGCTGCCGGCGATCAGACCGCATCCCTCCTTCGGATAGCACTTCCTGGCATGACCGATGACTTCTTCAAGAACAGGCGCAGCCAACATCAGGTTCATCTGAAGATTTTTCCCGGATTCATAATGTTGTTCGGATCCAATGCCTGCTTGATTCTTCGCATCGCCGCAATCAAGTCCTCACCCACAGCCAAAGGCAGGAACTCGGACTTCATGATTCCGATTCCGTGCTCTCCTGAGATCGTCCCTCCCAGATCGAGAGCCAACTTAAAGACATTGCGTTTCAATTCTTCACCTTTCGACCTCTCTTCCGGATCTGCCGCATCGATCATGATATTGACGTGAATGTTTCCGTCGCCGACGTGACCAAAGCAAACGATCGGCAATCCGGATTCCGCCTGAAGCTGCTCCATGGCCTCGAAATACTCCGGAGTTCGGGATCGCGGAACGACAATGTCCTCATTAATCTTGTTGGGTCGAATTCGGCCGACTGCCGGAGAAAGGTATCTTCGGATCGCCCAGAGATCATCAGGGTTTTCGGACTCTCTGATTGCCAGCGTCCTTGGCGCCAAAACGCGCTTTACCTCGTTCAATTGATGCGCGGCGGCGCTGCGCTCGCCGTCCACCTCAATCAACAGCAGCGACCCTGCCTCGCTGGGCAGACAAGACGTCTGAATATTTTCGGCCTGGATGTAAGCGCGAATAGCTATGAGGGACTGTTGATCCAGCAGTTCAAGTTTCGATGGAATGATCTTTGCAGTAATCAGAGCGTTCGCCGCCTCCGCACATCGGCTAACGGTGTCAAATACAGCCATGACGGTAAGCGCTGCCTCGGGTTTCGGCAGAAGTTTCATCGTAAATTTTGTGCAAACGCCAAGTGTGCCTTCCGCCCCACACATCAAGTCGGTCAGGTCGTATGCGACCGCGTTCTTCACCACGCGACCGCCCGTTTCCACGATTTCGCCCGTCGGCAGCACCACCTCCGCGCCCATTAAGTAATGTCTTGTAACTCCATATTTGAAGGCTCTTGGACCGCCGGCATTGTGTGCTACATTTCCGCCGATTGTGGACTGCATCAGGCTCGCAGGATCAGGGGGATAGAAAAGTCCCTTCGCCTCCGCAGCTTTATGCAGATCCGCTGTAATCACGCCGGCCTCGACAACCGCGACCAGATCAACGGGATTGATTTCGAGAATTCGGTTCATTCGTCTCATCGAAAGAACGATGCCGCCAAACACTGGAACTGCGCCCCCGACATAGCCGACGCCGCCGCCGCGCGCAACCACTGGAACTCGCTCCCGATTGGCGAATTTTACGATGGCTGAGATTTCCGAAGAGCTTCCTGGGAAGGTGATGACGTCTGCAGGATGGAACACTTTCGTGGCATCGATGCTGTTTTCACGTATCGTGTCCGCATCGGTGCGGATATTGTCCGCCCCGACGATGGATGTAAGTTCGCTCAGATGCCTCTCAGTAAGCACAATTCATTATAGAGTTCTCCTCCTGCATACATGAATGTCCCATTTCCTGAAATGGTTTCCCTCGTTCCAAAGGTTGGTTTCCTTGCGGAAGAGTCGATTTTCGCTTGCTCCAACGCCGTTTTTCATCTCGCCAGAAATGTTTTTCTTTTTTCCGAAATGCTTTTCAATGAATCAGCCCTGCGTTTACGCCTTCGAAAGGTGGTGTCGCCTTTTTCTCCAGATGGGTTATTCGTATCGAGGGTCAGTTTCGCCGTTTTCAAAAGTTCCCTTTCCGTTTTTCAAAGCGGCGTTTTCTTTTTTGAATGCGGCTTTCCGCTTTTCGACAGGAACGCCGCCGAAATCCGTGTGAGGTTTTTTGCTCTGGGTCTTGAGGAATTGCCAAGGGACGAGAGATGATGCCTATTCCGATTTGCCCTTCTCTAGGGCATAGACCACTACAGGCTCTTTGATTCCGCGAATTGTAACGCTGCGTTTGGAATGGAAAGCTAGTCGGGGGTCGTCTGCAACGGCGATGCGAACGGCATTCGATACGACAATGGATGCTGCTTCAGCATGACCGCACAGGCGTGCAGCGAGATTCACGGTCGTACCTATGGCGGAGTAGTCCAAATGCTCGGGTGAGCCGATATTTCCGATGACGGCCCGACCGGTGTGTATGCCAATCCCGAACCTGTAGATGCCTTCACCGCCCTTCTTGAGCTGCACCAATGCGCTGTCCAGGATTTCCAGCGCGCACAAACATGCATTGAGAACCATGTCATGCCCATCGAAGATGGCCATCACTCCGTCACCGCCAAACTTATCGATGTATCCACCGTGATTGTGGACAATGGCCACCTGCTCACCAAGCAGCGAACTCACTAGTGAAAACAGGCGGCTGGGTTCGATATCTTCCGAAAAGGCCGTGAAACCGCGGATATCGGTGAAACAGATGGCGAGCTCGCGCTCTTCGGGAGGCGGCAGAGTTCCGGTTCTCGATACGGTTTCGACAATTTCCAGTGTGCGGCGGGACAGATATTGGTTGACGGTTCGCCGCATTCGCTCTAATTGCTGGGCATATTCCATTCTCTTCAGGTGGCCGCTCAGGCGTGCTCTCAGCACGACAATGTCAATGGGCTTGCCGATAAAATCGTCGCAACCTGCGGCAAAAGCCGCGCCCAACTCCGAATAGGCATCAGCGCCAGTAATGATCAGAATAGGTGTGACCTTAAATTGGGCTTGAGAGCGGATCTGGCGGCAAAGCTCAATGCCGGTCATTCCCGGCATTTCAACATCGAGAATGAAGGCGTCGATGGAACTGTGCGCCGCGAACCGCAATGCCTCCATTCCCGATTCGGCCTGAATCACATCGTATCCGGCTCGCTCGAGAACCTCGGCAATTAGGCCCCGGACAAACTCGTCGTCATCGGCAACCAAAATAGTCACTTCTGTGCACGCCTGAGAAAAGCAGGGATCTCAAGGTCGGGTGCAGGAGTGGTATTTTTCGGCTGTACTGCCGATGCGGCAGCGCTTACGGCTGCTCCTTTGCACTCAAAACCAGTGGCAATCACCGTAATTTTGAGTTCACCCTTCATTTGTTCGTCCAGCACGGCGCCAAAAATAATATTCGCATCCGGATCAGCGGCGTCATGAATAATGTTGGACGCTTCGCTCACTTCGTGGAGCAGGAGGTCATTCCCACCTGTAATGTTGATGAGAACTCCTCTCGCCCCTTGTATTGAGCCATCTTCGAGCAGCCGGCTCGAAATCGCTTTCTTGGCTGCTTCCACCGCTCGATTATCACCCGTAGCCGAACCGGTGCCCATCAATGCCATACCCATTCCGGACATGACGGTTTTGACATCGGCAAAATCAAGGTTGATCAGTCCGGGCACGATAATCAAGTCTGAAATCCCTTGCACGGCTTGACGAAGGATATCGTCGGCAATGCGAAATGCGTCGAAGAGGCTGGTGCCCCGTTCGAGCGTAGCCAGGAGACGCTCATTTGGAATCGTGATGACGGTGTCCACACATTCCTTGAGGTCCGACAGTCCCCGCTCAGCCTGCGTCAAACGCTTTTTCCCTTCGAAGGCAAATGGTTTTGTGACAACCGCCACAGTGAGGGCGCCCAACTCCGCAGCCAGGCTTGCCACGATCGGGGCAGCGCCGGTTCCTGTTCCTCCGCCAAGGCCGGTGGTGACGAAAACCATGTCGGCGCCTTCCAGAGCCTCAATGATCTTCTCCGTGTCTTCAAGGGCTGCGTTGCGCCCCACTTCGGGGTTTGCCCCGGCGCCCAATCCCTTGGTTAGTTTTGCGCCGATCTGAATTTTCACCGGAGCCTTCGACTGCTTGAGGGCCTGAACGTCCGTATTGGCGACGAGAAACTCAACGCCATCGAGACCCGCAGCAATCATCCTGTTGACTGCGTTAGACCCTCCGCCACCGACGCCGACAACCTTGATAGAGGCTCCTGTGCGCAGATCCTCGTCAAACAAGAACTTGATAGAAGTTTCAACGGACGAATTCGGCGCCACTACTCCCCCCTTCTTCATAGAAAGCTCCTGAATTTAGATACTAGTTTTTTGAATCCGGAATTCGAGTTTTCATGGAAATCATGCGTCTTGCGCCTGCGATCGGCGTAAAGGACCAAACCTGTGGCAGTCGCAAATTCCGGCCCCATCAGGTGCGGCATCTTTTCGAGCAAAGTCTCGCCGAAACCGCTGGATACCCCGATGCGAACGGGCAAATCGAGAATGTCTTCTGCCAGTTCCGCAAAGCCTCGCAGTGCTGCGCCTCCGCCGGTCAGCACAATGCCGGCGCCCGCCTGACGTTCATAGCCAGCGTTGCGAATCTCACTTCGAACGAAATGAATGATCTCTTCAGCTCGAGGCTGCAGGATGTCGCTCAGGACTTGCTGAGCGATTGCCCGTGGCTGCCGGGCTCCGACCCCGACGAATTCGAAAACCTGATCATTGTCGGCCATTCGCGCCAGTGCGCAGCCCTGCTCGCGCTTGAGGCGTTCGGCTTCCGGTATTGACGTCCGCAGGCCGACTGCGATGTCGTTTGTGAAATGCTCTCCTCCGAGCGGAACGACGATGGTATGCCTCACGGCGCCATGATGATAGATGGCGACGTTCGTTTTGCCGCCCCCTACATCGACAAGAACGGCGCCCAACTCCTTCTCATCTTCGGAAAGGACCGCTTCGCCGACGGCGATGGGTTCCAGCACGGTGTCGCCTACTAGTAAACCGCTGCGATTCACGGCGGTGACTATATTTTGAGCCGCCGTTGTGGAACTGGTTACGATGTGGACGTTGACTTCCAGCCGCGTGCCTACCATTCCCAGCGGATCGCCAATGCCGGACTGGTCATCAACTGTGAATTCCTGCGGAAGGATATGGATGATCTCGCGGTCCGGCGCCAGCGCAACGGCCCGCGCCGTCTCAATGACGCGTCGAACATCATCTCCTGTGATTTCTCGCGAGCGTGCGGCTATAGGCGTGACACCCCGGCTGTTGAAACTCTTAATGTGGGGACCTGCCAAGCCGACGTAAACAGTATCGATCTCGCAACCTGCCATGGTTTCGGCATCGGAAACACTCTTCTTAATGGACTCGACTGTGGCTTCGAGATTGACGACAACTCCCTTCTTCAAGCCCTTCGAGTCGCACACTCCTACGCCGATCGGCTCCAGGCGGTTTTCACGCGCAGCCGCTATCAAGGTGCAAACTTTCGCAGAGCCGATATCCAGGCCTACAATGTTTTTTTCTCTTCGTCCCATAAAATCATTTCGCCGGCATCGTCATCAGTCATTCTGACAATAATCTGGTTCTTGAAACGGAGGTCCACTCCAACAGCCTGCGGATACTTCTCTTGAATCTGCGCCTTAAGTTGAAGGTACTTGATCCAGCGATTCCGGAAGTCGACCACACCGAGGTCCACCATGAGGGGATCGCTTGCAGAAACAACGGAGACGTCGCCTGAGTCGCCAACGCGAACTTCCGATAACTCCGTTTCGCCCAATTCATCCACAACCTGCTTGTACGTCTGCACTTTGACTTTGTTCTTCGCTTCGTCATCAAAACGCAGACCGTCGAGAACCGGGAAGCTTCTTTCGCTCCCGGGTTTGACGTCGAGAATCATGGCGTCGATGTCGAATTGATGAAGTTCGCCGCGAATGCGCGCTAAACCGATCGGCTCGCGTTCGGTGACCTTGATGATGATCTGATCCGGAAGCAGGCGCTGCACGATCGCGTGCCGCACCCATTGAAGTTCTTCGACTCTTTGGCGGATTCCAGTGAGATCGGCGCGAAAGACGTTGGTTCCCAGCTGGAATCCGGCTTTCGCCAGCACCTGGCTTTCATCGACTCTCTTCAAACCGGAAACGGTCAGCTTCTCCACTTCAAACCGAGGCGCCGTCCGCAAATATCGGACAGCAGTGAAACCGCTCCAGCCTAGTCCTACGAGGCAAGCTACAAGCGCCACAAAATAAAGTTTGCGAAGCACCCCATCGACTATTTTGGACAATGTTCTCCTCTGCCGTCCGGCATTCGCCTGAGCCTTTTCATGCGCTCCTCATCATTCTTTTAGAGAGGATGTCGGACAGTTTCGTGACGCTCCCGGCGCCCATAACGATGATGGCGTCGCCATCTTTCGCATTGGCTGCAACATAAGATTCGATCATTTCAAAGTCCGGTGCGTACATGGCGTCTTTGTGGCCGAAACTCTTCATCTTTTCGATCAAGGCCTGGGTTGTAACACCCTCTATCGGGCTTTCCCCGGCGGGATAGATATCGAGAATCAGCGCCACATCGGCTAGATTGAAAGCTCGAGCGAAATCGTCGAACAAATGAAAAGTACGTGTGTAGCGATGCGGCTGAAAAACAGCAAAAATTCGGCGACAGCCGCCGTTCTTCGCCGCAGAAAGCGTCGCGCGAATTTCGGTCGGGTGATGTGCGTAGTCGTCAACGACGATGACGCCTGCCCGGGATTTGACCTGGAAACGACGCTCCACACCGTGGAAGCTTTCTAACGCGCTGGCAATGACGGCAGGGTCCACGCCCATCTCTCGAGCCGCGGCGAACGCTGCCGCGGCGTTCAGGACGTTGTGCAAACCCGGAACCCTCAGCTGGATCCGCTGCTTGGAACCTCCGTTGAACCGTAACGAGAATGTCGATCCAAAACCCTCCGCCGCCACGTCGGAAATGCAAAAGTCCGCAGACGCAGCTGCACCAAACGTCACAATTCGTCTTCTCAGCTGTGGGATCAGCGATTGAACGGCGGCATCATCGATGCACAGAATTGCGGCGCCATAAAACGGAACCTTGTTGATGAAAGACAGGAACGCGCTTTGAATGTCTTCGAGATCACGGTAATGGTCGAGATGATCGGCTTCAATGTTGGTGACCACGGCGATTGTCGGAGAAAGCAGCAAGAAGGATCGATCACTCTCATCCGCTTCGAGAACGATAAAGTCGCCTTTTCCCAGGCGAGCGTTGCTTCCGATTGTGTCCAGCACGCCCCCGACAACGATCGTGGGATCGAGGCCTGTCCGATCCAGGATCGTCGCAATCATCGATGTTGTAGTCGTTTTGCCGTGTGTGCCTGCGACAGCGATCGCATACTTCAGCCGAGCAAGTTCCGCCAGCATCTCTGCGCGCGGAATCACCGGAATCTTCCGGCGCTGCGCTTCCTGAATCTCCGGATTTTCCGCGGCGACAGCGGAAGAGACAACGACAACATCTGAACCAGCCACATTCTCTGCAACATGGTCCGCATAAATCCGAGCGCCGTATTGTTGCAGTCTTTCAGTGATTCCAGTCGACCGCACGTCCGAGCCGGTCACTTTATAGCCCAGATTCAGCAGCACCTCGGCAATCCCGCTCATCCCGATTCCGCCGATGCCGACAAAATGAATCTGTTTTATGCGATTGAACAATATGGCAACCTCTAAGTGCTTTGTCCTGTCCTCTTGTTGGTCAGCCCTTCGACGAGATCGACGATCCTCTCTTCCGCATCCAGAATGGCCATGCCTTTGGCCTTACACTCAATCTTCTTAAGGCGAGGCAGATCTCCGAGCAGGCTCTGTATCAAATCCGCCAGGCGCTTTCCGGAAAGCTGCGCATTCTCAAGCAGCACCGCTGCATCTTCGTCCACCATTGCACGGGCATTCTTCGTTTGGTGATCATCCGTCGCGAACGGAAATGGAATCAGGATGGACGCGCGGCCAGCAGCTTTAATCTCCGCGACGGTCGTAGCTCCGGAACGGGAGATAATAAGATCAGCTTCCACATACTGAAGATGAAATTCGTTAAAAAAGCTGCGGACATCCGCGTTGAAGCCTTTGTTCGCGTAGGCTTGTTTGACGTTTTCGAGCTGGAGCTCCCCGGTCTGGTGCACAAATCGGATCCGGTTTCTCCAGTCTCCCAGATGATTTAGCGCTTCAAGCACCGCCTGATTGATCGAC
>CAZIPZ010000156.1:0-9738 GCA_964541075.1 uncultured Solibacteraceae bacterium | reverse complement strand
GGATCAACCACCGTGTGCAGAAGGTCGGCAAGAAGAATGCCCGTTAGCGTCAGAAAGGCGCTGAACGTAAAAATTGCCATAATCAACGGATAATCTCGATTCAGTACGGCCTCGAAGCTAAGCTGTCCCATGCCCGGAATTGAGAAGATCGTTTCTATAACAATGCTTCCTCCGATCAAGGCTGGAAGGAGGTCCGCCATTAAAGTAACGATGGGTATCAACGAGTTTCTTAGAGCATGGCGGTATACAACCAGGCGCTCGCTCAGACCTTTGGCTCGAGCCGTTCGAATAAAGTCCTGGCGTATGACCTCGAGCATGCTGGCGCGCATGTATCGCGACAGAGCAGCAAGCGTGTAATACGTCATGCAAGTGACCGGCAATACGAGGTGCCAGAACTGATCGATGATCCTCTCCCAAAGAGTCCAGTTTTCCGATCCAATGGATTGCAGGCCGAAAACGGGAAACACATCGTAGAAGTCGCCTCCCCCCAAATACACAATAGCCATTGTCGCTATCCAGAAGTTCGGCAACGAGTAGAGAGTGAACAAAGCCACCGTGGTCGCCCTGTCTCCAGTCGAGTACTGATGCGTCGCAGAGTAAATGCCTAGAGGGATTGAAATGAGGTACGCGAGCAGCAGTGAAATCCCGCTGAGCTTTATAGAAACGGGAATTCGCTCCTTTAACTTGTCGATTATCGGACGATGGTCCCGTAGCGACTCCCCGAAATCGAGAGTCAACATTCGTTTCAGCCATCGCCAGTATTGAATATGCAGCGGCTGATCCAGTCCGTAGAGGGCGCGCGTTTCTGCAATGATCTGTTCTGCCAGGGCCTGGTCGCGGACACCCTGAAGCGCGTCTCCCATTTTCAAAGTGGCAGGATCGCCGGGAGCGAGCTGGATAATAACGAACGAAACGATCGAAATGCCCAGAAGAGTCGGCGCCAAGAGCAAAAGACGCTTGATCAAATAGCTACGCATTCCGCAGAAGAGCTACTGAGCGTTCATCATCGTGTATTTCTGGCTGACTTTTGGAACAAACCATTCCTGCAAATCATATCCCGGCCGCACGGGCAGAAATCGAACGCTCTGGAATCGGCGCTGGTAAGCGATAGGCTCCTCAGGATAGAAGAGGAACGTGTATGGCTGCTCTTCGTGAATCAGTTCCTGCCATTTGAGATAGAGCTGCTTGCGTGTTTCAGGATCAAATTCAGTCCGCGCCTGTTCAATCAGCCGATCGGATTCGGCATTTCGAAAGCTGATGTAGTTGGATCCACGATTGGCGATGGAGCTTGAATGCCAAAGCTGATAAGGGTCATTCACCAGATCGCCGGCCCACGCGCTCAAGCTTGCATCGAACCGGTGATCTCTCATGCTGTCCACAAAGACCGTGAATTCAATCCGCCGTTCCGTTGTTTCAATTCCAGCTTTCCGAAAGGACTCTTTTAAAATAGGCATCAATTGTTCGGTAAATGTGCTGCTAGAAGCGCCCAACAGCTCAAACCGAAACGGTACGCCATCTTTATCGCGCACTCCGTCCCCGTCGTGATCTGTCCATCCAGCCTCATCAAGAAGCTCAGCCGCTCTTTTCGGATCGTATGGAAACGGCTTGATGGTTTTACTCAGTACGTCAGATCCCAAATAGAAACTCGACGCTGCAATCTTAGCGAGACCAAAACGCAGTGTCTGGATAATCTGATCCCGATCCACCAACATGGTCAGGGCCTGGCGCACTCGTTTGTCTTTGAAAAACGGTCGTTCCTCATTCCAGCCCAGATAGTAGTACTGCGGAATGGTGTAGGTGCCCTTCGTGAACTGCTGTTCGAAGGCGGCGCCGCTTGTCTGCTGGGCGTACTGAATTGGAAGCATGCGCGGATACACATCCACTTCACCCGATTTCAGCGCCGTCAGGGCAGCGGTATTGTCCAGAATGAATCGGTAAACGATACGATCGACAAAACCCTTCTTTCCCCAATAGTCTTCACTGCGGACGAGGACTACTTCTTTGCCCGTGTCCCATTTCTCGAACCGGTAAGGCCCTGTGCCGATCGGAGACCGGTTATTGGCATGCTTATTGAACTGCTCGCCAAACTGCTTGAGCTTGGTATTGGTCCTTCCCTGAGGGCCGACGATATCCGCGAACTGCAAGCCGTCGAGCAGACCTTGAGGATCGAACACGTGTTTCGGCACGATATCGATGAATTGCCCAAGCACAATCTCATTCATGAAGTACGGCTTGCTGACGGTGAAGCGCACCTTCCTGGAATCGACCTGCTCCACAGACTTCAGGTCCGTCAGGTAGCTGCGCAACGGCGCGGAATCCACGGAAGGGCTCACAACCGACTTGAAGGTAAACACGACGTCTTCGGCAGTGAAGGGCTTGCCATCGTGCCATTTCACGCCATCTCGGAGCGTGAACGTATAAGTCAAATGATCGTCAGAAACCTCCGGACGCGACTCTGCAAGCCTTCCGAGAAGCTTCGACCAATCACTGCTGTCCGTTTGCAGCAGCGACTCGTAAATGTTGGAATTATTGGCACCCCCCACAATGTAGGTTGAAACCGCGGTCGTTGAGACAACGGGATTCAGAGTCTCGGGTTCGGCCTCAAAACGCACGATGATCCAATCGCCATTTGCGGGCGGTCCTTCGACCGCCCCGCCGGCGGTGGCAGCTTTGTCCGGTCGGCTGCATCCCAACATCACCATGAGGATGAGTATCAAAAGGCTAACCGTTGGACGCTTCATACCGCCCTCCCATCTGAAGAAGATGTCGTATAACGGAAGGCTGATTATGACATGAGTTGGCCATTTGAGGTCGAGGCCAAGCCTACTTATTCCTCGCCAGTCTGTTCCGCAAGCTGCTGATATCGATGCAACCTTGCATAGAGTCCGTTCATCGCCAAAAGCTCCGAATGACTCCCTTTCTCGACGATCTGGCCGGCATGCAGAACGATAACCTGCGAACACGAACGAATGGTGGCAAGCCGGTGCGCAATTTGAATCACGGTCTTCCCTATTGATGACCGCGTTACTGCGCGCTCCAAAATGGATTCGCTGTGGGAATCCATGTTGGAGGTCGCTTCATCAAGTATCCAAATCCTAGGATCGGTGCGATACACTCTGGCAAACGATATGAGCTGACGCTCACCCGTTGAAAGATTGCCCCCTCGTTCCGTCACAAATCTATTATCGGGAAATCCAAGATCATCAAGAATAGGGCGGCAGTCCTCGTGAGACTCGCCCGAAAACAGGGTCACGTTTTCGGCGATGGACCCCGAGAACAGAAATACATCCTGCTGCACCAACCCGATACTTTTTCTCAAACGGCGCTTGTCGAATTGCCGGATATCCACGCCGTCGATCAGAATTCTTCCCTTCTGCGGCTCATAGAACCGAAGCAATAGATGGATCAATGTTGTCTTGCCTGAACCCGTACGTCCGACTATTCCAAGACGCGTTCCAGCCTCAATTGTCAGGTTCAGATTCCTGAGAATCCAGTGTTCACCTTCGTAGGCGAACCATACGTTTTCGAAAACAATGTGGCCTTTCATCTCAAGATACGGTTGTGCCGCATCAAACAAGTTCCCAGCGACCCCGTCCTCAGGCAGCTCAACCGGCCATTCGAGTATTCCGAAAATCCTTTCGGCGGAAGCAAGTCCTGCAAGGAAGATGGTCCACTTGTCCACCATATCCCGAAGCGGCCGAAATAGCATGAGTGCGTAGGCAAAAAAAGCGACCAGAACGCCGAGCTTTATCGCACCGTTCTGAACCTCACGTCCACCAAACCACACTAGGAGCGCGATGGAAGCTCCTGCTGCGGCGGTAATCGTTGGTTGCAGGAAAGCGTAGGTGCGGATCGATGAGATCTGAGCATCGGTATACCACTGGTTCAGACGTGAGAAACGATTGAGGTGTTCGGCTTCACGATTGAAAAGGTGGACGACCTTGATACCCATAAGGTTTTCGGCCAGAAAAGCGTTCAAGGCGGACAGCCTGCTTCGCGCCTGACGATAAGAGACCTGAAGCTGCCTGCTGAAACGCACGGTAGCCCAAACCATAAAAGGAAAGACGCTAATCGTAATCAAACCCAGGCGAGGTTCCAAAACGATGAGCCATACGAGCGTTCCTATGACAAGCAGCGCATTGCTCAGCAACAGAACAAATCCCGAGGAAAATACTTCAGCAATCGCGACGATGTCGTTTGTGACGCGGGTCATCAGGCGGCCAGCAGGATTCCTGTCGTAAATGGATAGAGGTAGACGTTGCAGTCGCGAGAATACCGCGACGCGCAGATCCTGAGTCACCATCTGGCCAAGCGCTTCAAACAAGTAGGCCTGGCCGAACATGGCGCAAACTCGGACCGTTATTACGAGGAGAAAGAGCGCCACCAGATGCACAAGACGATTCGCGTTACGCGGAATAATCGCCTCGTCGATTGCATAGCCGAAAAGACGCGGCTCCACCAGTGCGGCCGCCGCGCCAATCGCAATTACCAAACAAGCAGCTGCAAGCAGCCCGCGATGCTTCAGCATCGCCTGCGCGAGCCTAAGAGCGTTTCTACGGTTCTGCCTGGCGTCTCGGGACTCTTCGGCTTCCAGGTAACGCGCAATATCGGAGCGATTTTCTGAAAGGACCTTGGCCATCAGGACCGTTCCTGTTCGAGCGCGAGATACCGATCGATGTCGTCTTTCAAAAGCTGCTGCTCGTAAAGTTTTCTGTACAATCCCGATGATTCAGCAATCAACCGGGCATGCGAACCCATTTGAACGACCACACCGTGAGATAAAACAACGATCCTGTCCGCATTGCGTATCGTCGAGATTCTGTGTGCAGCTATGATTTCGGTATTTCTCCCGGGCCGGGCGCTAAGCGATTTGAGAATTTTTTCCTCGGTATGAAAGTCGACGCTTGAAAGCGCGTCATCCATTACAAAAATCGACGGTTCCTTCGCCAAAGCACGTGCAATCGTGAGTCTTTGCTTTTGCCCACCCGACAAGTTGACGCCGCGCTCTCCAAGCATCGTCTCGTATCTGGAGACCAATCCCAGCACGTCGTCATGGACGCCGGCCAGTTCCGCAGCTCCTATCACGTCCGACATTCCGGAGGATCGTTCGACCCAGTCGTGAAGCCCGAACGCAACGTTCTCGGCGACGGTTTCGCTGAAGAGAAAAACATCCTGTGCGACGTACCCAACCTGGCGCCTCAACTCGACGAGCGGCCAATCGTTCACGTCGACGCCATCGATGAACAGCATCCCCCTGCTTACAGGGCGCAGCCGTGGAAGCAGCGAAAGCAGCGCTGACTTACCTGACCCCACCGCTCCGATTAACGCGATTCTTTCTCCTGGTTCGATTTTCAGCGTGATTCCGTGGAGCACATCCGTGGACGACCCGGGAAATCTAAAGTGGAGGTCCTTGAATTCGATGCCGCCCGCCGTCCGGGGCAACCCTCCATTACTGAGAAACACCGGAAGTTTAGGGTTTGCAACGTCCTCAACGTCGCTGGTTTCGTTAAATACATTCTGAAGGCGCTGCGTACTTGTAGCGGACCTTCTGTAAAAGCTCAAAGCCATTCCAATCGCAGCCATGGGCCACACCATTTGCTGGATGTAGCGCTGAAATGCGACAAATACACCGATCGTCAGCGCGTTGCTTCCTCCGATCAACTGCCTGCCCCCAAAGAACAGCAGGAAGGCCAGGCCAAGACTCATGGTGAAATCCAATATGGGTCCAAAAGCCGTCTGTACCCGCGCCAACGACATACTCAGTCTTCGAAGTTCGTCCCCTACATCGCGAAAACGCCTCAGTTGAACATTCTCTGCAGCGAAGCCTTTTACGATGCGCGCTCCGGAAAGGCTTTCCTGCGTCAAAGCGGACAGTCGGCTCAAGCATTCCTGGACTCTGGCAAAACGAAGATGGATTTCCCGCTCATTGCGCATGACGATAAGGGGAATAATCGGGAGAGGAATGAACGCAAGCAACATCAGCTCCGGAGACAGTAAGTAGAGCGCTACAGGCACAAAGAGGAAGTAAAACAGCGCATCGGCAAGGGTCAGAATTCCAGCACCGATCATCATCCGAACGGCTTCGACGTCACTCGTTGCAAGCGACATCAGGTCGCCAATCTTTCGCCTGTCGAAGAAAGCTGCGGAGAGGCCGAACAGATGGGTTGAGAATCGATTCCGCAAGTCCCGTGAAGCGAGAAGACTTGTGCGAATCAGGTACATTCGCCAGCCATACCGGCATACGGCCTGAAGCAGCGCCACTCCGAAGTAAGCGACGGCCAGCTGGATAAGCGCGCGTGTGGTCGTCCCCGCTGAAATCTCATCGACGACATTTTTGAGAATTATCGGCGGAATTACTTCGAGCGCATCCACTGTGACGAGAGCCAACAGTCCAATGGCAATGAAGCGCCGATACTTCCAGAGGTATTGCCTGAGGAAAACGCTTTCTTCTAAAAAGCTCGTCCAACGCTTCCGCAAGGAGCTACTCCCACCGTATGACGTCGCCGCTATAAACCTCTTCGATGCGGCCATCTTGCTGTTCGATCCGGAGAGCTCCCAAAGCGTTCAAACCACGTGTCACGCCGCAGATGGTGCGCAGACCATCGTTGACGTCCAGGCTTCGCCCGCTGGCAAAACTCGAATGACGCGTCCATTGGTCGATCACCACCCTCGGCCCGTTTTTCACAAAGTCTGCGTAAAGGTTCTCGAACTCTTCCAGAAAATCGATGAGGATCTCAATGCGCGAATGCATTCTGCCTGACGACATTCGAAGAGAAGTGGCGCGGTGCGCTATGTCCGCAGGCAGACTTGCATGGTTGACGTTGACGCCAACGCCGAGGATGAGCGTACGTATGCGATCGACTTCGGCCTGAATTTCAGCGAGAACTCCGCAGGTTTTCTTGCCGTCGATTAAAAGGTCGTTCGGCCACTTGATATCGACATCCAGATCCGAATTGCGCTCGATTGCGTTGTGCATAGCAGCCGCCGCAGCCAAAGTGAAAAGCGGCGCCAGACTGGGAGGTGTTTTGGGCCGAAGGACCATCGAAAAATAAAGGCCTACCTCACGCTCCGAATGCCAGCTTCGCCCCAGACGGCCGCGGCCGGCCGTTTGGGCCTCCGCCAGGATCACAGTCCCTTCTGGAACGCCATGTCCGTGAGAGAGAAGGCGGGAGGCAAAAGTATTCGTCGAATCCACGCTGTAAAAGTGGTAAATGTTTTTTCCCAGCGTGTTCGTGCGCAAACGAGGCCGAAGGATTTGCGGGATGATGACATCTGGCAGGCGAACAAGGCGATAACCGGTGAACAATTCACCTTTTATCTCGATGCCGTATCCCCTTAGCTTATCAATCCAGCGCGCCAAGGTTGAATGCGATACGCCGAGATCTCTCGCCAGCTTCTCGCCAGAAACGACGATCATCATGTTCTGCATCAGCGCGTACAGAAGCTCGTCGAGTTTCCGGTCCATGATGGTTTGTCATTCCAATGGAGTAAGCCGCAGATTGATGTCAACGGCCGGAACGGAGTGGGTCAGTGCTCCTATCGAGATGTAATCCACTCCTGCTTCCGCAAAACTTCGAACAGTATCCAATGTCACGCCGCCAGAGGACTCCAGAGGAATCCGGCCGGCCGTGAATTCGACGGCTCGGTGCGTTTCCTCCGATGTGAAATTATCAAGGAGAACGACATCTGCTCCGGCTTTCAACGCCGACTTCAGCTCATCCAGATTACGGACTTCAACTTCAATCTTGACCAGATGGCCGAGGCGACTTCTCGCCTGGCTTACGGCATCCGCAACGGACGGATGAAACACCAAATGATTATTTTTAATAAGCACCCCATCGAATAAGCCCATGCGGTGATTCATTCCTCCGCCGCATGCCACGGCGTATTTATCCAACACCCGAAGGCCCGGCGCTGTTTTGCGGGTGTCCACAATTCGCGCCCGCGTACCGCTGATGCGATCGACAAATTGACGCGTAAGTGTGGCAATGCCGCACATTCGCTGGAAGAGATTGAGAGCCGAGCGTTCAGCCATGAGGATGGACTGCGCCGACCCTTCTATAGTTGCGATGGCCTCCCCGGTTTCAACCATAGAGCCTTCGCCGGCGACAGGCTGGAATTGAAGGTTTGCGTCGACGAGGCGTACGATTTCGCTGACTACGGGACCGCCGGCGACAATAAGACGCTGTTTTGCAGTAAAGCGACCGGATGCTCGAGAGCCTGCAGGGATGGTTGCGCGGGATGTGAGGTCTCCGGATCCCACGTCCTCGCGAAGCACCGCACGTAGCGTATCTCGAACCAGGCTCAAGTCAACGGGCGTCATTGCAGGCGTTTGAGACTTTCGGTCAGCTTGGCCGCCTGGCCTTGATAGTCCTCAAGCCGCCGGCGATTCTCTTCAACCACGTTTTTGGGAGCCCGTTCGACAAAACTGGCGTTCGAGAGTTTTCGATCAAGTCCGTCAATCTCGCGCCGGACCTTTTCCAGTTCCTTGTTCAAGCGACTCCGTTCAGCTTCGATATCGATAAGGCCCGCAAGCGGAACTTCAAACGCCAACCCTGCCGCAACGCCTTGCGCCGACAGTTGGTCGACGGCGAGTTGTGTAACGATCTCAAGCTGGCTCACCTGAGCTAATTTGAAAATGTATTCGCGCGCATCGGACAGAAGTCGGCTCATCTCAGGATCCGTTGTGGCGACTCGGACGGGAACAAGCTGCTTCGCGTCAACGTTCATTTCCGAACGAATATTTCGAACACGAGTGACGAGGTCCTGGACGAACTCAGTCTGTCGCTCCGCCTCTTCATCACGAAGCGCCGGATCGGTTTTTGGGTATTCCGCAATAACGATCGAATCTCCTTTGTGCGGCAGGTTCTGCCAAAGCTCTTCCGTGATAAACGGCATGAAGGGGTGGAGCAGCCGCAAGGCGCTTTCGAACACATACAAAAGAACCGGCTTCGACCTCTCGGGGTGAAGCTTGATCATTTCCAGATACCAATCGCAGAACTCATGCCAGAAAAAGCGATAGATGTGCCGCGCCGCTTCATGCAAATTGTATTGTTCGACAGATCGATTGACTTCGTCCGTCACAACGGTCAGGCGTGAAAGAATCCATCGATCAACCAGCGACAGGCTCGGATGCTCGAGCTCCGACAAAGACGGCAGACGATCCGACTCATCCACGTGCCTGAATATGAAACGTGCGGCGTTCCAGATTTTTGTGGAGAAAGCTCTGTAACTTTCGAGCAAATCCTCGGAAAGAGCGATGTCGGCGCCAGGCGCACCCATGCGCGCCAGTGCAAACCGAACTGCATCCGTTCCGTATCGATCACAAATTTCGAGCGGATCGACGACATTTCCTTTCGATTTCGACATCTTCTGGCGTTCGGCGTCCCGGATAATTCCAGTGATGTAGACTTCCTTGAAAGGAACATCATTCATGAATTTCAGACCGAACATGATCATCCGCGCGACCCAGAAGAAGATGATGTCGTAGGCGGTCACAAGTAATGCGCCAGGATAAAACGCCTTGAGGTCCTCGGTCTTATCCGGCCAACCCAGAGTCGAAAAAGGCCACAAGCCGGAACTGAACCAAGTATCGAGCACATCCTGATCCTGGCGAAGCTTCGAACTGGCGCACGTTGGACATCGATCAGGATCCGCCCGCAGGACCGCCATTGCACCGCAGTCCTCGCAATACCATGCAGGGATGCGATGTCCCCACCACAGTTGGCGCGAAATGCA
>CAZIPZ010000155.1:2685-9753 GCA_964541075.1 uncultured Solibacteraceae bacterium | reverse complement strand
TTTTCATCCCGGATCACAGACAAAAAGACAGATAACACACTTCGACAACAGGTGCTTTTCCTCGAGCATCGCTGATCTCGTCGATTAAGTAGTTGTTTTTCCTTGTGCGTTCGGGTCTGCGCCAGTGCGTAGCGTTTGGTCTCGATTGTGCTCTGCATGCTCCGCTACCGACTGCTACACATTGGAGAGACTAATGAAAGCGACCGGATCTGAACGGACAAGCGCAAGAGCATACAGATTTGTAAAAGAAGGAACCCAGCACGAGCACAGAAAAACGAGCGGCGCACGAGATTTGATGAGGCTGCCGACACTGGTGCTGGCCACCTTGTTGATCCTTCCCCTGAGCGCCGCCGCAACGGACTATTACGTAGACAAGAACAGATCCGGCGCCAGCGATAGTAATGCCGGTACTGAGCCTGCCGCCCCTTGGGCCACAATTGGGAAATGCTCCAGCACATTGCATGCAGGTGACAGGTGCAATGTGGCGGCTGGCGGAGTGTATGACGAACGTGTCACGGAAACTACGAACGGGACGGCTGCCAACAGAATCGTGTACCGTGCTATCGCAGGTTCTCCGCGCCCCAAGGTGCGCGCATTTACACTCTCGTCGGCAAGCTACATAACCATTGAAGGATTCGAGATCACTAATCAGGGTATGTCGTCGGGTTCTTCAGATGCCTTCCACAGCGTTTACATCACCGGACACAACACCGGAGTTAGCGTGTTGAATAATTACATTCATCATACTAATCACTCAGCAGTAGCCCATGGAAGCGCCAGATTCCTCACTATACGGGGCAATCAGATCAGCAACGTCGGAACGGAGGTTTCAATGATGGGAGATCATCCGGCCTTCGCCGCCCTCTACGGAGAGCCGAATAGCGATGTTCTCATCGAAGAGAACTCCGTTTCCTACACTTCCGATTACCTTACTGCATACGGCGTCCGGTACGTTTATCGCAATAACGTCTTGGGGCCATCCTCGCCAAACAACCCGATCCACATCGACGGGATTCAGGCGAACGGCGTTACAAGTTACTCGCTAATGGAGGGTAATGTTTCAGTCGACAACGCAAGTCCGGACAATCACTTTGTATTGCTGCACACGGAAGGATCGAATGGCTGGATCATTCGGCATAACGTTACGCACCGATCCAAAGGAATGATCTCGTTACGCTATTCCGATAATAACAATGTTTACAACAACACGTTTGTCGACAATTACGATTACTACCCCTCCAACTATCAGGTTTACGCCGGCGAGAACTCCCAGAATAACCTCTTTCTGAATAACATCTGGTATCGCTCAGTGGCGCCGGGGGGCGGGGTTTACCTGGTTGAGTCCGGGGCCAGCATCAATAAGGACTACGACCTTGTCTTTGGCGGAGGGAATCCAAGCGAGCCTCATTTGGTGCAGGGAGACCCTGAATTCGTGAATGCCGCCGCAGGCGACTTTCATATCGGGAGTGAATCACCGGCTCGCGATGCCGGAGGACCTCTGACTACCGTCCGCTCCAATGATAGCGGCAACGGGAAGGTTCTTTTCGTCACCAACGCCGGGGTATTTCAGGACGGCTGGGCGGGGACGCAACCGGATTGGATTGCAGTCGGTTCAGCCGACAATGTGGTGCAAATCAGGTCGATCAACCACAACGCCAACTCGATCGTGTTGGCATCGGCAGTGCGGAGGCACGCCGGGGACGCTGTCTGGCTTTACAAGAATTCACGCGGTGACCAGGTCTTGCACGAAACGCGGCCGGATATCGGCGCCTTTGAATACATTCCGTCGCTTTTCAGCATTGATCAATCGAACAGCGCGATCCTATACGTGGGCAGATGGAAGGACGACGTCGGCAAACATTTCTCCAATTCGACCGCGAGGATCGCCAACACCGCTGGTGCGCGCGCAACGTTCTCCTTTGTGGGGGAGTCGGTCAAATGGATCTCGAATCGAGGTGAACGGGCTGGAATCGCAAGAGTGTACGTAGACGGCGCGCTGAAAACGGAAATCGACCTGTACCGGCCGGCATCCAGCATCCCAGAAGCTGTCTTTGTGCAGGGCGGGCTTTCGTGGGGGCCGCACACGATTGCTATTGAAGCAACGGGCCAAAAAAACCCAGCTTCGAAGGCAGCCTGGATTTGGCTGGATGGTTTCGAGTATGGCGGCTCGCCTTTTTCGAGCCCTCTAACAACAGGTGAAAGTGAGATTAGAGGCTTGACCGACGCAGCCCTGCCGTTAAGTGCTTCCGGAACGGTTGTTCCAACAGCGGGCTTCGCCGAATTGCATCCAACACCGAATGCCGCCCCAGGACTTGCCCTTCTTGCCAACCGGCGTGAAGGGGTGTTGATCAACGAAACGGCAATTCCCGCTTCCCATTTGGCCACGCAGGGCCGGATTTTCGCGGAGATCAGTCCTACCGTGAAGACCGGACTTGCCATCGCGAATCCGAATGAGTGGGACGCAATCGTCTCCTTCTATATGACTGACCGAAACGGGTTCCAGGTTGCTCAGGGAAGCGTGAATCTTCCCGCTCACAGCCAACTCGCGCGATTTCTCGATGAGAGTCCGTTCAATTCTCCTGCTGAGTTAAATGGGACGCTGACGTTCCATTCGAACTCACCAGTGAGGGCTGTCGTGCTTCGCGGTTTCACCAACGAGCGTTCAGAATTCTTGGCAGTCGCTCTTCCGACTGCCCGGCTTGATGTGGTTCGTTCAGCACCGTTGTACATCCCTCACTTTGCAGACGGTGCAGGATGGAGAACAGAGTTTGTTTTGGTCAATCCGACGGACTTTGAAATCTCAGGAAATTTGGAGTTGTTCGATCACGGAAATCCGGATTTCGGAGATGATTTTGCCGTCGTGGCAGGCGTCCAATCCCAAATCGCGTACCGTGTGCCGGCTCGCAGTTCGCGCAGCTACTTCACAACAGGAAATTACGGCAATGCACGGCTCGGGGCCGCCGCATTGAGGCCGGCAAATTCCGATCCCGCGCCCGCGGCCTTTGCGATGTTGAGCTACAGCAACGACGCTGGAGTGACTGTCGGGTTGACTGGAGTGTCTGCGATCGAACCTGAAAATATCTTCAACGTGTACGTGGAGAATAGCGCTGCAGATGCCATCCGCACGGGCCTGGCTGTAATGAATGCCTCCGGCCGTAGTGAACAGATAAATTTCGAGCTCCTTCAAATGAACGGATCCCCGACAGGATTGAGCGCGTCCGTCGAGGCCCCGCCCTTCAGCCATGCTGCGTTCTTTCTCAATGAAGTTCCAGGATTCGAAACCATTCCGGCATCGTTTAACGGCGTCGTTCGCATTTCGTCACCGACCGGCAGTGATATAGCTGTTGTCGGTTTGCGCGGTCATCTGAATGACAGAACGGATTTCGTCCTCTCCGCGATTCCTGCTTTACACAGAATCGAAATGGCTGCGCCAGGAATCTATGTTCCGGACCTTTCGAACGGTCAGGGCTTTACCATGAAATTCATCACGTTTACCGGCTCTTTCGATGAGCACGCTCGTAACTCGCAGGCTCGATGACCAATCTGACGCAGACCTGAATTTTGATCTGCGCCGGCGAACACGGAAATGCACGGGATTTGCACGAGTCTGTCGCTTTAGTGAAGAGGTATTGGGCGACCGCTTCAAGAATGGCCTTGCGTCTTATCCCTTTTGCATCAGGTCCTGTCAGATCGTGACAGTTCCTCGATCCGGTTCTCTGCGCTCCGGATTCTGGCTGCCAGATCAACATTTCCCGTGTCGTCGGCAACTCGTGCCAATGCAGCTGCCAATCGAGATAGCCGGTTTGTATCTTCGATGCTTGGTGGATGAAAGGTTACTTGTCCAAATCCCCGAATGACTGTGGCTAGATCCCGTACTTTCTCTATTCCAATGCGTTCCACCGCTTCATCCGCTAATGCGGCAATGTCGGCGAACACTTCCAGCGATGAAAACTGCCGGTGGAATAGGGCGTACATTGGGCAACTGCGATCGAAATAGATAGAGCGACCACATTCACGCAAAGCCTCAATGAATTCGTGGCCTGGCTCAGCGCAATTGGGGCTGGACGCGCTCAGCGGGCGAATGACGGCGTCAATGAACTCTAATTCAGATTGGGGTGGTCTGAATGGAGTAGTCGCGTTTGCGAACAGGCGTTCAGGATCTTCGTGCGTACTCGATAAGGCGAGAGCTCCGATGGGGCATTTGGGGTCCGTAGTCGCCCTTTTAAGGCAATCTTTAAGGGCATTCGCCAGCTCATCCTGTCGTTGAGCGCCGGCGAGATTTTGTAATAACTGGATACGCTCCAGGAAATTAGCCGGTGCTTGCGAACTGGCGGCGCTACTCCTGGCCTCCGAAGTTTCCACCCGCAGTTTTTTTTGGGTTCCGTGAGTATCGATAGCGCCCCCTAGACAATCGACGGCGAGATGAGCATGACGGCTTCCAAACAAATCAGCGCATGTTCTGAATGCTTCGACGGGATACACTGCAGTTCCACCAACGTCAATCCTAACGGGATGGGCGCTTCTGGCAATGCATGCCAATTCGTCTAAACCAAGATTGATGTTTGATTTGGAGCGACGAGCGAAGTGTCGATTCAGAAGGCGTCTCCGCACCGCATATGCGGTCACCGCTCGATTGGTTTACCATCCATAAAATCTGATGGGGTATTCGCTTTGACAAGACGTCCGCCCAAGCCGGCGTCGCAGTCCGTGGTGCATGCCAGAATGACAACTTTCCGGGAAAGGTTGTCGCGATCCTACCTCGCAACATGATGATTTTCCTAATGCACGCCGATGGTCCACATCGTGCAAGCCTCTGGGCCCAACGGAATAACAGCGGAAAGTAATTCCGAGTTCATCGATCCAAAACGACGGAACGAGAAGAATCTCTTTCAATAAACGCACTCATGCGTTTGGCAATATTGGGCGGCATACGGCTTGAAGAAGGCCGTAAACGGAATTTAATCAACGATTCGTGACGCGTATCGCCCGCGATCAGGGCCAAGGCTGAGGGAAAGCAGCGAATGCAGATGAAGCCTTATGAGCGCTTCGCAACTCAGGAAGCCACCCAACAAATCGCCCTTTCTCCCCCGTCCATATCCCTTCCGAAAGGCGGCGGCGCCATCCGTGGCATCGGCGAAAAATTCACGGCCAATCCGGTGAACGGCACGGGGTCGATTTCGGTGCCGATCTACACGAGCCCGGGGCGGTCGGGCTTCAATCCACAGCTTGCTGTTTCTTACAACTCGGGATTTGGAAACGGTGTGTTCGGATTCGGGTGGAGCTTGTCATTGCCGTCAATAACGCGGAAGACCGATAAGGGCATACCCAAGTATGACGACGCCGCAAATTCAGATGTGTTCATCCTGTCCGGAGTCGAGGACCTTGTGATGATCCCACAGGATCCCATCCCGACACGCATCTTGAGAGGCCAAGCCTATCTCGTTCAGAGATTCCGCCCACGAATCGAAGGGAAGTTTGCGCGCATGGAACGATGGACCAACCAGGATGCGTCGCAGCTCGCAGATGTCTTTTGGCGGACGATTTCCGATGACAACATCACCACCTGGTATGGTGCGACTCCGGAAAGCAGGATTGCCGATCCCGATCGCCCCGACCGCATCTTCAGCTGGCTGGCTTCCAGCAGCTACGATGACAAGGGCAATGCCATCATCTATGGGTATGTTCCAGAAGACTCCGCCGCCATTGACCTCAATCTCATAAATGAACGGAACCGAGCGCCGGAGCAACGTTCTGCAAACCGCTACATTAAGCGCATCCGGTATGGGAACCGTAAACCGAATCGGGATGCCAATGGCCAGGCTACGGATCCCGTGGAGCTCGACGACTGGATGTTCGAGATCGTATTCGACTATGGAGAGCAGCACTACACGCTGCTGGATCCCGACAGCGAAAGAAATGTATTTGTCGAAAGCACTATGGCCGAACTGAAACCGTGGAGCGTGCGGCAGGATGCCTTCTCTTCATATCGGTCCGGCTTCGAAGTTCGCACTTATCGCCTCTGCCGGCGCATTCTGATGTTTCATCACTTTCCCGAGCTCGATACGGCGGATTACCTGGTCCGTTCGACAGAGTTTGTCTACCGGGAAAGCCCGGTGGGATCTTTTATGACTTCGGCGGTTCAATCGGGTTACGTCTACAAGGGTGGGAAGTTTTTGAAAAGAACACTTCCGCCTGTCCAGTTCGGGTATGCGCCGGCCGAACTGGACGGCCGGGTCAGAGAGATCGATTTGAGAAGTCTGAAGAATCTGCCGATCGGTGTGGATGGGGAACATTATCAGTGGCTGGATCTCGATGGTGAAGGCATCTCGGGCGTTATTTCCGAAGAGGCGAGCGCCTGGTTTTACAAACGCAACCTGAGCCCGGTGTTGAACCGGACTGCGGATGGCCTGGCGATGGAGTTCGACCGGTTCGGTCCGACCGAGGTTGTCGGTCAAAAGCCGAACGCATCTTTGGCGGCGCGTAACGTTCAGTTTATGGATTTGTCGGCTGACGGCCAGCTTGACCTCGTTGACTTCAGTGGGGCGGCCGCCGGTTTTTACGAACGCACGGAGGACGCGGGTTGGCAAGAATTCAGGAATTTCGCCTCTTTCCCGAACATCGACTGGAGCGCTCCAGTCCTGAAGTTGATTGATCTCACGGGCGACGGCAACGCGGACATTCTTCTCACCGAAGACAATGTATTCACCTGGTATGAATCTCTTGGCGAAGCCGGTTTCAAGTCCGCGAATCGGGTCTTCCACTCGGCCGATGAAGAGAAGGGGCCGCGGCTTGTCGTTGCCCATGCAGCCGAGTCGATTCACCTGGCGGATTTTAGTGGCGATGGTCTTACGGATATCGTTCGCATCCGAAATGGCGAGGTTTGCTATTGGCCAAACCTGGGATACGGCAGGTTTGGACCCCGAGTGACCATGGACAACTCGCCGTTGTTTGATTCCGCTGACCGGTTCGATCCGAAGCGCATTCGATTAGCAGACATCGACGGGGCCGGCGCTGTTGGCATCATCTATATCGGCAGCGACGGTGCAGCGGTTTATCGAAACGAGTGCG
>CAZIPZ010000155.1:0-2675 GCA_964541075.1 uncultured Solibacteraceae bacterium | reverse complement strand
GAAATGCGTGGCATGCCGCGGAGTGCTTGGAAGGGAGTTTCCCCTCCTTAAACGACGCCTCCTCGGTAGCGGTAGTGGACCTTTTTGGCGCCGGCACGTCATGTCTCGTCTGGTCGTCACGATTGCCGGCCGACGCCGCCCGCCCGATGCGCTATATCGATCTCATGGGCGGCCTCAAGCCGCATCTGCTCACGTCCGTTGAGAACGGTCTTGGCGCAGAGACCCTCATCTCCTACGCACCGTCGACACGGTTCTATCTTGCGGACAGGTGCGCAGGACAGCCATGGATCACGAGGCTTCCTTTCCCAGTGCACGTTGTCGAGCGCGTGGAAACGTTCGATCGCATCAGTCGAAACCGCTTCGTCACTCGGTATGCCTACCATCACGGTTATTACGACGGGCTCGAGCGCGAATTCCGTGGCTTTGGGCGAGTCGACCAGTGGGATACGGAGGAGTTTGCAACGCTGAGTCCAACCGGCCGGTTGGCCGACGCCGTTAATATTGATGCAGCCTCTCATGTTCCTCCCGTGTACACGAAGACGTGGTTTCACACGGGCGCGTTCGTCAATCGTAATCACATCTCCGACTACTTTGCCGGCTTTTTGGATGCCAATGATCGCGGCGAGTACTACCGCCAACCCGAACTCGACGATGCGGCAGCGCGTGCACTGCTGCTCGAAGACACCGTGCTCCCCGCCGGGATGTCCACCGATGAGGAACGCCAAGCGTGTCGCGCATTAAAGGGTTCGATCCTGCGGCACGAGGTATATGCGCTTGATGGCAGCGCGAAACAGGACCAACCCTACAGTGTGTCGGAACGCAACTACACGATCGAGTGTTTGCAGCGGGAAGGCGCCGATCGCCACTGTGTGTTCTACGTTCATCCGAGAGAGACCATTGACTATCACTATGAGCGCAATCCGCTTGACCCACGCATCACGCACAGCCTGATACTGGCAACGGACAGGTACGGCAACGTACTCCGCCAGGCTGCTATCGCTTACGGCCGGATAAGCTCGCCGCTTCAGGACCAGCGTGACCAGAAAAAACAGACCGGTCTTCTGATCACATGCATGGAAACTGATTTCACCAATGCAATTGATGACGCGGTAAAACATCCGGATGACTTCCGCGCCCCCCAGCAGTCCGACATTCGAACATACGAAGTCGCCGATTTTGAGCCTCCTAACGGCGCTTCACGCTTCAGTTTTGAAGACTGGACGGCAGTCACTGCACAGAAGCGTCTATTGAAGAACGTCCGCACACACTATCGCAAAGACGATCTGACGGTGTTGCTCCCTCTGGGCGTCCTCGAAACCAAGGCGCTGCCCGGAGAGAGTTATCAGCTCACTTTGACACGAGATCAGATTGTGAGTATCTACCAGCGAAAACGTCCAGACGGGTCGATGGAGAATCTGCTGCCCAATGCCGCTGCTGTCTTGACGGGAAAAGATTCTGATGGGGGCGGTTATGTCGATTGCGATGGAAACGGCGACTATTGGATTCCTTCCGGCCTGACTTTCTATTCTCGAGATTTAAAAGCGGACGAACTGGCCGAAGCCACATCGCATTTTTTTCTCCCCCGCCGTTTCGAGGACGTTTTCGGCAGCAGCACGTATGTGGATTACGACGCGCACGATCTTCTGCTGGCGAGCGTCGAAGACGCGTTGGAAAACAGAACGAGTGCAAAGAGTGATTACCGGGTTCTGCAGCCGGAGCTCGTTACTGACGCCAACGGCAACCGTTCCGAAGTTCGGTTTGACGCAATGGGCATGGTTGCCGGCACTGTCGTGATGGGTAAAGAAAGTGGACCGCCCGGCGGGGCCGAAGGCGACAAGTTTTCGACGGATTTCAATCCGGACCTTACCAGCCAGGAGATCGACAACTTCTTCAACGCTTTGGACCCTCATGTGGCTGCAGACGCATTGCTCGGAGGCGCGACCACGCGCGTAATCTACGACCTGAATCGCTATGCGAAAAACGGATCTCCCGCTTTTTCCTGTCTGTTTTCACGCGAGATGCACCAAAGCGATCTGGCGCCGGCGCAGAACTCGAAAATACAAATCGGCTTCAGCTTTTCGGATGGATTCGGCCGCGAGGTGCAAAGGAAGATCCACGCCGAGCCTGATCTGCAGGATCCCCATACTCCGCGATGGGTGGGAAGCGGGTGGACGGTCTTTAACAACAAAGGCAAGCCAGTCCGCCAATACGAACCGTTCTTCAGCCCAACTCACGACTTTGAGTTTGCCTGCAAGGTCGGAGTCAGTCCGATCCTCATTTATGATCCTGCGGGACGCGTCATTGCCACGCTGCACCCGGACCACACATGGGAAAAGGTCGTTTTCGATTCGTGGATTCAGACCATATACGACGCCAATGACACACTGAATCCATCGGCTCGATTCGACCCACGGAATCCCGACTCGTCGCCCGCAGCATTCAGCCCTGCGGACGATCCGGACGTGGGTGACTGGTTCCGGCTTCTCGACAGCAGCGAATATCTTCCCACCTGGTCCGAACGTCGTCTAAACGAACCTCAAGACGACGCCTGCAAAAAAGCGTTCAAACATTCCGCCACTCCGAGGGTGGCTCACCTCGATCCTCTTGGCCGGCCATTCATGACAGCGGCCGACAATGGACTCGATGCCGAGGGCGAGCCTGAATTGTTTTGCACA
>CAZIPZ010000154.1:0-9761 GCA_964541075.1 uncultured Solibacteraceae bacterium | reverse complement strand
CGCCCTATCCCCAAGACTTCCGTGATCGCGGTGTCCGATACGTCCAGCAATCTGGCCTTCCAGCCGAGAGCGGCTGCGGCAAACCGCAGGGTCGCAATCGCATGCCCCATATCATGCTGGCAATAGCGGAAGGCACGTTCGCCATACTTCCAGGCCTCTCGCCAATGAATTGACGACAGACCGACCAGGAAGCCCCGCGAAAGGACATCTTTAAGTTGCTGTGCTCCTTCGTGTTCGAGACTGCAACGCCGCTCGAACCGGTGGTCACGTGACAAGTAGTGATAGACCCCCGCACTCAAGCCTTCCACTTCGGGAAGAATTGCATAACCCTCTGTCGGATGCAGGTTGCCGCTCGAGGGATTACAGCGCAGAGACCAACGCGTCTTGTCGTACTGTTTCCAAGCCGAAAGTCCCAAAGCCAGCTCGAAAAGAGCCCCGATACTGTCCCGAGTAACCGGCATTACAGGGATACCCGTGGACGAGAAGAGTTTCTCGTACCGCGCAGATGACAGCCGTTCTGCCGCAAGGGGGAGATCGATCGGCGGCGCCCCATCAAACGTCCGGAATGGATCCGGTTGCGTGGCCCAGTCCAGGTACCCTCGGGATGATGCGAACCGGTGAAAATGGTGTTTGGTACGGGCGTGGTAGTTGTACACAGCGTCGATCTGGTCTTGTGACGTGGGCATAGTCCATCTTAACAAGGATAGAGAACGAGGTGGAAGGCGGTCCTACCGGATCAAGCTCTGAACGACTCCAACCCTTCGCGATTGAAGTTCGCTCGGATCAAGAAGGCACGTCAGGCGACGCCACGAGGCGTTCGAGGGTTCCTTTAAAAATCGATTTCCGGAAATCCCATATTCTCGCCGGAAGACGAGATGGCTTTCGAAAAAGAACATCCAGTTGCTGCGACGCCGCTCCCTGCTCGGCTTTATTGGCCAGATCCCACAACTCTGTGATCTGCTCCGGACGTGCCTTTCTCTCGGCAAGGGCGAAAGCCAGCGGCTCAACCTCGATTCGAATTTTGAAGATGTGTTCGGCGGCGGCGTCCTCGTTGTCGAACTTGGTGAATTGCGTCCACGAAAACGCAGCGTTCAGTCACAGAGGTTGGTCAGGCGGCAACTCCCTTTTGGTTTCGCGCTCGATGCAATTGTTCTGGATTCTCATACTGTGAAGAGTCGTTCGACCAGAACCGTTGGCTAGACCGTCGATCCACCGAGAAGAAAAAGCGGCGAATGGCTGGTTGGCGTGGAGGGGCTGATTAATAGTTGATCAGTCCTCTGCCATCAGTTTGGCTGGACTCGAACGCAGTACTCGTACCGACACGAGCCGCACTCCAATAATCGGTCCATACCTGCTCTGGCAAAATTACCGGGGACCACTGCGGAATTCTCGATGAAATTCGGCTGGGAAGCTTGTGCGTTTTGGAAAAGATCTCGGAGACGTTGGGTTAGATATCAATATTTCCTAACGTTTTCGAGGTTTTGATCACAAACCTAATTCCTCAAAGACAACTAACTAATTGCGGGGGAAGGATTTGAACCTCCGACCTTTGGGTTATGAGCCCAACGAGCTACCACTGCTCCACCCCGCGATAACCTCCTCCATAGTATAGGCACGAAGGGGAGACGTCAATGCCGCTACTCGCTCTTTGATGAAGAAAGATTGAAAATTTCGCGGCGATCCTTTTGGCCAGTATCCTGCAAAAGGTTTCGTCTAGGAGGTACGCAATGGCCAGAAAGATCGGTGGTTTGAATCGCGTCCCGTGGAAGTGGGTAGGATTGGCGATCGGGGGCGGCGCGGCGCTTATGTCATTCATCCCAGTAGTGCGAAGGCGCGCAATGAAGGTGACGAACATTCTGAAAAAGGATCATCGAGTCGTTAGTGGAATGATCCTGGCTTTGGAAATGACGCCTCAGGCGAATGGAACTGTGAGGAAGGGTCTGTTCACTGAGATCCAGCGCCAACTCACCGTGCATGCACAGGCCGAGGAAGAGGTGTTCTATCCGGCGGTGAGAAATTTGAATTTCGGATTCGTCGAACAGTACGTCAACGATTCATATCGCGAGCATGACAACATCAAGAGTCTGCTCAGCGAAATATCCGGTATCGATCCTTCATCCTACGATTTCGACAGGAAAGTCGCAGATCTTCGACGCACCATCCAGCATCATGTCGAGGATGAAGAAGGGAAAATCTTTCCGATGCTCGAACGCCAGATGTCGTCCGAACAGCTGGAGCGCTTAGGCCAGAGAATTCACAACAAGAAAAACGATCTGAAAAAACAGTGGGCGGCGTAGGAGGGACTACCGCTCGGGTGTGACCAGAATCACTTCGCCAGGCTTGACGAGTTTCAATTCTTCGCGGGCAAGTTTCTCAATGGCGCTGGGATCCGTCCGCAATCCTCTGATCTCAGTAGTGAGTTGCTTGTTTTCGCTTTCGACGGCGGCGATTTCGCTCTCGATCGCCGCTAATTTTTTGGATTGCGCGCGAACCTGGAGCAAGCCTTTGTCATTGAAGATGGTGAGCAGGAGCATGGCGACCGTGAGCAAACCGAACACGCCGAGAGCGATTCGAACAACTACGCCATGGGCTACGCCTCGTTGATCCATTGTCTCCCGTACTCGAGCAGCGTTTCCAAATCCGCTGTGGTCCCCGATTCCGCGTAATATCGCACTACCGGTTCTGTGCCCGACGGCCGCATCAACACCCAACTGCCATCGGCAAATATCAGCTTCAATCCATCTTTGCGATTCTGCTCCGCCACCCGACGTCCATGAAATTCAGTGACGTCGGAATCGATCTTCTGCTTCACCCGAGCGCTGATCGCCGGATCAAGCTTGATATTCAAGCGCCGATTATATACTTCGCCCACTCTGGAAAAAAGGGCTTTCAGCTGATTTTTCAACGATTTTCCGCGGCTTGCGACCATCTCGGCAAACAGCAAGCACGCGAGAATTCCGTCCTTCTCGGGCACGTGTCCCTGCACCGACAGGCCGGCGCTCTCCTCGCCTCCGAGGACGATCCGACCCTCCTTTATATATTCCCCGATGTACTTGAAGCCGACCGGCGTCTCCAGCAGCTCGCGATGGTGCAGCTTCGCCACCTTGTCCACCAGATGGGTCGTCGCCACCGTCCGCGCCACTCCGCCTTTCCATCCGCGGCTCTCGATCAGATAGTCCACCAGCATCGCGATGAGTTCATTCGGATAAATGAATTCACCGCCCTCGTCCAGCACGCCAAATCGATCGGCATCTCCGTCCGTTGCGAGGCCCAGCTTTAGCCAGTTCTTTTTCATCACCAGCTTCAACTCGCCCAACTGCTCGTCCGCCGGCTCGGGATGTTTGCCGCCAAAGTAAACATCGCGATTCGTGTGAAGGATCATCGCCGGAATGTGATGCTCCGCAAGCAGCCGGTCCAGATACCCGGCGCCTGATCCGTGCAGCGCGTCGTAGCCGAGACTAAGCGACGCATCGCGGATTTTCCCCAGGTCCACCTTCGTTGCAAGGTTGCGAAGGTACGCGGGCCCGATATCGATCGGCTCAATGAGCTTGTCGTTCGGCGACGACGTGAAATCCCACGTCGAAGATTGAAGCGAAACAATCGTCGATTCGATTTCATTCGTCACCTCCGGCAGCGCGGGCGCGCCATCCGATGTGGAGAACTTGATGCCGCTATATTCACCTGGATTGTGGCTCGCCGTGATATTGACCGCGCCATCGAATTTTTGATCGATGATCGTAAAGGCCACTGCAGGCGTCGGTACAGCTTGAGAACAAAGCTTCACGCGAATATTCTGAGAGGAGAGAACCCGGGCGACTTCCAGCCCGAAGTTTTCCGAAAGGAAACGAGTGTCGTACCCGACGAGAATCGTCGGTGAAGGGTTGCGGCGTCGAACATAGCGGCCGATGGCCTCGGCTGCCAGCCGTACATTCGAGAACGTGAACTCATCTGCAATTAGAGCGCGCCATCCGGACGTGCCGAACTTGATCATGGTCGTCATAGAAAGATCATAACCAGGAAAAATCATGACCGACAAAATTATTGTCTTTGTAACCTGTGAAACGAGGGAGCAGGCCCTGAAGATCGCGGAAACCGTCGTCAGGGAGAAGCTGGCGGCATGCGTGAACGTGCTGCCGGGCGTCTCATCGTGCTATGTCTGGGAGCGCAAACTTACCTGGTCGGAAGAAACCTTGATGCTCGCCAAGACCACGCGCAGCCGCTTCGATCAGTTGCAGGACCGGATCAAGGCGATGCACAGCTACGAGCTTCCGGAGATTGTGGCGGTGCCCATCGAGGACGCGTTCAACAAGTATGCGGAATGGATCGACGCAGCGGTGACTTAGGGGGAAGAGGATGAGAAATGACCATGGGCTAATGGACAATGACGATTAGCCAATGGTCATTTTTCATCCTGGAATTATTTCTTCAACAGCCGGACGCGCGCGGAGAAATGACGGCGAGAAGAATCCGAGAAGTTGCCGAAGGAAAAGGAATTTACGTTCGCGTCCACGAAACGCGGATTGAAACGATTGAACAGGTTCGTCACGCCTACGCGAAATGCGACGCGGCGGCCGCTCCCCCACGGGATCGGGAGTTCTTTTTCAACGCCGACATTCGTTACGAAAAATGTGGGCAGCCGGTTGGCGTTGTATCCGCCGAGGTGTGTGTTCAAATCCGTAATCATCGTATAGGGGAAGCCCGAGCGGGCTTCCACCGAGAATGAGCCATTCAGCCGCACCGGCAGCGGAAAATACCCCCAACCCACGAATCGATGCGGCGTGTCCCAATCTACCGGCGATTCGTGGGCCAGTTCCACGGCGGGATCCGGAAAATCAAACGACAGCGTCGGTCGCGCCGTTGCCTTTGAATAGATGTAAGAGCCCAGGAATCGCAGATTCGTCCGGATCGGCCGGTCGATGCTCAGCTCCACCGCCCGATAGTGGGAACGGCCGGAGTTGTCGAACACCATATCGAATCCCGCTGGACTCGGCCGTGCGGATAGGCGAGTTTGGTTCTTGCCGGCCTTTTGAATGTAATCGATCCGGGAAACCCATCGCGGCGCCCATTCATGCTCCCATCCGACATTCCAGTGCGTTCCGGAAGGATTCCGAAGGGCCGGGCTCACGCTTACATCCGCCGCCGCTGCAGCCTCAGCCGGGGCCCCGTCCTCCATGTATGTCGTCATGAAGCGCCTCTGGAAATACGGCCATTGCAGATTGGTCAACGTGATGTTGTCGTAAAACAAGCCGACCCCGCCGCTGAATTTCGTTCGCGGCGTTCCAAAAGGAAGGAAAGAGAATCCCGCACGCGGAGAAAAGTTATTTCGCCCGACCACACTCTCACGATCAAACCGGATTCCGAGTTCCACCTGCAGCCTTTCCCAAACGATGCGATCCTGAAAGAACGTTCCATATTCCCAATTACGGATGCCCGCATGATTCGGCCCGGCGAACGTCACCGACTGTCGAACCGCGCCCCATTCATTGAACAACGTGTATGGCCGCCTGTCGAGCTGGACAATGGATTCCACGCGATCTACTTCTGCTCCTGTCTTGAATCGATGGGTCACGCGGCCCGCTTTGGCATCCCACGCGACGGTCTGCACGACATGAACACGTTTGGCGCGTTCCCGGCGATCCGTAAAGAAGTGTCCGCGCCAGAACTCGGGTCGAGCTTCCAGCGGTTCTGTGCCTTTCGCCAGATCGTTATCCCGCCGCCGTGACCACTGCAACGTCGTCTCAATCAGCTTTCCTTTCGCGAACTGACGATTGGACAAGCCAAGGGTGATCCCGCGACGGAAAAAATTCGTTGTGGTTTCACGGGGACGCACCACGCTGAGTCCCGAATTGCCGAAGTATGCGCCGTTGTGGAGCATATGCATGGTTACGACGTGTGATTCGCGTACGTTCCACTGCAGTTTTAGAAGTTGATCCGTGTCCGTTTGAGTCCGTGAGTTGCCGGGCGGCTTGATCTCCTCGAGAATGCTGTGAACGTAGTGAAGCGTGCCGGAATACATGAACCACAGCTTCTGCTGAACCACAGGACCCGATGCGAGCAGGCGCGGCGAAAACTCCGCGATGGACTTCTGGCGGAAGTCCCAGCCGGGAATAAAGTCGGTGATGTTGAAACGGTACTTGTTCCCGATGAACTGGCTGTGCACATTCACCACTCCGCCGGAGCTCTTTCCGAACTCCGCTGAGTAGTTGGCTAAGTCCAGGTTCACACTTTCGATCGAATCGATCGGAATGTTGGATGTAAGTCCGCCGGCCGTGGCATCCGTCAAGTAGAGGCCGTCCATTTGATACCGGATCTGGTCGGGCCGCGAGCCGTGGATATGAATCTGGTTCGAGCTGTCTTTCATGACGGCAGGCATGAGGGACAGCGCGTTGAGGAAGTTCTGCCGTCCCGTGTACGGGATGCTTTGAATGACGCCTTCGTTTACGACGTTTTGCGGCGCGATCGCCTCCGTGTTGATCGGCTCCGGCCGGGCGATTACGTCCACTTCCTCTGTGAGAGTCTCAGCCTCGGCGAGTGTGAACTCGATGATCTTGCTCGATTCGAGACGGACCTCGGAGGACATTTCGAAGTAGCCTTGGTGGCGGATGGATAGGCGGTACGTTCCCAGCGAGAGCCGATCGAAGGTGAAGAGTCCATCAGCCTGCGTGCCGACATCCCAATGCTTTTGGGTGGTTGGCTCTTCCAGGCGAACCTGGGCGCCGCTAACCGGTCTGCCTGAAGTGTCGAGCACAACTCCGCTGAGGGATAGCGCATCGATTTGAGGCGCAAGGAAGGATAAGAACAGTAGGGCCCAAAGATACATACGACAAAGAGGACCGTCCTATGTCCCCGATCCGAATGCGTTGTCGAGATCGGCGATCAGATCGTCGATATCTTCGATCCCGACCGAAATGCGCACGAGGCCGTCCGTAATTCCCAGACGGTTGCGCTGCTCGACGGGCACCGAAGCATGCGTCATCGTCGCGGGATGCGAAATCAATGTTTCCACACCGCCGAGGCTTTCGGCGAGAGCGCAAAGGCGAACACGGCCCAGAAACGTCTTTGCACTTTCAAGCGACCCCAAATCGAATGCAATCATCGCACCGAAACCATGCATCTGCTTCTTCGCCAACTCGTACCCCGGATGCGTGGGAAGCCCCGGGTAATACACTTTTTTCACCTGAGGCTTCTGCGCCAGGTATTTAGCAATCGCTGCTCCATTCGTGCTGTGATTTTCCATGCGGATCGGCAAAGTCTTGATTCCGCGCAGAACGAGAAACGAATCCATGGGCGAAAGAATCGCTCCCGCAGCGTTCTGAATGAACTGCAGCCGCTCCGCATCCTCTTGAATGTTCACCACCACGACGCCGCCCACGCTATCGCTGTGGCCGTTCAAATACTTGGTGGTGCTGTGCAGCGCAATATCCGCGCCGAGTTCGAGTGGTCGTTGGAGGTACGGCGACATGAACGTGTTGTCCACCACCACGCGAACGCCGGTCCGATGAGCGATGTCGCTCACGGCTCGAATGTCGGTGAGGGCCATCAACGGATTCGTGGGAGTTTCGACAAACAGCATTCGGGTGTTCGGCCGCATTGCGCGCTCCACCTCGCGAAGGTCGGAAGTATTCGCGTAACTGAACTCAATTCCGTAATGCCGGACGATCTTGTCGAATAGCCGGAAGGTTCCTCCATAAACATTCTCGGTGCAGATGGCGTGATCGCCCTGCTTCAGAAGCAATTGCGTGACGGCGTTTGTCGCCGCCATGCCTGATGCGAATGCATATCCCGCGATGCCTTTTTCTAGGGCCGCGACATTTCGCTCGAGCGCCATACGGGTCGGATTCTGCGTGCGCGCGTATTCGAAGCCCTTATGCTTGCCGAGGCCTTCTTGAACGTATGTGGAGGTTTGATAGATCGGAACCGTTACGGCGCCGGTTGCGGGATCGGGTTCCTGGCCGGCATGGATGGCGTCTGTTCGAAATCCCATGGTTAAGGCTCCCGCAGGTAGTCTTCCTTATTCACGAGGACGGTGCGGGGCTTGGTTCCTTCGGGCGGCCCGATAATGCCGTCGCGCTCCATGGCATCGAGCAGGCTGGCGGCGCGACCGTATCCGACGCGAAGCCGGCGCTGAAGAACGGAAGTCGAGGCTTTGCCCATCTCGACAACGAGGCGCACCGCTTCGTCGTAGAGCTCGTCGGTTGCGCCATCGCCTTCCCCGAGATCGCCGCGTTCGTCAGGCGATTCCAGAATCTTTTCGTTGTACGTCGGTTTGCCCTGCTCCTTCAAAAATTCCACCACGCGGATTACTTCTTCTTCTGTCACGAGCGGACCATGAACGCGCATCAGGCGGGAAGAGCCGGGCGGGAGGAAGAGCATGTCTCCTCGTCCGAGCAGTTGTTCGGCGCCGTTCGAATCCAGGATGGTTCGCGAATCCACTTTGGATGCGACTCGGAACGAAATGCGCGCAGGGAAGTTGGCTTTGATCAAGCCCGTGATGACGTCCACGGACGGCCGCTGTGTGGCCAATATCAAATGAATACCGACGGCGCGGGCCATCTGCGCGAGGCGCGTGATCGATTCCTCGACCTCGCGGGCCGCTGTCATCATGAGGTCGGCGAGTTCATCGATGACGATGACGATATATGGAAGCGGTTCACGGTCATCGTCGTCGTCCGCCCGGCTGTTGAGCCCTGGAATCGGCAGCTGCTTGACCTGCTCGTTGTACACCTCGAGATTCCGCACGCCGCGCTTCGCCAACTTCTTGTAGCGGTTTTCCATTTCTGTCACCGCCCACCGCAGAGCGTTCTGCGCGATCTTCGGTTCGGTGACAACGGGCACGAGCAAATGCGGAATGTCCTGGTAAAGCCCAAGCTCCAGCCGTTTCGGATCGATGAGAATCATCTTTACCGCGTCGGGGCGCGAGCGATACAGCAGCGAAAGGATAAGTGCGTTGATGGAGACGCTTTTGCCGGTGCCGGTCGAGCCGGCCAGCAGCAAGTGCGGCATCTTTTGCAGGTCCGATACGACGATCTTGCCCGTAATGTCTTTGCCGAGAGCCAGTGGGAGCCGGGAAGCCGCCTGACTGTATTCGCGTGAATCCAGGATTTCGCGCAACACAATCGTGGCGCGATCGTCGTTGGGCACTTCGATTCCGACCGTGGATTTTCCGGGAATGCGATCGATGCGGACGGATTCAGCTTGCAAGGCGAGGCAAAGGTCGTCGCCGAGGCCGGTGATCCTCGAATATTTGACGCCGGCCTCCGGTTTGAACTCAAAGGTTGTCACCACCGGGCCAGGATGGATTTGCTGAACCGCTCCGACAACCTCGAATTCCTTCGCCTTTTCTTCCAGTGAGTGGGCTCTTTCGCGAAGCTCGTTTTCGTCCACTCTAATCGCTGCGGCGGCAGGCTGAAGAAGCGCGATCGGCGGAAACTCTCCGGCATGGTCCCGGCGGTTGGCTTTGGCCGTGCGAGTGGCGGCTGCAGGCGCAGCTGCGGCTTGCGCCGGCTGGGCAAAGTGGCCCTAATGGGGCGCAGCTCGTGGAGCCGATGGAGTGGGAATCACCGGAGGCGGCGCCGGCATCGGCGGCGCCTTCTCAGTGACAATAGTTTGCTTTTGAACAGGCTTTTCTTTCTTCTGCTCCACCTTTTGCTCGACGGCGCGCGCGCTTTCTTCCGATCGCCGTTATTTCCACGCGTCATACCGCTCGAGCCAGTTGGAGACGAAGCCGACACGTGGCTTCAGGAAAGCAATAGCCCACGCAA
>CAZIPZ010000153.1:0-9865 GCA_964541075.1 uncultured Solibacteraceae bacterium | reverse complement strand
CGCGAGGCCTCGTGGAGACACAGGATCAGGACGAAGCATCGATTCTGCTGGTCAACACGTGCACCGTTCGCCAGCATGCCGAGGACCGCGCTTTTTCAGAAATCGGACGGCTCAAGCGCTGGAAAGCCAAACGAACCGGCCGGAAGGTCGTGGTTACGGGTTGTGCAGCGGAGCGGACCAAGGAATACCTGGAAGACCGCTTTCCGTTCGTCGATCTTGTTGTGGGCGCGAAGTCGATCGAGAATTTTCGAGAAATGACGCAGGGCCTCCTCGACCGCCGCGAAACCGATGAGGAACTGGATTATGCCGTAGCGAGTACGGACGATAGGGTGGCCGCGTTTGTCACCATCATGCGCGGCTGCAATTACTCCTGCACGTATTGCATCGTTCCGCATGTTCGCGGCCGCGAGACTTACCACACGATGGAGCAGATACTCGCTGAGGTGCGTGATCGCGTGAATGAAGGCGCTCGAGAAATCACACTCCTGGGACAGACGGTGAATTCTTATCGAAGTGGAGGGCATCGATTCGCCGATCTCCTCGCGGCGGTTTCAAGCGTCGAGGGGGTGGACCGGGTTCGGTTTATCAGCCCTCATCCTTATTACATGGACGACCGTGTCATCGAAACCATGGCTTCCACGCCTGAGGTCTGCGAAGCGCTGCATTTGCCCGTGCAGTCCGGTTCCAACTCAATGCTGAAGCGCATGGCCCGCAACTACACTCGAGAGCAGTATCTTTCCCGCGTCGAGCGAATGCGCGCGGCAATGCCCAATATGACGCTCAGCACGGATATCATTGTCGGGTTCCCTGGGGAGACCGACGATGACTTCCGGCAGACTTTGTCCCTGATCGAGGAAACTCAATTCGACTGGGGGTTCATTTTCAAGTACTCGCAGCGCACCGGGACGCCGGCAGCCGAATTCAACGATCTGCCGGATACATTGATTGAGGAGCGGCACCGGGAGTGTCTGGCTCTCATGGATCGAATCGCACTGCAAAAACGTTCCAAGTTGGTTGGTGCGATTCAGGAGGTTCTTGTCGAAGAGAACAACTTCGGCAGAACACGCTCGAACCTTAAAGTGCACATAAACGGAAATGTATTGCCCGGAGAACTTGTCCGGGCGCGCATCACGAATGCGCAGCGCGCAACGCTGGAGGGAGCGATCGAAGATGGCGACATTGCTTTCGAGAATTTTCGGCAGGAAAAGCGGACCTACGCCCGCGACGAACGATGACGAACTGGACATCCGGGCGCTGAAGCCGCTAAGGGGATCCGGTGACCCCGTCAGCACCGACCCAAAGGATTTGTCCGGCTCCTGGAGGATGGAGCAAGTCACGAGAGTATTTCCATCCGCACAACGGGTTCTCTTCCAGCGATATCATATCGGAGGCTGCAGCAGCTGCGGTTTTCAGCCCACGGACACTTTATCGACCGTTGCAGGCAATCACGGACTTGATGTGAACGAAGTCATCGAACACGTCAGGAACAGCGCTGAGCTGGAGAAAAACATCGAGATCACGCCGCGAGAAGTTTCCGAGCTGCTCAAGCAAGGAAAGGTCAAGCTGCTCGATGTCCGTACACCCGACGAGTACGCGATCGCCAAAATCGAGGGAAGCCTCCTCGTCGACCAGTCACTTGCGCAGGACATTCTACAGACGTGGCCCAAGGATTCCGCTATCGTCACGATGTGTCATCACGGGATTCGCAGTCTGGATGCGGCTGCGTACTTGCGCGGACACGGATTCATGAACACGCGCAGCATGAGCGGCGGGATAGATGCGTGGTCATTTCAAATCGATCCATCGATTTCGAGATACTGATCGACATAGATGGACTCTTAGATCTCGATCTCCAGAAGATCTCGTCCGACCGTGATGTTTTCAAACACATTGCGGGCTTCCTTGCCGATCCTCGCAACTTCTCGTCCGTCATATCGCGAGCTGAAGTGCGTGGCGACGAGAGTTTGAGCTCGGGCCTCCTTTGCAACGCGTGCGGCGTCTTCCATTGTGGAGTGTTTACGCTCGCGAGCCATGTCCACGGCGTCCTGTCCGAACGTGGTTTCATGGATGAGTGCTGTGCATTGATCGGCTAGCTCGATCGATCGTTCAGAGAACTGTGTATCGAGACAATATGCCACGGACTTTCCGGGTCGCGGCGGGCCAAGCACGGCGTCAGGCCTGATGACGCGCCCGTCTGGAAGTCGAATTTCCTCGCCATGCTGCAGGCGTCCGTACAGCGGGCCACGGGGAATTCCCAGTTCTTCCGCCTTTTGCAGATTGAACACACCGGGTTTTACTTTCTCCTGAAAACGCCATCCGAGACAAAAGATCGAATGATCGAGCGGCAGCGCGTCGACATAGAACTCCTGTTCGTCGAGAACGCGTCCGCGAAACCCGCGCGGAAACTCCTGGACCGTCAGTCTAAAATCGAACTGAAGGTCCGTTGTACGAAAAGCAGCTTGTAAAAAATGCCGCAGACCATCAGGGCCGAAAACATTCAGCGGCGTCTCGCGACCATCGAGATGCAGCGTGCTGATCAAGCCCGCTATGCCATAAAGATGGTCGCCGTGAAGGTGACCAATAAAGATGCTGTGAATGCGGCTTCGTTTGACGCCTGATCGCATTAACTGGAGTTGCGTTCCTTCACCGCAATCAAACAAAAAGACGTCGCCTTCACGTATGAGCGCGGTTGAAGACAACCCTCTGGTGAGCGTCGGGATGGCCGAACTTGTTCCTAGCAGGACAATCTTCAAGGTGGATTAGTCTTTGGATTTTTTTCCAGGCCTTGGCATGTATGCGCTTTCACTCCATTGTTTGCGATATGCCTTATATTCCCTTCGCAACACACCATTGCGAGAAGAAGTCTTGTGCAGCGCCGGCGCGGACGCGATTTGATCGACCGCGCCCGAACAGTCGGGACAGGCGACCGCGGCGCAATCACCGGGCATCAACAATTTTTCGAACACCATGTCACACTTTGCGCAGTGGTAGTCGAATATCGGCATCAGCGGTAAAGCTTAGCATGCCTGAATCATTTTTCCGGCCGCCCTACCTGAACATCGCGCGCAATACATAACCTGCCAGCCTTGGATTTTCGCGGAGCCGGCGGACCGAATACGCGTACCAGTCACGCCCAAAGGGAATGTATACGCGAAGATTGTGTCCCGCTGAGCGGATGATGCCTCGAAGTTCTTCGTCGACGCCCAGCAGCATTTGAAATTCATAGGCTGCCGGCTTCAGGCCGAATTCGCGGATCAAACGGAAAGCTTCCCACACGATGAGCTCATCGTGCGTTGCGATGCCGACATGTGATCCGTTTCGAAACATTTTTTCCAGAAGGTCGACGTAGTTTCGATTGATTATCGGCATCTCCTGATAGGCGATCGTCCGTGGTTCGAGGTACACGCCCTTGCACAACCGGTAGTTGGGGCGTAGGTCTACCAGCGAGTCTACGTCGTGCTGAGTTCGTCTCAGGTAGGCTTGAACGACCACGCCGACATTCGTATGAGTATTACGGAGCCGACGGTACACCTCCAGCGTATCGCCCGTGCAGGAGGAATCCTCCATGTCAATGCGAACGAAATTGTTCAGTTCGCGCGCGCGATTCAGCAGCCGATCCATCAGCTGTAAGCACGTTTCCTTGTCGATCTTCAGGCCAAGCTGCGTGAGTTTGATGGAGATGTTCGCGTTGAGCTTTCGCCGGTAGATCTCATCCAGCACATGCAAGTACTCCTGAATCGCTCGATCGGCATGGTCCAGATTGTGGACATCCTCTCCGAGGACGTCGAGAGTCGCCCGGATGCCCTGCTTATTGAAGCCTTCAGCCACGTTCAAGGCTTCATTGATCGTTTCACCCGCGATGTAACGACTTGCGACTCGGCGTATGACGGCCTTAGGGACGAACGGCAGTGTCAGAGCTATAATTCGATCTAGGACAGTCATAGGGCGTATACTTCGGGGCTATGAAGAAATTCGTGGTCGTTTTGATTTTCCTGGCGCTGTTTGTTTCCCAGGGGAATTCGGACATTCCCTCTCGCGATACAGAGTTCACCTTTGCCAGAGTCCAATTTACCATGGACTTCCGGGCTGTCATGGACCGCGAGGCGCCGTGGCACCACGATTATCCCTACGCGGAAGACCTTTACCTTTCATTGCTCCGCGAGGTCACCGGCGTTTACACGAATAATGAGGCCTATCAGATCGTCCGGTTGGATGAGCCGGATGTTTTCAAGTATCCGTTTCTCTATATTTCGGAGCCCGGCTTTATGGAGCTGACCGAAAGGGAAGTCAGGGGATTTCGCGAGTACTTCAATCGCGGAGGATTTGCCATATTCGACGATTTCCGCGGCCGCGACCTTGACAATCTCCAGCGTCAAATGAAGATTGTCTTTCCAGACCGGAACATGTACCGCCTGGACCTCTCGCACGAGGTCTTCCACACCTTCTACGACATCGATTCCCTGGAAATGCAGCCGCCATACTACGACGGGCGATTTCAGGGGCGCGGAGTCGAGTTTTGGGGAATGAATGACGAAAAGGGAAGACTCCTGTTCGTCGCGAACCTGAATAATGACTTCGGCGAGTTCTGGGAGTGGGTGGATCGCGGTGAAATGCCTTTTCAGCCCGCGGCGAAATCGGTGCGGCTTGGCGTCAATTACTTAATTTACGCGATGACGCACTAACGACCGCAATCCCGCCCAATTCGGCCACAAAAGCCTTCAAGAGACCATCCTGCAATCGTCGTGATGTATTCACGTTCGCTTTCGTGTTGAAGATCGCGAAAATAAGCGGTCCCGAGTCTCGAGAATAGAGGATGCCGGCAAGCGTGCTCACACCACCATCGGTCCCCGGTAAGGTCCCCGTTTTGGCGACGATTCCGCCGCGATACGGTTCGCTGGTGAAGCGCGCGTGTAGTGTGCCGGGATCAATTCCGGCGACAGGCATGATGTCCTGCGGCAGCATGCCATTCGTTTCCAGCCATTTCGCCATCTGCCGTAGAAGCTGAACCGTTCCTTGGGCTGTAATCCGGTTGAAATCGAGCCCGGATGTTCTGGTGATGTAGACGTCTGGAGCGGGAATACCAACCTGCTCCTCCAGAAAGTGCTCTACGGCCGCTGGTCCGCCAACGGCATTGCCGACACGTTCCGCGATCGGATTGCTGCTATGCGCGTTCTGAAAGAAAAGAATGCTTCGCAGACTCTTCGACACCAGGCTGGCAACGTGCTCGCCGTCCGGCTTCTCGATTTCCTTCTTCTTGGTTTCTCCCCCGATTCGCAGTCCCAGCTTGCGGATGCTGAACTTCAATGCTTTGATCGCACTATCCGTGGTGAAGGACGCGCCGAAAGCCAGGGGTCCGGAGATGACCAGATCACCTGTGACCCGCGATATCCCAGACTTGATTACCTGACGAATGAGCCGATTAACATCCGTGGTGTTCAGAGTGGGATCGCCCTCACTCATAAGAACTAAATCGCCTTTGAGGGTGCGCGTCTTCTTGTCCAGAGAACCGTCGGCATAAACGGCTGTTTCGAATTGGTGCTCCGGACCGAATTTGGAGAGCGCAGCGAATGAGGTGGCGAGCTTGATCACCGACGCCGGATTAAACGCGGTGTTGCTGTTGAGTTCGGCAAACACCTTCGAACCATCCATTGATTCAATCAGAAGTCCTTGGGTTTCCAACCGGTAGCCGCGGATCGCAAGCTGATTGAGGTAGTTCGATTCGGAGACGGTGTTCAGGCGTGCTGGCACAAGCGGAACCACCATGAGGGTGGATTTGGTCGTCTCTTGCGCCTGAGTAGGCCAAAGCAAGAGAAGCATTACGCAAGTAATCGAAAAGAGGCGCCTAATCATTTGAAAGCGGGACAATTCTGCCAGAAAAGCTCATAAATGAGAACCCCCAAAATCCCGCAAACGTAGAAAAGCGAAAAGTCTTCGGTATTTTTGGAACTCTGCAGCGATCTATCAGATAGCAGAGTTCTTCGTCGAGGTATGTCATGCTTATTATCAGCCGGAAGAAAGATCAAAAGATTGTCCTCGCTGACGATATTGAGATCACAATTCTTGAAGTGGGTAGAAATAGAGTCCGATTCGGAATTAAGGCGCCCAAAAGCGTAGCCATTCACACCCGTCTAAAAGACACGCTTATTACCGAGCATCCTCAGATTGTGGAAAGTCCACCGGAACCGGTCCTACGAGCTCTTCCTGCCGCTGTCGGAATGTCGAAAAGGCAGTAGCCCGATGTTCCTCTAAAAAGCACTCGGCTTGCCAATGTTGTTGGATTTCTACGGACTTCCGTCGCAACGCTCCGATTCGCTTCAGCATTGCCGCATTGCGTCGCCCCGTTCCGACGCGAAGTGCTCTGCTCCCATTAAGTTCCTTGCAGCTGCGCATGATCTTCAGCTGACCCGCATCGAGACGATTCCTCCGTGGCTTGACATTGCCTTGTACAACCTTTATAAGTTGCCCATTCGAGGCGCCGAATGAGTCGATCGATGACAAGCAAAGGAAAAACGAAGCTGAGATCCGCCAAGAAGGCTTCCCGCAGTTCTGGCGCAGGTGTTAAATCATTGAGATTGAAAGCTAAACCTGCCGGAGTTGCGAAGCCCTCCAAGAAACCTTCCAAAGTTGCGATAAAGAAGACGTCCGTTCGTCGGGCGAACTCGGATAAGGCTGCAACTTCCTCTAAAGTGGCGCCGAAGGGGAACTCGACGGCCTCTACGTCGCCTGTTCTCCGTCGCGCTCCTTCAAGAGACTTTGCAAGCGCGATTCAGGCATACGAGGCGGGCATCAAATTGATGCATGCCGAACAGTTTGAGAAAGCCATTAACAAATTTGAGAGTCTCCTGGCCGACCACCCAGATGAAGCCGAGATTCAGGATCGGGCTAAGGTCCTCATCCATGCTTGTGAAAAGAAGGTTCAGGAAAGCGCTCGAACCGTATTGCGCTCCTCCGAGGACCATTACAACGTCGGCGTAGCTGACTTGAATCGTCGTGAACTTGGATCCGCCATTCAGCATCTGCAACATGCGCTGAAGCTTGCCCCTAAAGGCGACCACATTCTTTATGCTTTGGCTGCAGCAAACGCCCTGCAGGGAAACCGAGAAGACGCTCTCGGCTTCCTTAAGCAATCTATTCACAATAGACCTGAAAACCGCTATCTCGCGGCGCGCGATAGCGATTTCGAGAGCCTCATCGAGGATTCAGACTTCCAGCAACTCCTTGCTTCTCACGAGAAGTGATTTCCACGAAGCCTAGAATCGTTTCCGTCGGTGGCGGAACCGGGCTTTCCACCCTCCTGCGCGGCCTTAAAAAATGTCCTGCAAAACTGTCGGCGATTGTGACCGTAACAGATGATGGTGGAAGCTCCGGTCGGCTGCGTGAGGAGCTAGGCGTCATCCCGCCTGGGGACATCCGCAACTGCATGATCGCTTTGTCCGAGGACGAGGGTTTGATGTCGCGCCTCTTTCGATTTCGATTCAGCAGTGAAGGAGGGCTCCACGATCATAGCTTTGGAAATCTTTTCCTTTCGGCAATGGCCGGTGTCACCGGCGATTTTGCGGAGGCCGTGCATCTGACTTCGGAAGTGCTGGCCATTAAAGGGGCTATTTATCCATCCACCAACTCAGTGGTTTCGCTTCGCGCTGAACTGGAAGATGGAACGTGGGTTGAAGGTGAAACACGGATATCAGCCGACAGTCGCAGGATCAAGAGAGTGCAACTTGAGCCCATCGACGCGCACCCGCTTCCGGCGGCAATCGAAGCGATCGTTGAGGCTGACGTTCTAACGATTGGTCCGGGTTCGCTGTACACCAGTCTGATTCCGAACCTTTTGGTGAATGAAGTCATAAGCGCAATACGAGCGTCACGCGCGACTAAGATATATATTCAAAACATCATGACTCAGCCAGGCGAGACGGTTGGATATTCTGCCGCCGACCACGTTCAAGTGATGGCCGCTCATTGCGGAGGGGTCATTTTTCCCAAGGTCCTGCTCAACAATGCGACGCCTTCGGCAGATACCCTTAAAAGATATGAGGCGGAGAACGCACGGCTTGTTGAGGCCGACCATGACCGGTTGCGCGCGCTTGGCTTGACGGTGGTTGAGCGCGACCTGCTTGCCGACGATGGAGTAATTCGCCACGATCCGGATCGCCTTGCCAAGGCGGTCTGGGAAATGGCACACCTTTGAGAATGACGATGGACAACATTCGGATCCTTATTCTTGCGGCGGGTAAGAGCACTCGCATGAAGTCAAAAAAGGCCAAGGTGCTGCATCCGGTGGGGGGCGTCCCATTGATTCATCACGTTCTCCGCGCGGCGCGTGAGATTTCTCCTGATGTCTCGATCGTGGTGGGTCGCCAGGCCGAGGAGGTCAAGGCGTTGGCTCCGGAAGCCACTTTCGTTGAACAGACACAGCAACTCGGCACCGGACATGCGGTGATGGCTGCCCGCCAACATCTGGCTGAATATACGGGAGACCTTGTCGTTCTGCCGGGAGACGTCCCATTGATAGAAGCAGCAACCCTCCAGCGATTTCTGAAGTTTCACGTCGATGGTGGTTTCAAAGCGTCCGTTCTGACGGCAGACGCTCCAAACCCCTACGGTTACGGACGAGTCGTCCGGAGAAATGTGGACGAGATCGAGGCGATTGTTGAACACCGGGATGCATCGCCCGAGATCAGGCTGATCACCGAGATCAATTCCGGCATTTATGTTTTCAACGCTCCGGTTCTTTTCGAAGCGTTGAGTAAGACGCAGAACAACAACGCTCAGAAAGAGTACTACCTGACCGACGTCATTGGAGTTCTGGTGAATCAGGGACAGAAGGCCGGAGTGTTCAAGGTTGAGAAAGTCGACGAGATTCTCGGCATCAACACACGGCAGGAACTTGCGGCCATTGATCGCATCATGAGGCGCCGAAAATGTGAAGCACTCATGACCGAAGGCGTCAGCATCATCGATCCTGAAAGCACGTTCATTGACGAGACGGTGCAGATCGGTCCGGATACGGTCATCTATCCCTCGGTTCAGATAACTGGTGCGACTGTGATCGGTGAAGACGCCACCATTCATTCCTTTTCGCGGATTTCGAATTCGCAGATAGGCGGCCGCTCCACCGTTTTAGATGGCTGCATCATCATGGACAGCTCGGTGGGCGAGGATGTCTCTGTGGGACCGTATGCGCATATCCGGATGGGCGCCGCGCTGGCGAACAAGGTCAAAGTGGGCAACTTCGTTGAAATCAAGAAATCCACACTCGATTCGGGCACGAAGTCGATGCATCTGACCTATTTGGGTGATGCGACTATCGGCAAGAACGTTAACATTGGCGCTGGAACAATCACCTGCAATTACGACGGTGTGGCGAAGCATCCCACGCATATCGAAGACGGAGTCTTTATCGGGAGCGATTCCCAACTCATTGCGCCCGTCCGAGTGGGAAAGGGGGCATACGTCGCCGCAGGTTCCTCGATCACCGACGACGTTCCTCCCGGCTCTCTGGCCATAGCGCGCGGCCGCCAAACCGTCAAAGAGGAATGGGTGAAGACACGCAAGAAGAAACCATGATTTGTATGCCGCAGTCCAGCCAAAAGACCGCCATCTCACCTGTGTTATCCTGAAGCGTCATGTGCGGCATTTTTGGATATGTTGGTCCACGAGACCCTGTTCCCATCATCATGGGCGGCCTCAAATCGCTCGAATATCGAGGCTATGATTCGGCCGGCATTGCCATCATTCAGGACGCCAACCTTCAGGTCCGCCGAAGTTCCGGCAAATTGAAGAATCTTGAGGAACTTATCGAGAAGCGGCCGATAACGGGGCAATTTGGTCTTGGTCACACGCGGTGGGCGACTCATGGACGACC
>CAZIPZ010000152.1:5456-9885 GCA_964541075.1 uncultured Solibacteraceae bacterium | reverse complement strand
TGCTCGTGTTCTGCTGCAGTTCTTCGGCCGTCTTTGGTGAAAAATGCTGAACCAGATCTCCGATGGAATGGGTGTATCGAAATTCCGTGGGATATGGATCGAAACCCAACTGCTTGATCTGTTCGAGTTTTTGAACGCGAATTTCTTCCAGTTGATCCATAGAACGAACACGAAAGGCGCGAAACAACGAAACAGTGATCACGACGCGGACTTCACAAAGTCCTCATCGTGGTGGTTGCTCGCCGGCCTCTCCTTCTAGCTCCTTTTTGACGCTGTCCAAAATTCCATTAATGAATAACGGGGACTCCTGGGCGCTGAACCGCCGCGCAATTTCGATGGCTTCATTGATGACGACTGTCCTTGGAGTCTCCTTGTCATAGAGAAATTCCTGGACGGCCAGGCGCAATAAATTTCGGTCCACGACCGCCATTCGGTCCAGGCGCCAGTTCTCCGCGTGACGGCGGATGAGATCATCAAGCTGCTCCACATGTTCCACCGTGCGTGTCACAAGCAGCCGGGCGAAATCAACGATCGCAGCTGGCTCGTCGTGGTTTTCCCAGAAGTTCGCCATGATCTGGTCCAGGCTGTCTCGCGTGATATCCCATTGAAACAGCATCTGGAGCGCATATTCTCTCGCCTTTCGCCTGGTGCCCATTGCTAAATTGTCTTGAGCACGTTGACCATAGAAGCTGCCGCGGCTGCCGCCTCAAATCCTTTGTTGGCGGATTCGCCGGATCGTTCGATCGCCTGCTGAACAGTGTCCACAGTCAATACTCCAAAGCCGATGGGAACGCCGCTCTCCAGGGCCACCTGCTGTAAACCGTTGCTTACCGCGGCGCTGATGTAGTCAAAGTGCGGCGTCTCGCCCCGTAATATGCATCCTAACGCGACAACGCCGTCGAACCGTTTCGATGACGCGGCTTTTTTTGCCGCAATCGCCAGCTCAAAGGATCCCGGAACGCGGATCAGCATGACGTCCGCATCTCGGAGGGCCTTTTGGGCGCCCGCAATAAGCCCGTCCATGATCACCGAGTTGTACTCGCTCGCGATAATGGCGAATCGCTTCATTTTCCTTTGAAGTTGGGAGGGCGCTTCTCGAGAAATGCGCGCGTTCCTTCTTTCATATCTTCACTGGTGCAGCACAAACCAAAGAGGGTGGCTTCAAGAAACTGCGCGTCGGATTGAGTCATCTCCATGCCGCGATGGACCGCTTCGATGCAGAATTTTACAGCCAGCGGACCATTGCCCATAATCTTCTTTGCCATCGCTTCAGCCGCGGCCATTAATTCCCCTTGGGGCGCCACCTGATTTACAAGTCCCATGCGAAGTGCATCCGCCGCAGAAACCATCTCGCCGGTAAGTAGGATTTGAAGAGCGCGTCCCTTTCCGACAAGTCTCGGAAGGCGCTGGCTCCCTCCGTAGCCTGGAATGATACCGAGCTTCACCTCAGGCTGTCCGAAAACAGCGTTCTCCGAAGCGATTCTCAACGTGCAGGCCATCGCGAGTTCACATCCGCCACCCAGCGCGTATCCGTTCACCGCGGCGATAACGGGTTTGCCGAGTTGTTCGATGTAGTCGAATACGGCCTGCCCCTGAAGAGAATATTCTCTGCCGACGATCGGCGTGTGGGCAGCGAGTTCGTTGATGTCTGCGCCTGCAACGAACGCCTTGTCACCCGCACCGGTCACAATAGCGACTCGGACGGAGTCGTCGCTGGCGACCTGCTCGAAGACTGCTTTCAATTCACGAATAGTCTGCCCATTTAGAGCATTCCTTACAGACGGGCGATTTATCGTGACATAGGCAATGCCGGATTTTCCTTCATATGAGAGGTTCTCAAACATTCAGGCCTCCGCAGGCGAAACTTAGAACAACGGTTTGGGATTGGCCGGATCGCTGTGATCGTAAAACCCCCGGCCGCTCTTCCTGCCGTGATGTCCGGCAAGAACCAGACGCTTCAAGAGAGGAGGCGGAGCGAATCGCTGTTCGCGAAATTCGTCGAACATGATGTTCGCGATGTAGTACGTGGTATCTAGGCCGACAAAATCCAACAGAGTGAAGGGCCCCATCGGGTGTCCGCACCCCAGCTTCATGCCTTTGTCGATGTCTTCCACTTTACCGACGCCCTCTTCCAAAGCTCTCACAGCATCCAGAAGGTAGGGCACCAGCAATCTGTTCACAATGAATCCGGATCGATCCGTGGTCCGGATCGGCGTCTTTCCGAGGCTCTCTGAAAACCTTGTTGCCTCGTCCATCACTTCCGGTGATGTTGTTATCGTTCCGACCACCTCGACGAGCTTCATCAGCGGCACCGGATTAAAGAAATGCAAACCAATGAATCGATCGACCCGCTTGGTCGCCGTCATCATTTCAGTGATGCTTAGAGAGGATGTGTTGCTCGCAAAAATGGAGCCGGGCTTCACGAGGCCGTCGAGCGTCGCAAAGGTCTCGCGCTTCGTTTGAAGATTTTCCGTGATCGCTTCAATGACGAGATCGCAATCCGCCAGGTCATCGAACCGGGTCGTTCCTCTCAACAAGCCGAGCGCCTCGGATTGCCTTTCCTTTGTGATCGTTCCCTTCTCAGCCAGCTTTGAGAGCGACTTATTGATTGCGGCCAGACCTTTATCCAGGAACTGGCTTGCAACTTCCTTTACGATCGTGGTGTAGCCTGACGTTGCTGCAACCTGCGCGATTCCGGATCCCATGAGACCACAACCCAGCACGCCAACCGTTTTGATCGCCATGATTCCTCCAAAGGAAACAGCCGCAGCCTCGAGTCAGGAATAACGTACCACTACAATGCTTCAACGATGATGGCAATTCCCTGTCCGCCGCCGATGCAGGCGGAAGCCAGACCGTAGCGTTTGTTTCTTCGCCGCAGTTCATAGAGTACGGTCATCGTCAAACGTGCACCGGAAGCGCCCAAAGGATGGCCGAGCGCGATGGCGCCGCAGTTGACGTTCACCTTGCGGCGGTCCAGCTCCAACGCCTTTTCGACAGCCAAATACTGTGCAGCAAACGCTTCGTTGATCTCGATCAGATCGATATCCGCTAGTTTCAATCCCGATTTCTCCAGCGCCATTTTCGTCGCCGGCGCCGGACCGATGCCCATGATTTCGGGAGGCACGCCCGCAATGCCCCAACTCACAACACGGCCCAGCGGTTTCGTCTTCACCATGTCCGATGCGGCCACAACCAGCGCTGCACCACCATCCACAATGCCGCTGGCATTGCCGGCGGTGACAAATCCATCTTTGGCGAAGGCGGGACGCAGCTTTGCAAGACCTTCAAGCGTAGTGTCGGGACGCATGTGATCGTCGCGGTCGAGTTGCTCGACCGGTATGATCTCATCCTTGAAGCGACCCGCCTTCGACGCCGTTGCCGCGAGCTGCTGGCTGCGAAGAGCAAATTCATCCTGAGCTTCACGAGTGATTCCGTACTTTCGCGCAAGGTTCTCGGCTGTACCGGCCATGTGGCAGCCGCAATACGTATCCAGAAGCGCCACCATCAATGAGTCCTCGAGTTTGCCCTGACCGAGCTTCAGCCCCCATCGGGCGCCGCGTATCACGTGAGGCGCCTGGCTCATCGATTCCATTCCGCCCGCAAGGACGACATTGGCTTCTCCCAACTGTATCAATTGCGCTGCAGAAATGATGGATTGAATTCCGGAGCCGCACAGCCGGTTCACGGTCAATGCCGGCGTTTCCACCGGAAGTCCGGCCTTTAATGCGACGTGGCGCGCTCCATAGAGCGCATCGCCGCTGGTCTGCAGTGCATTCCCGAAGATTGCGTGATCGAACTCGCGCGGCTCAAATTTAGATTGAGCGATAGCAGCCCTTGCGGCCACTGCGCCTAATTCAAGAGCTGTAAAATCCTTCAGCGCCCCGCCGTACTCTCCCATCGGGGTGCGCTGACCTGCAACAATCACAATCTCTTTCATGAATTCTCCAGGAAAAAAGTATGGCATAGGATTCAGCGATTTAGGGGACTGTCCCGGCTGCACCCGAAATTGCTACACTTTGCGTCTATGAAGGATTTTCTGACCGCCTTGCGGGAACGCGTACTGGTGTGCGATGGCGCGATGGGCACGATGCTTTACAGCAAAGGCGTCTTCATCAGTCGCTGCTTCGATGAACTGAATATCTCGAACCCCGATTTAGTTCGGGAAGTACATCTGGATTACATCAAGGCGGGCGTCGACATCATTGAAACAAACACTTTCGGCGGCAACCGGACAAAGTTGATGTCGCATGGCCTTGCCGAACAAAGCCGGCAAATCAACATTGAAGGCGCCCGAATCGCGCGCGAAGCGGCGGCGGGCAAAGACGTGTTTGTTGCGGGCGCGATCGGTCCGCTTGGAATTCGCATTGAGCCATGGGGGAAAACAGCGATCGAAGAAGCGAGAGGCATCTTCAAGGAGCAGGCCGCC